>VHCW01000026.1 GCA_016871575.1 Verrucomicrobiota bacterium
ATGTTCAGTTGGTTCTTCAACGCCGACCCGAAGGCGGTCATCGCCAGCGGCGGCATTGATTATTTCAAGACGCACGAATGGTACGACAACGTGATGTGCATTTACGAATACGACACGAAGGAAGGCGCCGCGCGCGCCATGTACAGCGTGTTGACGACGACCAGTTCGATGGGGTTCCTGGAGAAATACATGGGCATCGAAGGCTCGATGGTCATCTCCGAGCTTCCGAACTGGAACCACGCCTACCGCGAGAAAGCCACCGCCCCCGAATGGACCAAGTGGGCTGAGAAAGGCCTTCTCAAACGCAAGGAAGAACCGCCCGCGCCCGCCGCCGAGAAGAAGGACGAAAACGTGGACGTGCGCGTGTCGCCGCCACCGGAGACATGGGAAATCCCGGTGACGCTCGACAAACCGCCGCACCAGGCGCACCTCGAAAACTTCTTCGAGGCAATCAAGAAGGGAACGCCCTTGAATTGCCCCGCGGATGTGGCATATCGTAGCTCTGTCGCGGTCCTCAAAGTCAACGAGGCCGTGGCAGCGCAGAAACGGCTCGAATTCAAACCGGAGGAATACAACATCTAATATGAAAACCAAACACATCGCAGTCGCAATGCTCATCGCCGCGTTCGCCATCAACGTCAGCGCGGCCGAAAAGAAAGTGGAACTGAAACTGGAATTGCCGAAGCCGATGTTCGTCGGCACGCCGATGCCGGTCAAGCTCCCCAACATGGAAGCCCCCAACACGCCCGCGCCGAAGATCATGGTGCCCGAAGGCACCACCAACCTCGCCAAGGGCAAGAAAGTCACCTCCAGCGATTCCGCGCCGGTCATCGGCGAGCTGGAGATGATCACCAACGGCGACAAGGAAGCCACCGACGGCAGTTACACCGAACTCGGGCCTGGACTCCAATGGGTACAGATTGACCTCGGCGCCAAGGCCAACATCTACGCGGTCGCCCTTTGGCATTACCATGCCCAAGCGCGCGCCTATCACGACGTCGTCGTGCAGGTCTCCAACGACCCCGACTTCGTCACCGACGTGAAGACGGTCTATAACAACGACCACGACAACTCCGCCGGGATGGGCATTGGCACCGACAAGGCCTACATCGAAGTCAACACCGGCCGACTCATTGACACCAAGGGCGTCACAGGCCGCTATGTTCGCCTCTACAGCAAGGGCAACACCGCCAACGAGATGAACCACTACATCGAAGTTGAGGTGTTCGGCACACCGGCCAAGTAATCGGATTGCGGGACAGGCGACTCGCCTGTCCATCGTTACCACACACGGAGTGGGACAGGCGAGCGCGCCTGTCCCACTTTGTTTATGAAACTGCACTGGATCGCCATACTCGCCGCCGCCGCCGTCGCGCTGGCGTTGCGCCTCCCCAACCTGGAGCAACGCCCGATGCACACCGACGAGGCGGTCCACGCCGTCCGGCTCGGCGACATGCTCGAACGCGGCGCCTACGAGTACGACCCACACGACTACCACGGCCCGACGATGTACTACAGCACCGTTCCCCTCGCCTGGCTGCGCGGCGAACGAACGCTGGCGCAGTTGACCGCCACCACCATGCGGCTCGTGCCGCTGGTGTTCGGCGTTGCGTTGGTTCTGCTGTTGCTGGCATCGGTCAACATCCTTGGCCGGGCCGAGGCGGCATGGGCGGCGTTGTTCACGGCGGTCTCGCCGTTTCTGGTTTATTTCAGCCGCTACTACATCATGGAGATGTTGCTGGTATTTTTCACCTTCGCGCTCCTGCTGGCCGCGTGGCGCTACTGGCAGACCGGACGAATCGGCTGGGCCATCTTCGCCGGTGTGTGCGTCGGCCTGACGCACGCCACCAAGGAAACCTGTGTCATCACGTGGTTCAGCCTGGCTGTTGCGCTGGCTGTTTTCTGGCTCATTGAGCCGGCCCGACCGCAACTGCGACCGATGCATCTGGTGGCTTTTCTGTTGCCGGCGGCGATGGTGTCGGCCGTCTTGTTCTCCGTCTTCTTCACCGACTGGCGCGGCGTGCCGCAGAGCGTCCTCACCTACCTGAACTACGCCAAGCGCGGCCAGGGCAGCGGCCACGAACAACCGTGGTACCACTACCTTCAACTCTACTCATGGCATCGCGCCGGCAAAATCCTCTGGACCGAGGCCGCCATTGTCCTGCTCGCCTACATTGGCATCTTCCGCTCGTTCCATGAACGGCTCGGGTTTGGGAGATTCCTGGCCATCTACACTCTCGTCATCGCAGGAGTGTACGCTCTGATCCCCTACAAGACGCCGTGGTCCATGTTGTCGGTCATCCACGGACACGTCCTGCTCGCCGGTATCGGAGCGGCCGGACTCGTCAAATGGATCCCCTGGGGCGCGTGGCCGCTGTTGCTCGCCGCTGCCGGTCACCTTGCCTTTGAGAGCGTGCGAAGCGACTCTGTGCGGTTTGACAGCGATGAACGCAATCCCTGTGTCTATTCGCACACCTCGCGTGATGCTGTCCGCCTTGCGGACCGCATCCACCAAATTGCCGCCGTCAGTCCCGACGGCAAACAGTTGGTCGTCAAATTCATGTCCAAGGAATACTGGCCAATGCCGTGGTATCTCCGCAATCTGCCCAACATCGGCTACTGGGACAAACCCGCCGATCCCGCTGGCGCGTCCATCATCATCTCGTCGCCGGAGTTCAACCTCGACTTCGGCGACGGCTGGCAGACGGAACTCTTCGGTCTCCGCCCCGGTGTCCTACTGCAAGTCCACATCCGCCGCGATCTGTGGGACAAGTTCATGGAGACGCGGAAATAGCTGAATGTTCGGTTGTGGCGCAGCGTCTTTCTCCGGTGGAGGGTCAAGCCATGAATAGCGGAAAACTTGCCACAGCCATCCTGATGGTCACAGCAATTGCGTTCGCCGCCGAAACAAAACAGGTGGAACTACAACTGGAATTGCCAAAGGCGGTTTCTCAAGGCACTCCACAGGCAATCAAAATTCCCAACTTGGAAGGCACCAACACGCCCCCGCCCAAGATCATGGTACCCGAAGGCATCACCAACGTTTCCAAGGGCAAGAAAGTCACCTCCAGCGATTCCGCGCCGGTCATCGGCGAATTGGAGATGATTACCGATGGCGACAAAGAAACCACCGACGGCTCTGTTGTAGAACTGGGGCCGGGAGTTCAATGGGTCCAGATTGACCTCGGCGCCAAGCACACCCTCTACGCCATCGCCATTTGGCATTACCATGCCCGTCCGCGCGCCTATCACGACGTAATCGTGCAGATCTCCGACGACCCCGACTTTGTCACGAACGTCAAAACGATCTACAACAACGATCACGATAACTCCGCCGGCATGGGCATCGGAACAGACAAGGCATACATCGAAACGAACGCCGGGCGTCTCATTGACGCGAAGTCAGTCGTTGGCCGATACATCCGCTGCTACAGCAAAGGCAACACCGAGGACGAAATGAACCACTACATCGAAGTCGAAGTGTACGGCACGCCAGAGACAAAGAAATGATCCACCGCTTCACACATGGGGCCATGGCGACGCAGTTCGCCTTCCTCGTCGAGCACGACGATGAGCGTTACGCCGGGCAACTCTGCCAGGAAGCGTTTCACCAGATTGACCGGCTCGAAACCGAGTTGAGCCGGTTCGATTCGTCCACCGACATCGCCGGCATCAGCCAACTCAAACCGGGGGATTCAATGGTGCTGACACTAGATGCGTTCGAGTGCCTGAAAATGGCGCAGTTCGTCGCCGCCGACACCAACGGTGCGTTCGACGTGACCATCGGCCCGGTGTTCGCCTGCTGGCGGACGCCCGACGGCAAGCCGCGCACACCTTCGCCGGAGGAACTCGCCGCCGCGCGCGAGCGGACGGGCTGGCAGTTGTTGATGATGGATGAGGAATCGCATCGTGTCGGCGTCCGCAAAGCCGGCATGCAGGTTGACCTCGGTGGCATCGGCAAAGGCTACGCGCTCGATTGCGCCGCTGCAATTTTCGAGGAATGGGGCATTACGCGCGCCCTGCTGAGTGCCGAGAGCACCGTTCTCACGCTCGATCCGCCGGAGGGCAAAGCGGGATGGACGGTCAATGCCGACAAACCGGTCGTGTTGCATCAGCGCGCCCTCAGCGGTTCTGGTAGCGCCGTTCAAGGCGAGCATATCTTCGATCCGCGCACGGGGCACCCCGTCCGTGACCGCGAGCAGGTGTGGGCGTTTGCGCCAAGCGCTGCCTGGGCTGATGCGTTGTCCACGGCGTTCTTTATCATGCGAACGGAAGAGATTGAAAATTATTGTCGCCAACACCCGGAGGTTTCGGGTATCGTGGTTGGCAGTCAGAAGCAACATTTCAACCTAGGAGAAAACAAATGATCAAGAAACTAGCAATCGCCGCCGTAATTGCCGCTGTAGCAGTGAGCGGATACTTCGTCTATCAAAACCGCGTCAACAAACAACAGCTCGCCAAGGCTGACGCGGGACAGTTGGTAACCAACAAAGTCGTGAGGACCTCCTCCTCCGCCCCGACCGGTCCTGTGCGCAAATTCAAGCTCACCAGCAAAGACAGCCCCGTCAAGTGGACCGGCTACAAGAAAGTCGGACGTCATTCCGGCTGGTTCATCATGTTCGACGGCAGCGGCACGATGTGCGGTAACGACCTCACCACCGCCACCATTGACCTCAATATCGAGACCGAGTCAACCGAGACCGATGACCCGACCGGCGTGCTTGCCGCGGTCATGAAGAAAGGCGACTTCTTCAACTGTGAAAAATTCCCCACCTCCAACTTCAAGAGCGTCAGCATCGCCAAAACCGACAAGCCCGACATCTACACCGTGACCGGCGATTTGCAGTTGCGTGATGTCACCAAGACGATTCAGTTCCCAGCGACCCTCACCGAAAGAGACGGCGTCGTCAAACTCACCGCCGACTTCAAAGTGAATCGCAAGTGGTGGGGCATCGTTTGGAAAGGCGCTGGCGACAGCGTCCTTGAGGACGATGTCCGCCTTGAACTCAACGCCGAAGCCAAAGAGGCGAAGTAACTCAAACCCGAACATGAAGAGCACCGCCTATCTCATTACGGCGGTGCTCTTCGTTTCTACCCTGTTACGCGCCGCCGATCCGCTTTCACGGGAGGCGATAGAGCAGCGCATCCGCCAGCACCGGACCGCTGAGGCGACGTTCACCGTGCTCGCGCCCGACGGCACGCCGCTGGCCGGACAGCCGGTGACGATTCGCCAGACGCGGCACAAGTTTCTGTTCGGCTGCAACGCCTTTTTGATCAACACAGCGGACGCTTCCGAACTTCAAAAAGCGTATCAGCGCCAGTTCGCTGCGATCTTCAATTACGCCACGCTCCCTTTCTATTGGGGCAGCTACGAGCGCGAGCAAGGCAAACCGAACGAGGAGAAGTTGCGAATGATGGCCGAGTGGTGCGTCCAGAACGATATCCGCGCGAAAGGCCATCCGCTTTGCTGGCACGAGGTCCAGCCCAAATGGCTGGAAGGACGACAGACGAACGAGGTTCTCCGTCTCCAACTCGACCGCATTCAGCGCGACATCGCCGCCTTCAAGAGCACAGTTCCCATCTGGGACGTGTTGAACGAAGCGGTCGTGATGCCGAAACACAAAAACGCCATCGGCAATCTCTGTCAATCTCTCGGACAGCTTGAGTTGATTCGCCGGACCTTCGCCGAGGCGCGCCGGGCCGATCCGAAGGCGATGCTCATCCTCAACGATTTCATAATCAATGAGAAATTCCAGAACCTCATCCGCGAATGCCTCGACGCCGGCGTGCCGATTGACGCCATCGGCATCCAGTCGCACATGCACGACCGTTACTGGGGCGCAAAGAAGACATGGGACACCTGCGAGCAATACAAGCATTTCGGCAAGCCAATCCATTTCACCGAGACCACCATCCTCTCCAAGCCCGACGCCGAGCAGGAACAAGCCCGGCAAGTCGAAGAGTTCTACCGCATTCTGTTCTCCCATCCGTCTGTTGAGGCCATCACGTGGTGGGACTTCAGCGACTTCAAAGCATGGAAGAACGCCGCCGCGGGGTTGGTCCGCAAGGACATGACCCCGAAACCCGCTTACGATATCCTTCTCCGCCTCATCAAGAAAGACTGGTGGACCGCCGAGATCAAGACCGCCACCGATGCCCAAGGCAAAGTCAGAGTGCGCGGCTTCCTCGGCGACTACCGCATCGAGTGTTCCTACTGGCAGGGCACGTTTGCCCTCGACCGCAACAACAAAACCACCATCGTTCAAGTCCGCTGACGATTGCTTAGGCATCCTCCCATTCCCCAGAAGTCATTCTATTTTGAAACATATGTTTCAAAATAGAATGACTTCTGGCCGTGGCTTGATTCGCCCAGTCTTCTTGTTACAGTGCTCACCCTATGCGAACCATTTCCAGTCTGCTGATTCTGTTCCTGGTGACCGGCACCCTGTCGCTCCCGGTCATCGCACAGGAACCAGAACGGCTCGTGACATTCGACCCCGCCACGATAAAGACCACCGACGCAAAGATCTTAGTCGTGCGCAACGGCGCACTGCGAATCGAAACCGGCCACAAGAATCCGTGGCCGGGCATCGTGCTGGCAGCGCCACAGGGCAAGTGGGACTTGTCGCGCCGGCAGTTTGTCGAGATGGACGTGAAGAATGTCGGCACGGAAGCCGTGACCGTTTCCTGTCGCGTGGACAATCCGGGCGCTGACGGCAAGAACAATTGCATCACCGATCACCTTAAACTTGACCCCGGTGCCGGCGGGACGCTTCGCGTGGCGTTCGCCAGTTTTCCGGTGGCAGTCGCCGGCGGCGTGAAAATCATCGGGATGCGCGGCACACCGGGCGGAAGCGAGAAGCTTGACCCGGCCAACGTCACGCAGTTGGTGGTGTTCGTCGCCAAGCCGAAACGCGACCATATGTTCGAGATTTCCAACGTCCGCGCCGGTGGAACGCTCGAACTGATTGATGCGAAGAAGTTCTTTCCGTTCATTGACGAGTTCGGGCAATTCATCCACCGCGACTGGCCGGGCAAGGTGCATTCGCAGGAAGAGTTCACCGTGCGACGCGAAGCGGAGAAGAAAGACATCGCCAAGCATCCCGGCCCCGCCGACCGGAACCAATACGGCGGCTGGACATCCGGGCCGCAACTGAAGGCGGCTGGTTTCTTCCGAGCCGAGAAACACCAGGGCAAATGGTGGCTGGTGGACCCGGAGGGGCGGTTGTTCTGGTCGCACGGGACGGATTGTGTGCGCGTCGAGGCCGCCACGCCGATCACCGACCGCGAACATTATTTCCGGAACCTACCGGAAACCGGGAGCCCGTTTTACGGCAAAGGGCACTGGGCACCGCACGGTTATTACAAGGACCACTCGCCGTACAAGACCTTCGATTTCAGCGGCGCAAATCTGCGCCGCAAGTACGGCGAGGGTTATCTCCAGGCGCTCGCGGAGGTCACGCAGCGCCGGTTGAGGAGTTGGGGAATGAACACCATCGCCAACTGGTCCGACAGCGGTATCTATCTCCTCCGCAAAACGCCGTACACCACCACGTTGTCCATGTTCTCGAAGCGGTTGGAAGGCTCGCAAGGTTATTGGGGCAAGTTCGCCGATGTCTTTGACACGTCATTTCGCGAATCAATCCGTCGTGCCATCGAGAAAGAAAGAGGCCGCTCGGTGAACGACCCGTGGTGCATCGGCTATTTCGTGGACAACGAACTCGGCTGGGGCAGCGACACCTCGCTGGCTGTCGCCGCGCTTGCTTCACCTCCGAGCCAATCGGCAAAACAGGTGTTCATCGCTGACCTCAAAGCCAAGTACGACGACATCGCGAAGCTAAACGAAGCGTGGGGAACTCAGTTCGCTTCGTGGGAAGCGGTGACTGCGCCGAAAACCAAGAAGGCCGACGATGATCTCCGCGCGTTCTACACCAAGACCGCCGAGACGTATTTCTCGACCATCCGCGACGAACTGAAGAAGGTCGCGCCGAACCAACTTTATCTCGGCTGCCGGTTCGCTTGGGTCAACGACCGCGCGGCGCTTGCCGCCGCGAAGTTTTGCGACGTGATCAGCTACAACCGCTACGACTACAGCGTCGAAAAACTAAGTCTCCCCAGCGACCTCGACCGTCCGCTGATCATCGGCGAGTTCCATTTCGGCGCGCTCGACCGCGGGATGTTCCACACCGGCCTGCGCAAGACCGTCAACCAGCAGGACCGCGCACAAAAGTATCGCGAGTACGTCGAGAGCGCGCTGCGCAACCCATTCGTGGTCGGCACCCATTGGTTTCAATACCGCGACCAAGCCACCACCGGCCGCGGCGACGGCGAGAACTACCAAATCGGCCTCGTGGACATCTGCGACACGCCGTACCCTGAAACCGTCGCCGCACTACGCGCCGTCGGCGCCAAGATGTACGAATACCGTCTCAATCCACACTGAAATGAGCGTTGCGATGTCTTATTGGGATGTCTCCCAAATCTTCCGGAGCAACTCGAACACTTCCGGCTTGGACTGTTTCAATTCGCCACGGTTGAACGGGTAGAAGTCGTTCATGCCGAAATAGGATTCGGTCATCTCGGCGAAGAATTCTTTCTGGTTCGTCAACGCGTAGTGCTTCTTCTTGCCGCCGAAGATGTGGAGCACCGAGTCGAAATGGCCGCTCTCCTTGACGCGTTTCCACGCCGCCGTGATCCCGGCGTTCTCGAAGCCGAGCACTTGATCGTGGTAAGCGTGTGCCAGTTCATGGAGCACCGCCCACGGTTGCCGCACGTAATGGTCTTCCGGCGTCACAAACCGCGAGGCGTCGGGAACGTGAACGCAGCGAGCCATGTTGGTCGAGTAGCCATGGTCGCACAGCCAACCCGCGCTGGGATGGTACTGCATGGAAGTGAGTTTGCCGTGTGAACGGTCCAGCCAGATCGGCACTTGACGGAGCCGCAGCAGTTTGTCAGGCGGCATCACCAAGGCAATGTTGAACAACCGGTTTTCCAACAACTGCATTGCGCTCTTGCCAAGCGCCGCATCGGCGTCGCCAAGCAACCGGTCGTCCACATGGACAGTCCAGCCTTCGATGGTTCGTGTCGTGTGCGAAGATGGTTTCGGCGGCGTCATATTCGGAGCATGTTGTTCGACATCGCGGGTGGCTTTGCCGAAAAGGCGGCCTTGCTCGTCGAAGTGAAGCGGGTCGAGACAGATGAACCGGTTCCACTCGCGCTTTGCGGTGTTCTTTTGGTGATAGACGTGCCACCACTGCCCCACGCGGTCTTGAACGGCGCAGCCGTGGCCGGGACCGAACAGGCCCTCGGAACGTTGAATGATCGGATTGTGCGGCGCGCGCTGGAATGGGCCGAGCGGGCTTGACGCTGTGGCGTAGCCGACGGCGTAGTCGGGCGTGTCCGCGCCGGAACCGCTGTAGAGCAAATAATAAAGTCCGTTGCGCTTGATCAACCACGGTCCTTCGGTCACATGCCCGGCGCGTTTCTCCCAGTCGCTCTCCGGCCGAAGCACAACCTTGGGGTTGCCTTCCGGTTCCGTCGGCGAGCGCATCGGCTGAACCATGATGCGGAAACCGGGGAACTTCACGAAGTACAAATACAGCCGCCCGTTGTCGTCGCGGAACAAATGCGCATCAATCGCGTCGTCGAACAACTTCCGCGGATTCGTGAACGGCCCCAACGGCCTGTCCGCCACGGCGACGCCAACGGTTTTGTTGGCAGTGTAGTAGAGATGGAACTGGCCCGACACCGGGTCGCGCCAGACATCCGGCGCCCAGATATGCCGGTCGCCCGGCTGGAAGACGACCGGCCCGCGTTGCCAGTTGACCAAGTTGGTTGAGGTGTAAGCGCGGTAGCCGTTGTCGCCATTCACGTCGCCGGTCGCGTACAGATAGTAACGGCCTTCGTGAAAGATGACGCACGGGTCGGCGAGATTACCCTTGATGATCGGGTTGCGATACGTGTCCGCTGCGAATGCCGCGGTGACAATCAGGAACAAGGAAGCGAGACGAGTCATGGTGAATGTGAGAATACACCGACACGCGGAAATCTGAAATCCGGATTTGACTGGTTTGCGCCCGCCTGCAGCGATATAAATCAAGCATGAAACACCGCGTCACAGGTTTGACCCGTCGCGACTTGCTCCGGAAAACAGGACTGGCTGTTCTCAGCGTTCCGCTCCTCGATTGGTTGCTTGTCAACGAACTCCACGCCGCCGCCAAGGCGTCGCCACCGAAGCTCGAACCGCTCGCGCCGCTGAATCGGTTCCCGCGCATGGTGCACGAATACTTCGTCAATCGCGTCCGGCACATCGAACAGGAAGCCAACCAACGGCGCTCCGCGCTCCGAAGCCGATCCGATGCGCTGGCCTATGTCCGTTCGGTGCGCGAGAAAATCCAAAGCTCCTTCGGCCCGTGGACGGAGAAGACGCCGCTCAACCCGCGCATCACCGGTGTCGTGGAACGCGACGCCTACAACATCGAAAAAATCATCTTTGAAAGCCGGCCCGGTCTTCTGGTCACCGGCAACCTTTACGTTCCGAAAGGACGAAAGTTTCCCCTACCCGGTGTCATCGGGGTCTGCGGCCACTCGGCCAACGGCAAGGCGGCGGGTTATAACCAGAGTTTTTCGCAGGGCCTTGCGCGGATGGGCTACGTGACGTTGATCTTCGACCCAATCGGACAAGGTGAACGCTCGCAATACGTGGATGCAAACCTGAAGTCGCGTATCGGTCTCGGCGTGGCCCAACATCTTCAAGCGGGAAACCAACAGTTTCTCGTTGGTGAATTTTTCGGAGCGTGGCGCGCTTGGGACGGCATCCGCGCGTTGGACTATCTTTCCACGCGGCCGGAAGTTGACCCAAAACAAGTCGGCGTTACCGGCTGTTCCGGCGGCGGCACAATGACCACTTGGCTGGCGGGCGTTGAGCCACGATTCTCAATGGCCGCGCCATCGTGTTTCGTCACGACATTTCGCCGCAATCTGGAAAACGAACTGCCTGCTGACACCGAGCAATGCCCGCCACGGGCGCTCGCGCTCGGCCTCGACCATTCGGATTTTCTCGCCGCGCTGGCGCCGAAACCGGTGCTCATCCTCGCGCAGGAAAAAGATTACTTCGACGCGCGCGGAGCGGAAGAGGCGCTCGACCGGTTGCGCCGGCTCTACAGATTGCTCGGAGCGGAACGCAATGTCGAGTTGTTCACCGGCCCGCTCTACCACGGTTATACACCGGAAAGCCGTGAAGCGATGTATCGCTGGTTCAATCACGTCACGAAGATTTCCGACGCCCAGACCGAGCCGCCGCTGACCATCGAGAAGGACGAGACGCTGTGGTGCACGCCGCACGGACAAGTCGCCGAATTGAAATCGCGCACGGTCTTTTCGTTCACGCAAGACAAGGCTCGCGCCTTGAGCCGGCGACGCAACTCGTCTCTTACAAAAGCATTAGCGAACACGCTGAAGCTTCCCCCGCGTTCCGGCGCTCCCGAGTACCGCATCCTGCGCCCGCTGAGCGGTCGCCGGTATCCGAAGAGATACACTGTCGTTTATGCGGTTGAGACCGAGCCGGGGATCCAGGCGGTTGTGTACCGGTTGTCGGACGAACCGATCATGTCGCGCCCGCCGCGCGGGATTGACCGCGCGGTGCTGTACGTGTCGCACCAGTCCGCCGACGCCGAGTTGCGGGACGAACTGTTGATCGGCGAACTGCTGAAGTCGGAACCGGCCTCGGCGCTGTACGCCTGCGACGTGCGCGGCATCGGCGAGTCACAACCCGACACCGGCAGCCTGCGAAGTTTTCTGAACGCCTATGGCAACGATTACTTCTACGCCATCCATTCCATCATGCTTGACTATCCTTACATCGGCCAGAAGACGCACGACGTGTTGCGGGTGATTGACTGGCTGGTCAGTTGCGGCCACAAGGAGATTCACCTGGCCGCCAAAGGCTGGGGCGCAATACCCGCGACATTCGCCGCGGTGCTGGCCAAGCCGGTTATGCAGGTCACACTGAAAAACGCTCTCGTCTCCTACTCTGCCATCGCCGAGTCGGAGGACTATCAATGGCCGCTCTCCACGCTGCTACCCGACGTCCTCAAACATTTCGACCTGCCCGACTGCTACCAGGCGTTGGCCGCCAAGAAACTCCGGCAGATCGAGCCGTGGGGCGCGATCCCCACACCGGTATAACGCGCAGAGTTATTTCTCGTTCCTGCGTTTCTTGCCTTTGCGAGGCGCGTCGCGTTGGGGTGACACATACTTCTCATCATCGCTGACAGCCCAAGCAAGATCGGCGCGAATAGAGGGATGATCGGCGTGCGGTTCCTTGCAGCGCCGCGCGTACTCCAACAACGCGCGCGCCAAGTTGCGCACGATTGGACGCGAGCCAGGCGCAGAGAAGATGTTGCGCAACTCAAAAGGGTCTTGGTCAAGGTCAAACAAGCTCGGCTCCGCGTCTGTCGCAACGACCAACTTGTAGCGGCTCGACACGGCCATGAGCCAACGGCCGTTGGCGTGGCGGGAAACAGTGATGTTCTTCCAATCCGGCGGCGTTTTGCCGGTGAGGAAGATCGTTGCAGCGTCGCGGCCTTCGTCGCGTTCGTCGCGCGGCAGGCCGAGCAATCCGAGCAACGTCGGCTTGAAATCCGTGGTGTTGAGCGCCTCGTGAACGACGCTGCCGGGCTTGATTTTGCCGGGATAACTGATGAGGAACGGGATGCGGGCGGACGCTTCAAAAGGAACGCCTTTGTTGAGAAGCCCGTGTTCGCCGCACATATCGCCGTGATCGGAAGTGAAAACAACAACCGTCTTTTCCATGAGGCCAGCGGCGCGAAGAGCGTCAAGGATTTTGCCGATGTTGTCGTCAAGGCACTTCACCATGCCAAAATACCAACTCATGTTTTCCATCCGTCCTTGCCCTTTTGCTGAGAGCGGCAATTGGAATTTGAAAGAATCGAACATGGTGTCGTAGGGCGAACGAACCCGATTGGGGCCATGCGGATCAGGAAAGCTGACCATGTAACAGAACGGCTTGTCCTTGTGTGCTTGGATGAAGCTGGCGGCTTTGTCAGCCAGAAAATCCGTGGTGTATGTTTTTTTGTCGCCCAGACCGCGCTCATTCACCGACGGACCGGAAGACGTTTCCAACACTTCCTTCCAATGACCGCGATTGAACATATAGCGGTTGTCTTGAAAGCCAAACTGGCGCGACGGCGTCCAGCCCGGTTTGGCGTCGCCGTCCAGATGCCACTTGCCGGCGTAGCCGGTCGCATAGCCGTGCCGGCGCAACGCCTCGGCGAATGTGACAACATCGTCGTTCATCGGCTTGTCATTGACCGGCGCGCCGGTGTTTTGCGGATACCGCCCGGACACGAACGAGGCCCGCGACGGCGTGCAGACCGGCGAGGCGGCATAAAATCGGTCGCAGAGAGCGCCTCGCTTGGCAATCGAATCAATGTGCGGCGTCTCGACCGCAATGCCGTCGCCCCACGCGAACGACGCCTCCTTCGGCAACAGCGCCCGGTAACAGCCGAGCGTGCGAAAGTTCTGCTCGTCGGTGTGCAGGATAAGCACATTGGTTTTTTCCGCGGCGAACGTCTGGCCGCAGAGAAGAGCGAGTACCACGACAAACAGTGTCTTCATGGCGGTGTTGTATCAGAATCCAGCATCGAGGCGACAAGAAATATTCCGCTTTCGCTGAAGCTACTGTACCGTCAATCCTATTGTAAGGGTGGTTGTAGTAAGCCACGCAGCGAAGCGAAGTGGCGCTGCACAACGTCGCTGTGTCCCAACGGCCCGCGCTCCGGCCCGAAACGGCATGGGACTGCGTGCGTAACTACAAACGCACCCGAACATTCAAGATTGACGGAGTACTTGTGCCACAGGGGCAGGAAGTAACTGCGTTTCACATCTTTCGCCCGTCGGGTGTTGTGTAATAGCTGTTACACAACACCCGACGGCGGGAGACAGCGTTTTTTACAGCGTGACAAATTGTTCCGATTTCGTTCCGCCTTCGCGAAAGCCACGGCGGACAGTTCCGTCAATCAGCGAAGCGCAACGAGGATTTCGCTGGCAACCTTCTTGCCGAGGAAATCGTAGCCGGCGCTGTTGAAATGACAGTCGTCCTTATTCTGGTATTCAGAGAGGTGCGGCTGAATGTGCGCGTGAAGATCGTCAATGGCGATGTTGTGTTTCTTCATCACGCGCGCGGCGATGGCATTGCGCTCAACGATGGCGTCGTCGCTGCCGTACTTGCCTTGTGGCGGCAACGGCGTGCTGCTGGCCCACATCAGTTTCGCACCGGTTTTCTGGAGGCGAGCGATGATCTGTTCGAGACGCTGCTCATAGTCGGTAGGCTTGGTGGCGCGGTCATGAATGCCGAAGTTGAAGTGGATGAGATTCCATTTCCCGTCGCCAAGCCAGATGTCGAGCTTCTTCAAGCCGTTCGCAGTCGGGCCGCAATTCTCCGGCGCGCGATGAACGTTGACCTTTCCGTCGAGCGCCTTGCGGACGGGAAGCGTGTAGCCGCGCGAGATGGAATCGCCGATGAGCAGCACGCGCGGCAGTTTCGGGTCGTCCACCACAAAGTCCCAAGCGTTCGATTTGCCGGCAACCTTGTCTTTCTTGTGCAGCGGCAGATAAAAGCCACCGAGGCACTGCTGGAGGACGCGCTCCCACGCCTGTTGTTCCGGCGGCAGCTTGGCGACCCACGCGGCGTATTGCTCGTCGAGAAGTTTGTCGGCAGCGGCTTTCTTCTCGGCGGACTCTTTCGCGTTGGTCGGCTCGGTCGCGGCGAAGACTTGGCCGCAAAAAAGCGCAAGAAGCGCAACAAGAAGGATGGATAGTGATTTCATGGGGATGTTGTACCAGAATCCTGCTTGCCCGGCCACGACCACGTTTTCAAGTTGTATCAAACCTCGCCCCACCGCCGCGACACCAAATGTTCCGGTGTTGTTCCGGATCGTTTGTTGTCGCCACATCATGCTGAAGTGGTAGGTTTGTAGTCAGGCACGAAGCTCTGAGCGGAGTGCCGTGGGGTCGCAAAACGCCACTCCGCAGGCTCCGTGGCTTACGACGAACATCCGGTTAGCGGGCGTTGGCGCAAGCGCAAGATTCACAGTGCAGGCGGTTGATTGGCTCTTGGAGTCGGCGGGAGATTCCGTTCGCTAATCTCACTTCGGTAGTGGCTCGCCTTGCAACATCTTCAGCGTTGTTTCGTGCTGGGGCGAGGTGACGGCGCCGCGCAACAGCGGGTCGTCGGTCTCAACCATGTGCTTGTAAAGACGGCGGGCCAGTTCGTTGCGGATGGCGGCGCACTCCGGCTTTTTCGCGAGATCAACCTGTTCCCACGGGTCTTTTACAAGATCGTAAAGTTCCAGATGTGGATGAAACGCGGTGGCCGGGTTTTCGGGCACTTTGGGATCGGACTTTGGCCGCCATTGTTGCGAGGAGTCCTGAAACGCCGGCGCGGTGGAGAAGTTGGCGATGAGTTTGTGCGTCTCGGTGCGGATGCTGCGTTGCGGGTCGTAGTAACCGTGGTAGGTCAACTCACCGAAGATCGCGCTGTTGGGCTTGTAAGCGCGTCCGTCGAGCAACGGCGCAAACGAACGTCCTTGCACGTTGGCGGGCACGGAAACGCCGGCGAGTTCGAGGATGGTCGGCAGCATGTCAATGTTCGAGACCATCTCGTTACGGACAACGCCGCCGTGCCAGCCTTTGCGGCCAGCGTGACGAAGCAACAAGGCGATTTGCAGTCCCGGCTCGTACAGGCTGCACTTGGCGCGCGGCATCGCGATGCCATGGTCGGTCGTGGCGATGACGAGCGTGTTGTTCTCCAAGCCAAGTTCGCGAATGGCTTGCGTCCAACGCCCAAACTGCTCGTCCACGTGCTTCACAAGCCCCTGCAAACCGGCCAGTTCTTCGCGCGTGCCCGGCGTGTCGCGCAGATAGCCGGGCACGTCCACGCCGAGCGAATCATCCAATTGCACATAGGGACCAGGAAAACCGACCAACCCGGACATCGGTCCCGAACCTTCCGGGTAACGAAGCCGGTGCGGCTCGATAAAACCGGCGTAGAGATAGAACGGTCGCTTGGCAGCAGCCAGTTGTTTGAGTTCTTCGAGAGCCGCCGTGGTGCCCTCGACGGCCTTGGCTTTGGGAATGTGTTTGTCGTAACCCCAGCGTTTCGCCGGGGAGTGTGTTTCGTGGGTGACACCGACGGCAACCGTGGCATAACCGGCTTCCTTGAGAAACTGGGCGAGATGTTTTTCATCAGGGCGAAGTTCCCAAGCGAAATTGGCGTGGGTCAACCCCATGACGCCGTTGCTGTGCGGATAGCGTCCGGTGAAGAGCGACGCGCGCGACGGGCTGCATCCGGGCTGCGTGCAGAAGGAGCGGGCAAACCGGACGCCCTGTTCCGCAAACTTGTCGAAATGCGGCGTCTGGACTGTCTTCACGCCGTAGCAATGCAGGAATTGTCCCAGGTCGTGGCAATGAAACATCACGATGTTGGGCCGTTGCGCTTCAGGTTTGGCCTCGGTTCTGACCGGCAAGACACCGGTTCCAATGATCAGGCTGGCAAGGAAGGATATGGCTTTGTTCATGCAGCATTTATGGCGCAGAGACCGATCCATTTTCAAGGCTCAATAAACTTACATCGGGGATTGTCCTTGGAGCGGGCCGAGGCGACGGAGTTGCGGCCACGTCAGCGCCACCAATCCCACAACCACGATGGTGCCAACGCCGCCAAACACCACGGAAAACACCGCGCCACCAAGCGCGGCAAGCAGACCGGACTCGAACGCGCCGAGTTCATTCGATGTGGTGATGAACACGCTGTTGACAGCCGAGACGCGACCGCGCATCGGGTCGGGTGTGAGCACTTGCACGAGGGTGTGGCGGACCACGACGCTGATTTGGTCGAACGACCCGAGCAGGTAGAGCATCCACAGCGATAACCAGAACCGATCGCTCAACCCGAACAGTATGGTCACCGCGCCAAAACCCGCCACACCCCACAACAACGTCACGCCCGCGCGCTGGGGCGGACGATGCGCGATGAACAACGCCATCACCAGCGCGCCGATCCCCGGCATGGCGCGCAGCCAACCGTACCCGGCCGGGCCGACGTGCAGGATGTCCTTCGCATAAATCGGCAGCAACGCCGTCGCGCCGCCGAACAGCACGGCAAACATGTCGAGCGTGATCGCCGCGAGAATAAGTTTGGTGCTCCAGACAAACCGCACCCCGGCCAACGCCGACCGCAACGTGAGCGGCTCCGGCGACGCGGCGACAACCTGGCGTTTACGAATGAACACAAGGCAAATGGCAAACGTGATCATCAGGCCTGCGTTGATGAAATACACCGGCGTCGCGGCCCGGTGCCACGCGATCAACCACCCGGCAAGCACGGGGCCGAGCACGGAAGCGAGTTGGAATCCGCTGCTGCGCCACGTGACGGCATTGGCGAACACATTGAGCGGGACCAGTTGTGGCAGCAGCGCGGCTTGCGCGGGGAAATTGAAGGAACGCGCGCAACCGCCAATGAACAAACAAAGATAAAATGCGTTGATCGGTCCGTGGCTGGAGGAAAGAAACGCAATGCCCAACGAAGTGAGCGCCATGACCAGTTGCATCACGATGGCGATCCGCCGCCGTTCAAACCGATCCGCCGCGTGCCCGGCGGGAAGCGCCAGCAAGAACACCGGCAACGCCTGCACCAGCCCGACCAACGCCAGCGGCATCGCCGAGCCGGTGCGCTCGTACAACTCCCATCCCACGGCGGCTTCCTGCATGGCGTGGCTGGTGTTGGCCAGCAACGCCCCCACGGCGAACAGGCAATAGTCCCGGTGCCGAAATGCCGCGTACGGATCGTGTCGGGAACCGTCGCTCATCCCGCCTTTTTCTTCTGCGCTCTCGGAGGAGGAAGCACTTCGTCAGTAAACGGCGAACGATCGAAGGTCTTGCCGTCGCCCGTCACGCGCGGGTCGCCGGCGTCAGTGAGAATTTTCATCAACCGACTTGAAAGCTCACGCTTGGCGCGCGCATAGGCGGGATCGGCGGCAACGTTGGTGGCCTGATCGGGATCTTTGCGCAGATCGTAGAGTTCCTCGGCGGGACGTTTGCCGAAAGCGTATTCGTAATGCCATTTCCACTGCGGCACGTTGTATTGGCCAACGAGCCAGGCCTTGGTCGGACTGGCGTCCATGTCGGCAAACGCAACGAACGTGTTGTGTTCCAGCGCCTCGGCGGACGGAAGATCAGCAGCGCCGATGAACTTCGGGTCGCCCATCGGCCAGCGGTCAGGCGCAAAATTGCGGACGTAAAGGAAGTCGCGCGTCCGAAATGCCCGGTGCGGGTACGGCAGGTTGCCGTCGCGCGCGGTCGCGACATGCCGCTCGCGTCCGGCCACCACCCACGTGCGCGTCGAGTCCACCAAGCCGGATTTGCTGGAGCGAAGCACGTTGAGGATGCTGCGTCCCGTCATGCAAGCGGGCGGCTTCAGGCCGCCGGCTTCGAGGAAGGTCGGCGCGAGGTCCATCAGGTTGACGAAGTCGTCCACGACGCGACCGGGTTTGACGCCGGGACCGCGGGCAATGAGCGCCACGCCGACGCCGTGATCGTAGAGCGTGCACTTGCCGCCGGGGACGCCGGGAAAACCGTGGTCGCCGCTGAGGACGAGGAGCGTGTTGTCGAGTTCGCCGATGGCGCGGAGTTTTTCGACGATGACGCCGATACCCTCGTCCAACGCCTGGATTTCGCCCATGTAATCGGCGTAATCGCCGCGCACTTCGGGGACATCGGGCATGAACTTGGGCAGTTTGCCTTTCAGCGAATCCGGCTCGATACCCCAAAGCGCCTTGCCTGAGTTTTTCTCAAAGGTGCGATGGGTGTGCGTCGGCCCGAACCAATAACAAAACGGCTGGCCGGGTTTGCGGTCGGCGAGGAACGCCTCGAAATTACCGCGCACTTCATCGAGCAGTTTCGCCTTGGCAGCATCAAAGGTCAGGCCGCTCTGGACAAGCTTGGTGGCATTCTGGGAAAACTGGTTGTACGCGCGCCCGGCTTTTTCATACGCGTGTTGCTGCCCACCGTACGGGGCGTCCACCGGTGTGCCGGGACTCCAGACTTTGTAGCTCTTGCCGATGTGATAACCGGCGTCGCGCAACAACAACGGGTAACTGGGAATGTTCAAGTCCCATTCCGCGCCTTGGAGGATGGCGCCGCGATTGGTGCGGAAGAAATACTGCCCCGACAACAATGAACTCCGGCACGGCGTGCAGCTTGGCGATGTCACGAACGCGTTCTTGAAGAGGACACCTTCGCGCGCGACGCGGTCAATGTTCGGCGTCTTCAGAACATCGTTGATGGACGGACGCCCGTCCACGCCGGCGTAACAGTTGGCATAACGCCCCCAATCATCTGCAAAACAAAAGACGATATTGACTTTGTCGGCGGCGTGCGATGCCGCAGCAAGAACAAGAGACAACGCGAGAAGTGTTTTCATGGCATCGAAGTATAGCGACGGCGGCGCTCTGATTCAATCATTGTGCGGAACTTTCAAATGGTGTAATTAGGCGACGAAAAACAGGACGCCATGAAAGACATAACATTCAAATGGTTTACCGTGTGCTTGTGGATAACTGTGACGCTTACTGTCGTTCTTGTTTCCCCGCTGCGCGCGGAGTTGGCGCACGGTGAACGCGGCATCGTCGCGACAGTTCATCCGCTGGCGACCGATGCGGCCATCAACGCATTCAAGCGCGGTGGCAATGCGATTGATGCCGTCGTGGTTGCGGCGCTAACACTCGGCGTCGTGGACGGACACAACTCCGGCATTGGCGGCGGTTGTTTCATGCTCATCCGTCTGGCAGACGGAAAGTTTGTGGCGATTGACGGACGGGAGATGGCGCCCGCAGCGGCCACGCGCGACATGTACGTGCGCGACGGCAAAGCCGACACCACACTGAGCCAGATCGGACCGCTGGCGTCTGGCACGCCCGGCGCGCTCGCGGTCTATGCAGCGGCTTGCGAACGCCACGGACGGCTGCCATTGAAAGATCATCTGCTTGCCGCAGCGGAGATCGCCGAGCGCGGGTTCAAGGTGGACAGCAAATATGCTGGACGACTCAAGAGCCATGCCGCGACTTTTGCCAAGTTCGAAGGCTCGCGCAAAGTGTTCTTGAAACCAAACGGACAGCCGTGGGCGGAAGGCGAAACGCTCCGTCAACCCGACCTCGCGCGAACGTATCGCGCCATCGCAAAACACGGCACCGGTTGGTTCTATGGCGGCCCGTTCGCTCGAATGGTCGGCGACTGGATGAAAAACAACGGCGGCATCATGACCGCTGACGATTTCCGCAACTATCGCGTCAAGTTCCGCGAACCGATTTCGACAACTTATCGCGGGTTCAAGGTCGTGAGCTTTTCGCCGCCCAGTTCCGGTGGTGTGCACGTCCTGCAAATGCTCAACATCCTCCAATCGTTCGACCTCAAGCCGCTCGGCCACAACTCGCCCGACATGATTCACCTCGTCATCGAGGCGATGAAGATCGCGTTTGCCGACCGCGCGTATTGGCTGGGCGACCCGGACTTCACGAGCGTGCCCCGCGGCCTCGTCAGTCCCGCCTACGCGAAAACCCTGGCGGCGCGCATCCGCATGGACCACGCAACCGTCGTTGCCGGTCACAGCACACCGGACCGCGCGGCGGACGACGTGTTCGGCAAACACACCACCCATTTCTCGACCGCCGACGCCGAGGGCAACTGGGTCGCTTGCACCGCGACCATCAACACCACGTTCGGCTCGAAGGTGGTCGTCCCCGGCACCGGCGTCGTGTTGAACAATCAAATGGACGATTTCTCCGCCCAGCCCGGCGTGCCGAACTCGGCAAAACTCATCGGCGCCGAGGCCAACGCCATCGCGCCCGGTAAACGACCGCTCTCCAGCATGAGCCCGACCATTGTGCTCAAGGACGGCCAGCCCATCCTCGCCATCGGCGCCGCCGGCGGGCCGACGATCATCAGCCAGACCTTGCTCGGCCTGATCGGCGTTCTCGATTTCGGCCAAGCCGTGGACACCGCGCTGGGCAACACGCGTTTTCATCACCAATGGAGTCCCGACGAAGTGAAAGTCGAACGCACGATGAGTTCCCCCGTGCGCGAAGAACTGCGCCGTCGCGGCCACAAACTGACCGAGGTCAACACACTCGGCGTCAGCCAAGCCGTCGCGCGCGACCCAGTCACGCGTCGTTTCACCGGCGCCCACGACCCGCGCGTCGCCGGCAAAGCGTCGGGCTGGTAAAGAAGAATTATCAGACATCGGCCAGATTTTTGTGTTGACATGAGCGGGGGGGGTAACTGTACAAGCCGCACTGAGGCAGAAAGAAACAACGGGAGGAACTATGCAGACGAGATCATTCATCGCCGTGCTCACTCTGGGTGCGCTCAGCCTCGTGTTTACGACCGCCAGCTTCGCCGCCGAGAAGAAGGGAAAAGGGAAAAAAGCGGCCACGACGTCGTTTACGGGAGTCGTTGAGGCCTGTGACAGCGGGAGCATCAAGATCAGAGGGCTGACCGAAAGCAAGACGTTCGTCGTCAACGACAACACTATGGTTGCCACTGCGGATAAGAAGGAAGCCGCGATCGGCGACGTCAAGTGCGGCACTACCGTAACGGTGTTCTTCTTCGTAGGACCGCGCGGTAGATCGATCGCCAAGACGATTGCCCCAACCGCGGTGGCCAACCCAACGAGTATGGTCAGCGGTCAACAAGCTCAGGGGACAATAAACTTGCCCTGTCGGTACATACATACCACATGGAAGGTAGATGGTTACAGTGGGGCGAAGTACGATGAGAGAAAGCGTAAGCAGCTACAGCAAGTCGAAGTTACATTTTCGCGAATGGGGAGTGGTGCAACACCCAACAAGATCAAGATGCTTGTGCACTCCAAATCTGGCACAGACAAATCCAAAGACGAGGTTGCTACGATGCCTTACAAAGACAAAGCAAGTTTTATCGAGTCTCTGAAGAGTATAGCGCAACGGCGGATTTCACACAGGATGAAGCCAACGGACAAGGAGGAGATAATATTCAAATCGGGTGACGTGAAGCTGCGACTATTTTACACAACCAGCGATAAACAGGTTCTTCCCGAGTTGTTCCTCGGCGGTCGTTGCATAGTTCTCCACAGCGATCCTGACATAGCAGCCCTTGTACGCGAAATAAACGTTCTCTGAAAGAGCACAGCAGTTCTAGTGAGGCACAACATTATGGTCACAACAAGCGGAGGAGTATGAAGACGGTTCATTCCAACAAATGCATTGTTTCCCTGTTCCATGTGGCGGCGGTGTCCTTGGTATTTTTGAATCCGTGCTCCAAGTGCTTGGCTGCCGACCACCACGCGGCGATCGCTTACTCGCCATCCACAGGAGCCTACGGTTACTACTACGGGAATGTCAGCCTGAGCACTGCCAAGGTACGGGCGTTAAACCGATGTAAAGGCAAAGATGCCAGAGTTGTAGCATGGGTGCGGAATGGTTACGTTTGTCTGGCACTGGGTAAGGATCGTGGCGCTTATGGTTGGGGATATGGACCCAAGAAGGCGATTGCTCGCTCGAACGCCTTGAATGCCTGCCGGAAGCGGACCACCGGCTGCTACATTGCCGTCATGGTTTGCTCAGGATGGTAGAAGGCAGGGTCACACGCCTGTCCGAGTCGGCGGTCGGCGGGGTCACCCATAAAAGGTTCCGATCAAGACAAAAAGTTCCCTGACACTGGCTTTCACAGCCCGTCCTTTTCTTCTCGGTAACACCGCTCGCCGCACCGCTGACTCCCGTCCGCGCCTGGCTCTTTCGTCGCTGGGGTCGTGGGGTCAACTCCGTAAATTGTAAAAAGTGAGGTTATACCGATGTGACCGGCCTTGCGCTGCATTTCTGCCGATGTCCGTCACTGACAGGAATCGGTGTTCATCGCAAAGAGCAATCCGCCTACGTCAGAACTACGGCGGACAAGTTTCGCCACGGCGGGCAAGTCGGTTTGCCGCCCTTACCCTCAGCGTCTCGCGGATTCGCTTCGCTCGGCTTGTTCCGGGCGCGTCAAGGTTATGATCGCCTTGACACCTGTGCACTGCCGCAGCAATCTTGTTGCATGAAACTGACTCTTGATCTGGAAAGCGACTTGTATGCGACGGCCAAGTCGCTCGCGCGCAAGTTGAACTGTAGCGTGAGCGCGGCGGTGCATGAATTGTTGCGCCGCTCGCTCCGACCCGCTCCGGTTGTCCCACCGAAGACCGCCCGTCGTTCCAACGGTCTGCCCATCGTGCACGGCCGTCGCGCCTTCGGTTCCGAAGACGTTTACCGCATCGAGATCGAGGCCGCATGACGTGGCTTCCGGATGGCAACGTGCTGGCCGCGCTGTTGATTGACACGCATGTGCACCATGCAAGCTGCTGCGCATGGTTCGACTCTCACGGCGACCGGTTTGCCACCTGCGCCATGACTCGCCGGGGTCGAGTCCTGACAACGGACAGCAGTTCGCACCTTTGGGCGGGAACGCTGCCATCCCACCCCGGTTGTGCGCAAGTCTATGACCGCGTACCAGTCGGGACGGAAGGTTCCCCTGTCCGGCCAAGAGACCTTGCGGTCAATGCCACGGCGCGGTCGAAGACCTGCGCCGAACAAGGAGGTCGCGAGCAGGCTCGCGGCTACAAATCGGGCGAGAGCATAGTGGCAGTGGCGGATACGCCCGCTGACAAGGGTGTAGTTCAAAGTGTTGGGCAACCGCTCAATGTGGAGCAGGTTTGCAACCTGCTCTTCAATTACAGGGAGGCAGGTTACAAACCTGCCCCACATTCCTGCCCAAAAGATTGAACTGCACCTCGCTGACAATTGCAATTTGACACTGCGCCGGCTCTCGCATATTGAACAGGCATGAACACGTCTCATTTTTCGCGCCGCCGTTTCCTGAAACTCACTGCCGCCACCGCGGCCACTGTTGCGCTCCGGCCCGAACGCCTGCTTGCGGCGGGCGGGTATGGCGGCAAGAAGATTCCCATCGGCCTCCAGCTTTACTCCGTTCGTAAGGAGTGCGCTGCGGATCTCGTCCGCACCATCACCGCTGTCGGCAAGATGGGCTACAAAGGCGTCGAGTTCGCCGGTTATTATGACCGCGATGCGAAGACGTTGCGCAAGCTGCTCGACGATCACGGCTTGAAATGCTGCGGCACCCACACGCGCATTGACACGCTGGCTCCGGACAAGCTAACCGAGACCATCGAGTTCAACAAGATTCTCGGCAACAAGTTCCTCATCGTCCCCGGCCTGCCCAAGAAGCATACCGCAACCCGCCAGGCGTGGCGCGAGACGGCCGATCTGTTCAACGAACTGGCCGACAAGGTCAAACCGGACGGGATGCTCGTCGGCTATCACAACCACAGCATCGAGTTCAAGCCGCTCGACGGCGAACTGCCGTGGGACACTTTCTTCGGCAACACCAAGAAGGAAGTCATCATGCAGTTCGACACCGGCAACGCCATGCACGCCGGGGGCGAAGCGGTGACGTTCCTCAAGAAATATCCGGGCCGCGCCATCACCGTCCATCTCAAGCCGTTCTCGAAGGCCAAGCCGAAAGCGTTGATTGGCGAGGACGAGTTGCCGTGGAAAGACATCTTCGCCACCTGTGAAAGCGTCGGCAACACCGAGTGGTATATCGTCGAGTACGAGAGCGACGCGTTCCCGCCGCTGGTCAGCGTTGAGAAGTGCCTCGACACGCTCCGCCGTTGGGGCAAATGCTGAACGCGGTTATTCGTAAGTGAGAATCGCTGAGGCAGTGCAATCGCGGTCGGCGACGACGCGCACCCAGTAGGCGCCGAACGCTTCCGTGAATTGATGCTCGGTTGCTTTGCCGGGTGCAACGTCGAATGTCTTCCAGATTCGCCAGAGGCCGGTGCCGGTGATGTCAATCTCAACGCGAATCGAGACTGCTTTGTCGGCGGAGAGTGTCAGCGATTTCTTGTCGTAACCGGTCATCAGATACGGGTCGCTCGGCGCGACGGCTTTGACGACGGTGTCTTTCCACGGGCCGCCGACTCCGCGCGGTTTGCCAAGCTGCCACAGATCATCTACAACACCAACCCAGAGCGACACTTTCCCGTCGTCGGAACGCGCCTTCCCCTCGATGCCGGACATTACGAGCAAGCCGCGATATGAACAGTAATCGTGAATACGAAGGTTGTGCGTGGCGACGGGTCGGATTTTGGCGAACCCGCCGGCGTTGTTGGCAGGCAGTTCGTAGAACGTGCCGCCGGCGTTGAAGAGGTCGCGCTCGGTGCATACCTCACGGCAGATGCGGCCACCGGTAAGTTCGCCCTTCGGGATGCGCCAACGGTTGCCGGATTCGTCCACGTAAAGAATGGAGGCGGCATCGGCAATGAGCACGTCTTTCGGGATGGCAACGTTCTTCTTGAGATACCCCTCGGCTTTCGCATCATTCACGCGCTTCAACTTCAGGTCCGCGCCCATCTCGTAGTAACCGGCATCGCTGGCGAAGGCGAGTGTGCGCAAATTATCGCCGCGCGCGCGAATCAATCCGCCGGTGGCCGGCTGTGCGGCAGCAGGCGCGGGGCGTTTGAGCGGCGTGTTACTGTACTGGAAGAAGACGGTCGCCTTCGCGCAATCGCGATTGGCGCGGACGCGCACCCATGTGCCCTTCTCTTTCGGCGGGAACTCGATCCACGTGTAGCCGCGCACCTCGACTTCGCGCAGTTTCTTCCACTGGCCGTTGCCTTTCGTGTCCACCTCGAAGGTAAACGTCACCGGAGTGTTGTTGGCCGACTCTGTGAGTCGGCGCGTTGCGGGAATGGGCATCGCTTTCGCCGACTCGCAGAGTCGGCCTACACCGTCTTTGCCTTCAAGGTCGGCGGTCAGATGCGCGCCGCGCCGGTCGAACCCGGCGAACAGGAACGGATCGGACGGCTCGCCAGCCTTGACCGGGTCATCGAACCAGACAGCGCCGCGCCCGATCGGCGTGCCGAGACGGTTGATGCGCTCTGGCTCGGTGAACCAAAGGTTCGACTGCGATTGACCGGGGCCGGCGATGTTGCCTTTGGCTTTGCGTTTGTTGAGAAATTCGCTCTGGGCAGTGTCGTCGCAACCGAACACGAGACGGTCGTTCCACCGGCAAAAATCGCCGATGACCTTCAGGTACGTCGAGCGCGGCGCGATGCCGGCGGAGTTTTTCGCGGTGAAGGTTTTGGGGAATCGCCAGAACATGCCGTGCATGGTCATGAGCAAATCCGTCTCCCCGATCTCGCGGATGCGGGGCCATTCGGTGTTCCAGCCGTGCGCGCCGTCATAGCAATGGCTCGCTTTCGGCAGCCGGTACGCGTGCCACTGGCCGCGGTCGAGCAACATGAGGATGAGTGAACGGTAGTCCCAACCGACGCTCCAGATTGGGTCGGTGTCGGGGTTGGGATTGCCGTGGATGCCGCCGGGGCCGGTGACTTCGGTGAACTGGTTGCGACGGATGACATGCCACGCGGGTGATTTGCCGTCCCATTCCGCGAGGCAGCCGGAGGGGATGGATGGATTCACCAGCGCTTCTTTGCTGCGTTCGCCGTTGTTGGCGTAAACGACGCGGCCTTGGCCGGAATAAAAACCTTTGCCGTGGTAGCCGGGCAACAGCGTGCCCGCGAGGCCGCCTTTCTGCAGGTTGCCGTCTTGATAGAGTTCCTTCACTTCGAGTGTCTTCACATCCACCTCGTAAAAGCCTTCCTCCATCGTGGCGTAATAAATCTTGCCGGCAGGATCAGCGAGGTGGCGGGCGTTGCCGGTGTGGCGGCCGAACATCTTCGAGTAGGGAATCACGCGGACGTTGCGCTGCGCGTCAATCGCGTACGGTCCGATGAAAAGCTGGTTCGATTCGCGGTGAATCATCCGGTTGGCCGGTGTGCCGCCGATGCTTTCGGGGCGGATGATTTGCTGGAGGTCGGGCGTGATTTCGTAAAGTTTGTCGGACGAACCTTTCGGTTTGTGCGGCGCGTAGGTGATGACCCAGAGCCGGCCGGCCCACGGCACGACGGCGCCGGTGCCGCACTCGCCTTCGTTGTTGAAGTAGGCGAGGTGCGGGTAAATGCCCGACACTTGAATCGGCTCCGCAGCCAAGGTGATTCCTGCCGTCGCCAGCAACAGGACAGATAATATGGTTGTTTGCATCGTGCGCAAAGACTACCATGCCGCCTCGAAATGAGAAAGCGTTTGGTGTTCCTCGCATGGCTATGGGTGGCTGCGGCTCAGGCCGCTGCTCCGGTGCAACTTCTCGATGATCGTGCAATCACGATTCATTCCGTGTTCGATGTGGGGGCGAAGCGGCAGGCGCTGATCAAGTACATCTGGGGCGCGGATGGATTTCCCCATCGTCGGCTGCCGGACATTGTCGTGACCAACGTTCCCAGCCCGGTGAAGATGCTGGCCGACCTTGCGCGCGTGGACGAGTTTCGACTCAACATGGCGCCGGGGCTGCAAGGATTGGCGTACCACTTCATCGCACAGCATCCGAACGGGGAACTGGTAGTGTTGCATCACGGTCATGGTTGCACGTTCGACGACACACCGGGACCGAAAGACGTTGGTTTTGGCCTACAGCGCACCATTGCCGCGCTGTTGCGCGAAGGCTACGGCGTACTCGCCGTCTACATGCCGCGCAGGCGCCCCGGCGATTGCGGCGGGAGCCACGATGCGATGTTTCAGATGACCGGTGTCGTTGGCAACCCGATGAGGTTCTTCCTCGAATCCACCGCCACCGGTTTGAATTTGCTAAAAAAACAGTATCGAGCGTTTCACATGGTCGGACTGTCCGGCGGCGGATGGACGACCACGGTGTACGCCGCGATTGATCCGCGCATCCAATGCAGTTTCCCCGTGGCGGGGAGCATTCCGCTGTACCTGCGGCTTGGCGGTTCCGTCGGCGACCGGGAACAATTTGAACCGACCTTCTACGCCATCGCCGGGTATCCGGACCTCTACATCCTCGGCGCGCACGGGAAGGGGCGCAAACAGGTCCAGATTCTCGTGCGCCGGGACAACTGTTGTTTTGGCGAGCGCCAGCACGACGAGAAAGCCATCGGGAAACCGTACGCCGAGGCGATGCGCGAGTACGAGCAACGGGTGCGAAATGTTGTCGGCAGCTTCCGTCTGGTGATTGACGAAATCGGTCCCAGCCACATGATTTCCCATCACGCCATCGAGGACGTCATTTTGCCGGAACTGAAGAACGCTTCGCGATGATCAACGCGCCGGCGTGGCAGCGGTGCGTTTCACCAGCTCGGCGGTTTTCTCGACGATCGTTTCCTCGACGGCTTCCGTGAACGGAGCGGGCCGGCCGAAATAGATCATCGCCTCGCCGCCTTCGTAACCGCCTTCCTTCAACACGCGCACGGAAGGAATGTAGGCGAGGATGTCGTTGCAGAAGCCGGCGACCCACGTGGTGTCCCAACCGTATTGCGCTTTCAGCCGAAGCGAGTAGTCCACGACAGTTTCACCCGCGAGCGCGATCAGTTTCAGCTTCGGGCCGAACTGCCAGACTTGGATCGGATACGGGTAGCTGGAAGGCAGCTTGCCGTCGCGGTCCATGATGTCGAGCAAGTAGCGGGCGTGATTGCGGCGATAGACGTTCTTGTCTTTCAAGCGAGCCTCGAGTTCCTCGCGGCTCGGCGGCGTTTGGAAAGCGACAGGGAGACATTCGTACGCCGTCTTCAACGGGCCGGTGAGCGGCGTCATCCGTTGTCCCAGCACCTCCTCGACTGCGGCCGCGATGGTCTGGCCGAGTCGCACGGCAAGCTCGACGGTGCGGCGGGGCAAAGGATTGGTGTCGGCCCCGCAACCTTGCACAAAGAGCGCGATGGCGCCGGGGTGCGTCTTCTCGATTGTTTCCTGCGCGTAGCCGGGACAGTCGCCGTTGATCTGGTAATCGCCGAGGCACGTGGCGTGGCACGCGTAACCAACCACCACCGCGCGCAGCGTTCCCACGTCGTCAGTGACGGACGTTGCGTCTGCGACCAATCCACAGAGGCCCATTGGTGGGGAGTCTTGGTTTTCTGCCATGCGACATCCAGTGCGGCGACCTTGTTCGAGTGACCGAATTCCACCAGAACCGCCCGCATCAATTGCCACATGCGCTCCTCATTGAGGCGTTCCTGCTCCAGCGCAGCGGCTGAACGATTCTCTGCAGCTTGTCCGGCCACAAGAATGCCTGCCGCCATGCCTGCTGCAAACAATGTTCGTATCGCTTTGATGCCATCACGCCTTCGCCCACGGCGCGATGCCGCCATACAGAGGGACCAATTCATGTCCCCATGCTATGAGAGAGAACGAAATGCTGTGAATCGGGTTGCAGCCGATTCTGCGCTGGGCACTCCGCTGAACACCACCCGACAGGCAACCCTCAGCGCAAACGCTCCTCGCGTGCCCAAGAAATGATGACGCCCCTGTCTCCGGTAATTTACTGCACCAAGATCATTTCAGCGCCGCCGGGGAGAATCTCGATGACGGATCGGACGCGCCCGTTATCGGAGATCTGGAGTTTGTATCGGTGGTCGCCACTGCGGTAGAACCAGAGCGCGCCTTCTTTCCGCTCCGGTTCGCCGACGAGCCGTTTCACGTCGTCGGCGCGTTGGCCGACGTGGATCGTGCGGAACAAATCGCGCTTGCCTTCCTTGATGACAGGAGCCGGCTTCACATCACCACCGAACCGGATTTCGCCGATGTCGGCGCGGTCGCGCGGCTTGTCGAGCCGGAGCGTCAACACCTGCTTCTTCTGGTTCGGCCGGCCGAAGTCGGTGAATACCGTCGCGGTGATGGTGCACGGGCCGATGACGGTCTGCTGCCGGGAGCCGTAGTAGTGCGCGAAGATTTTGTACGGGCCGGGCATCGCGCGGCGGACCATGTACTCCTCGGGGCCGTAACCCTGCGTGAAATCCTTCGAGACGAGGCCGCCGATGGTCGTGCGGTTGTGATTGTAAGCGGCTTCCTCGCCGGACGGCTCGACGACGTGCAGGTCAACGTCAGTCGCATCGGCGTCCCACGACATCACGATGCGGACATCCACATCGAGGTTCTTCACGAGGCGCGGATCGAGCGACGACGGCGCAGGCGATTTCGTCCGCGCGATGAGCGCGTTGAGTTCCTCCAGCGCGATCAGTTCGATTTCCTCGAACCGTTGCCACTCGCCCATCACGACCTTGACGAGCAGTTCCATCGCTTCCGCTGTCTGGCCGTGTTCGGCCAACGCCAGCGCGAGATCGCGGCAGCTCTGCGGTTCTTCGGGGCGCAGCTTCTGGACTTTGCGTAGAACGACGATGGCACGCTCAAGCTCGCCGGCCTGCTGCAACCGCCACGCAAGCACGCGCAACAGTGTCGCTTCTTCGAGCTTCATTTCGGCGAGATTGGTCAACACGCGCACACCAATGAGTTTGTCGCCCTCGCGCAGGAAAAACTCGGCGCAGTCCACAAAGAACGCCGGGCTGGCCGCGAACTTGTTGCGTTGTTCGAGATACACTTTGTAGCGCCGTTCTTTCGCGGCGGCCTTGAGCGCGGAGAGGTACGGCGTCGCCGGGTCCCACGCCTTGACGGTGATGGTCGCGCCGCCGCGGTTTTCTCTCTCGGCCATCTTGGCAACCTCGCGCTCCTGGGGGCTGGCCGGATGCGGTGCCTCAGCAGCCCTGTCTTGCATGCCCAACATCCGCATCGCTCCACCCAACACTGTGGCCGCGGGGCTGCTGGCCGGTCGAGGCTCGCCTTTGTACTTGAAATCAGGCGGCACATGTCGCGGGTTCTCCCACCACGCGACGCGCTCTTTCCACATCGCGAGGAGACGATCCAATTTGCCGTCGCGCTTCTGTTGTTGCTGTTTCGCCAGCGTCGCCTTCCGGTCCTGCCATTGCCGTCGCAAATCGGGCAACGATGCCGGCGGCTCGATGTCGTGACGAACGTATTGGTCGAGATTCTCCAGCACGATCAACGAGGTGGCCGGGCTGACGATGCCGAACCGGCGGCCGAGCGCGAGTAGTTCATCCTCGTTGGCGTCGGCGCGGACGGCGAGTTGGTTGACGCGCTTCGCGGCCCAGACGCTGGCGAGCAACGCGCCATCGGTCACGGTCTTCTTGTTGAGCTTGATCGGCGCGGATTTGTGGCCGTCAGAGTATTCGAGCCGCAACTCGGCGGTGTCGGCGGTGAGCTTGCCGTGAATGCTGACCCGGCCATCGGCGGTTGCGCCAATGCCCTGTACGCCGCTGATACCGGTGCCGTGGACGCGAACAAGGCGCGTCACCGGCGCGAGAATCGCAGCGGCATCGAGTCGCTGGAGGTCAACGACGTTGGCGCAAATTTGCCGGAGCAGTTCGCGGTTGGCGACGGTCTGGCTGACGACGGCGGTGACTTGTTTGCCGCCAAAGTCCGGGAGTCTGTCGCTAAGCGTGTCGAGACCGTCGGTGAACAGCAGCCAGCGATCAATGTCGCTCTTGCGAATCGCGTCGGCGGCAACGGCGAGGTCGGTGCCGCCGTCGTAGGCGATGTCGTCGAGAGACATTACACAGATCGCTTCGGGCCGGTCACGAAAGACGAGAACGGAAAATTCGACGCCGAGCTTTTGCAGCGCAGCGATTTCCTTTTGGATGTGCTCGCCGTTGCGGCTGCCGGAAGCGTCCCACGCAACGCCGATTTTACGGGGCCGCTTGGCGGGTTTGGCGGCGGAAACGTAGAGGTCGCTGATGGCGAAGTAAACGTCACCGTCAGCCGTGCGTTCGAGCGCGGTGACCTGCGACGGGAGTTTCGGGAGCGCAACCCAGATGTCTTCGCCGGGCTTGGCGTCGCGCAGTTCGGTCTCGGCGATCCAGAGGTTGTTGAACGATTGGAACCGGAGATTGCCGAAGCCGCCAATCTGCGGCTTCACGATGCCTTGCGAGACTTCGACGCGAATGGCGAGCTTCGCGACGGTCTCGCCGATGGGCATCGGCAGGAAACAGGCGGCGTCGCCATTCTTGTCGGCAGGAAGTTCGGCGACGTATTTGAGGCGAATGCGGCGCGTGCCTTGCGCGGGGAGCGGGTAGATGCGGGTGCGGTACACGTTGCCGGCGACGTGCTCGACGAGGCCGGGGTCAATACCGGCGCGGACTTCGGTCTCGAAGGCAACGCGGGCTTTTTCTTTTTTCACGATGACGCCGTCCACCATCTGGCCGTTGACATCGAGCGCGTAGCCGGTGACGACGGCGCCGTCGGGCAATGGGAACTGTAGCTCGCCTTCGAGGAGGCGATGGTTCGGATTGAAGAACGTCATCGTGGTGGTGGCCTCGACGTGGAGACCGACGATGCGGGCGCGGACTTCCATGTCGCGGAGTTCCATCGGTTTACCCGGTTCCTGCGGGCGCGGCGGGACAATGATGCGGGGCGGGCGCGGCGGCCACGGTGGCCGGGGCGGCCAGATGTGCCGGGTTTCCTGCGCGGTGGCGACGCTGAGGGCCAACAACCAAATCAATCCGATACGTTTCATGTGAACCTCCATTACACCTCCATTCGACACCGACAAATTTGTTTTGTTCCCGGCAAAGCTTCTGGTACTAATCGCTACATCGCATGACGCCCAACGATAAACGTCAGTTGGCGCAGGAGTTCGCCAGCCTGCGCGAGACAATCGTGCACGAAACGGAATTGACACCCGCCACGCCGCGCCGGTGTGTGCTCGACGACCAGATCATCTGGGGCCGCAGTCCGGTCCGTCTGGATCTTGCCGGTGGTTGGAGCGACACCCCGCCGTATTGCCTTCAGTGTGGCGGCCAAGTCGTCAACATCGCCGTGGATCTCAATGGCCAGCCCCCGATCCAAGTGTTTATCCGCACCAGTGAACAGCCCAATCTGATGATCCGTTCGATTGACCTTGGCGTCGAGGAACGCGTCCGCACGTTTGACGAGCTGGCGACGTTCACACAGGTGGGCAGTGGGTTCACCATCGCCAAGGCGGCGCTGGCGCTGGCGGGATTCCTGCCGCGTTTCGGCGCGTCGGGCGCGTCGTCGCTGGAAGAACAATTGCGCGCGTTTGGCGGCGGCATCGAGGTGTCGCTGCTGAGCGCCGTTCCGAAAGGCTCAGGACTGGGCACGAGCAGCATCCTCGCGGCGACGTTGCTTGGCACGCTCAGTGAACTGTGCGGCCTGAACTGGAACGAGCACGTGTTGTTCCGTCGCACGCTGGCACTGGAGCAGTTGTTGACAACCGGCGGCGGCTGGCAGGACCAGATCGGCGGCATGCTGCACGGGTTGAAACTGATCGAGACGCAGCCGGGCCTCGCGCAGACGCCTACCGTGCGTTGGCTGCCGGGAGTGTTTTTCGAGGCACCACATGCCAACCAGACCGTGTTGCTCTACTACACCGGCCTGACCCGCGTGGCGAAGGACATTCTTCAGGAAATCGTGCGACAGATGTTCCGGAAGACGCCTGCGACGATGGACATCCTCGCGCACATCCGCCAGCACGCCGGCGTGACGGCGGATGTGTTGCTGCGCAGCGACTGGAGGGAATTCGGCCCTGCCATCGCAACAAGCTGGGAACTGAACCAGCGCCTCGACCGCGGCACCAACACACCGGCGGTGCAGGCGATTCTCGATGCCGTGTCCGATTATCTCGCCGGCGCGAAACTGCTGGGCGCGGGCGGCGGCGGATTTCTGTTGATGGTCGCCAAGGACGATGAGGCGGCGCGACGGACTCGCGCGATGCTGACGGAACGTCCGCCCAACTCAAAAGCGCGGTTCGTCGCGCTGCAACTGTCGCGCAGCGGTTTCCAAGTCACACGGAGCTGATCATTCGACGTCGGTGCGAAAGGGTGAGGCGGGCAGGCCGGCTTTGTTGAAGAGGTTCACGTCGGGGACGTTGGACCAGCCGTAACGAACGGCAACGGGCAGCGCAACCTGCGGACTGCTCACGACGACCTTGTCGCCCTCGATGCGCGCGGCGGCGGAGACAAAGTTTTTGTCGGCGCCGGCGATGGTGAATCCCTTGAGATCTCCACCCTTGGCGACGAGGCCGCCGCCGATGTTGCGGAAGGAAAGCACGAGTTCGTTGCCGCGCAATCGCAAGGAACGATAAACGGGGCCGGAATATTCAATTCTATCGCCGTAAGCCAACGCGCGGGCAGCGAGCGCGAGCCGCGCGCCGACGGGTTCTTTTTGCCGGGGATGAATGTCGGCCGCGTCGCCGTGGTCGGTGATGACAGCCATCGCGGTGTTCGGACAACGTTGCGAGGTGAGAAGCTGCGCTTCGCGAAGCTCCGGCGTCATGTTGTTGTGCGGGGCGATCTGGACGAAGAGGAACGGGAAATTACCCAGTTTCCAGTTGTCGCGCCAGCATTTGATCATGGCGGGGAAAAGTGCCCGGTATTCCATGGCGCGGGAATTGTTGGATTCGCCCTGATACCAGATGGCGCCCTTGATGGCAAACGGCAGCAACGGATGAATCATCGCGTTGTACAGAACAGTGGGACGATGAGGATCCTTGGCGGGGTCAGTCTCGGGACGCGGCGCGCGCGGCGCAGGCTTGCCGTCGGCCTTGGCCTTGGCGGCGGCTTCTTTGTACTTGGCAGCGGCAACCTTGTTGCGCTCGGCCATCTTGGCGGGATCATGCTTGGCAATCTTCAACTCCCAAGTGTCAATCAGACTCTTGAACATCGGTTTTGCTTCGAGCACTTCTTTCGATGTCCACGCCTCGGCCGGCGTGCCGCCCCATGAAGTGTGAATCATGCCGACAGGCACGCCAAGCGCCTTGCGAAGGTCGCGCCCGAAGAAATACGCGACGGCGGAAAAACCGGTCGCCGTCTCCGGTGTGCAGGTCTGCCAGGCGGCGTCCACGTCACGCTGCGGCGTCTCGGCGGTGACGCGCGGGACGCTGAAGAGGCGCAACTGGGGATCCTTGGCGGCTGCGATGTCTTGTGTCGCATTGGAGGTCTGGCTTAGTGGCCACTGCATGTTGGACTGTCCGCTGGCGATCCAGACTTCGCCAACGAGGATATTTTTGATCTCGACGGTGTTTTCACCTTGGATGACCATCGTCTGCGGTTCGGCGCTGGCCTTGAGCGGCCGCAAGGTCACTTTCCACTGGCCGAACCGCGCGGTCGTGGTGCGTTTCTGCCCGGCAAAGGTGACCGTGATATCTTCGTAGTCTTTCGCCGTGCCCCAAACGTTGATCCATTCGCCTCGCTGGAGAACAGCGTTATCGGTGAACAAGGCGTGCGGCTTGACTGCCGCGCGGGAAACCGCGCTGGCGACCAACAGCGCGACGATGATAAAAAGGAATCGCTTCATGGGCCGTGACACTACCAAGCACCGTCGCGAACTGCAAGCCTGTGTCGTTGAATCCCGTCAGGACCGATGTTACTGCCGTTTCTCGAAACGCTGGACAACCGCGGCAGTGACAAGATCACCGCTGACATTGAGCACCGTGCGGCACATGTCGAGAATCCTGTCCACGCCCAGGATGATGGCAATTCCTTCCGGCGGCACGCCGACCACCGCCAGCACCATCATCAGCAACGGAATCGAGCCGCTCGGAACACCCGCCGTGCCAACCGCCATGAGCACCGACATCACTACCACTATCAATTGCGCCTGCAACGGCAATTGCACCCCAAACACCTGCGCAAGAAAGAGCACGGTCGCGCCCTCAAACAATGCCGTCCCGTTCATATTCATCGTGGCCCCCAAGGGCAACACAAAGGCCGACACTTCGCGGCGCAACCCCAATTCCTCTTCCGCCACCCGCATCGAAGTGGGAAGCGTGGCGTTGCTGGAGGACGTGGAGAATGCCGTGATGATTACGACACGGATCTTCCGGAAGAACTCCAGGGGAGAGCGGCGCGCAATGAATTTCAGAACGAGCGGATACACGCCAAACTCGAAAAGCGCCATCGTGCCGACAACGACGACGACGTATTTCAGAAGTTGAATCAACAACTCATAACCAAACCGCGCCGTGACGCTGAAGACCAGACAAAAGACCCCGATAGGGGCCACTCGCATGACCAGATGAATGATTGCCACGACAATCTGACTCAAGCTTTCCATGAACCGCACCATCGGTTCGGCCTTTTCCCGTGGAATGAGCATCATGGCAACGCCCAACATCAGAGCCATGAAAATCACAGCAAGCATCTCGCCGTTCGCCATCGCCTGAATCGGATTGCGCGGGATGATTTTGACAAACATATCAATCCCAAACTTGCCAGTGGCCAATCCCATCGCGCCTTTTGCCTCGTCCTTGTAGGCCACCATGAGCTTGTCTCTCACAGCGGGATCCAATCCGCCGCCAGGCTGGAACACATTCATCGCAAACAATCCCAACGACGTGGAAAGCACTGTAAGCAACAAGAAGCCGAGTATGGTAAGAAGACCAATTCGCCCAAGTGTCCTGAGGTCGCCCAATCCCACAACTCCCAATGAAAGCGTCGCAAGAATCAACGGGATCACAATCATGATCAAGGCGCTCAACCACATGCGACCGACCGGTTCCGTGACATTGGCGACAAACCCCTGAAGGTTACCACTGCCGAGTGTGAGGTTGGCCGTAATTCCAGCGGCAGCACCAAGGATCAGCCCGCCGAGGATCTTCGTGTGCGCTGGTATAGTTCTTTTTTCAGAACGAGATGTGACACTCATAGTAGTTGACCATGCATCCTAAAGTGCAACTGTTAATAAGAAAAGCACATAAATGCATTTTTTCTCGAGGTGGTTGTGGCCAGCCTGATTGATACGACATCTACCTATAATTTACTATTGCCAAGTTGGTCTAGTCCATTTATTATTGGTATCAACCAGACACCCATGGTGCATTTATGAGTTTAAGAATCAATCTCGACAAGAAAGCCAAGATGCCTGCCTATCGGCAGATCATTCAGCAGGTGACTGCGCTGGTTCGCGATGGGGAAATCAAGCCGGGAGACAAACTGCCGACAGAACGCGACTTGGCCTTCAAACTCAAAGTCGCGCGGGGAACCGTCAAGAAAGCATATGAATCGCTGGTGCACGACAATGTAATCGAGGTTTCACGGGGACGCGGCAGTTTTGTTTCGACCCGACAAGACATCCACGTGGGAGACCGCAAGGAACGCGCTGTCGCGGCAATCGAACGCCTGATTCTCGACTTGGAGAAACTCAAGTTTTCAAGCCGTGAGATTCGCACGCTGCTGGATCTCAAACTGATGGAAAGGGAGGAACGAATGGACAGCTTGCACATCGCTGCCGTGGACTGCAATCCCGAGGCGCTGGCCATTTTCGAACGCCAACTGACCCATCTCTACCAAGTCAAACTGACCCGAGTGCTGCTGGACGACCTCAAACAGGATCCGTCCCCGCAAGGGCGCATGGCTCAGTTCGAATTAGTCCTGACCACTTCGACTCACTACAGCGAAGTCATGGGCATTTTGCCCAAACTTCGCGACCGCTTGCTTCAAGTAGCGGTCTCACCCAGTCAAGACACAATCATTGAAATGGCCGGCCTCAGCCCGGCCCAACGGATGGGGGTCATTTGCGAGAGCCAGGTTTTCCGCCGCATCGTGAAAAACAAACTCAAGGATCTTGAACTGCTTTCCGCAAATCTTCCCTGTCTGCTCATTAGCGAAGAATCGCGTCTTCCTGAGTTTCTCGAAGACTTGGATGTGGTCTTCGTGCCGCCGGATTATCAAATTCAGCGCAGGCGTGAAACCGTCTATGCCGTCCAAAATTTTATGCAGCGCGGCGGGCGCGTGATTGCATTCGATTATCAGATTGAACGCGGCTCGCTGCTGCACGTGGAGGAACGCATCCGCAAGCTATTGAACCGTTAAACCGTCATGCAGAATCCTACTATTGTTTTGGGCGTAATCGGGGCGGATTGTCATTCCGTAGGGAACAAGATTCTTGAAATCTTCTTCTCTGGCGAAGGATTCAAGGTCGTCAATCTCGGCGTCATGGTCTCCCAGTCCGAATTCATTGACGCCGCCATCGAGACCAGTGCCAGCGCGATCCTGGTCTCTTCCCTCTACGGGCACGGAGAGATTGACTGTCAGGGCTTGCGTGATCGCTGTATCGAAAAGGGGTTGGACTCCATCCTTCTGTATGTCGGCGGAAATCTGGTCGTGGGCAAGACACCGTTTGACGAAGTGGAAGAAAAGTTCAAGGAGATGGGGTTTGACCGCGTGTTTCCACCGGATGCTGATCTCAAACAGGTGGCAGCATTCTTACAAGCCGAAGTTCAACCATGACCCCGGCAAGCGTCATCAGCATTGACATCGGCTCCACGTTCACCAAAGGGGCCTTGTTCTCGCTTGCTCCAACACGTCCGTCCGTGATTCGTCGTGCCGCATGTCCGACAACTCCAGACAACCTGACGCGCGGTTTCAGCCGGGTTCTGGCCATGCTTTGCGAACTGCCGGCGGACACGCCGCTTCATGACATTCGACCGGCTGCACCGGTGCGCATCTCTTCATCAGCCAAAGGTGGACTGGCCATTGCGGCCATTGGCTTGGTTCCGGACCTCACCCTGCAACTGGCCCGTCTGGCCGCCATGTCGGCCGGAGGCAAGGTCGTGAAAAGCTTTGCCTACACGCTCACGGAGTCTGACATCGCCGGGTTGGAACACGCCCGTCCAGACATTGTTCTTTTCTGCGGCGGCACCGACGGCGGCAACACAGCGTACGTCATCGAAAACGCCGCGCGTCTTGCCGCTTCGCGGTTCGACGGGCCGATCATTTACGCCGGCAATCGTGCGGCGGCCGACCGCGTGGCCGAAATCCTTCGTCCTCGCCCATTGACCATCGTGTCGAATCTCATGCCCGAGATCAACGTGTTGAATCTCGAACCTGTCCGCGAGAAGATCCGGGAGATTTTTCTTCAAGCGATCGTCGCCGGGAAGGGGTTGTCCGAAATCGTTCGACGGTTTGAGACGGGCGTTCGTCCAACGCCTCTTGGCGTTTACGAACTGATGGAAGCCATTCCGCGTGTCCGTCCCGATTGGGACAACCTCTGCGCGGTTGATTTGGGCGGCGCCACAACCGATTTTTATTCCAACACGGACTCTTTTGGGGAAACCGACTCGGTCGTGCTCAAAGGCATCCGTGAGCCACGGCTGAAACGAACCGTGGAAGGCGATTTGGGTCTTCGCATCTCGGCGGCTGCCCTTGGGGAGTCGGCGGCAGACTATTTCGCCGGTCCCCTAAACGAAGCCGGTCTGCGCGAGTACGTCGCGCGGCTGATCGAGGAACCCGGCCACATCGCTGTCACGGATTGCGAGAGAAACATGGACGACATTATGGCCGAGGCTTGTGTGTATCATGCCGCCCGTCGTCATGCCGGGTCGTTCCGCGAAACCTACACGCCGCAAGGCCGGGTGCATATCCAGACCGGGAAAGATTTGCGGCGGGTGCGCCGGGTGATCGGCAGTGGCGGTTATCTGGCAAGTTGCAAGGACAATGGCATCATGCGCCGCGCCTTCCGCAGGCTCAGCGAGACGGGACCGGAGGTTGTTCTGGCTCCGGAGGATCCCGTTTTCTACGCGGATGCTGACGGTCTTTTCCCGCTGCTCGGCAATCTGGCTGCGATTGAACCCGAAGTGGCTGTGGCGCTGGCTTTGGAGAATTTGAAACCACTGGAACAGGAGAAAACACCTTGTTGAAAAACAAAAAAATTGAAATGACGGAGTTCAACTCCATTCGCAAAGAGGTTCTGACGGCTTGGCCGACCGGCAAGGATGTCCGTCTTGAAGATGCCTTCCGTTATCAACGCGCAATTCCTGCGGCCAAGAATTTTGCTGTCGCCATGAAGAACGCATTGGATCGCGGGCAGATCCTGCTTCAGCCGCGAGCCGGTGTCGCCTTGGTGGATGAGCATATCAAACTCTTGAAACACTTGGAAACCGAGGGCGAAGCCGACCTCTTGCCGACGACGATTGACGCTTATACCCGGCAGAATCGTTATGAGGAGGCCGCGCGTGGCATTGAGAAATCCATCGCCGCCGGGGCCTCGCTGCTGAATGGTTTTCCCGCTGTCAACCACGGCGTGCCCGGCTGCCGCACGGTGGTTGAGGCGGTCTCCAAGCCGATTCAGGTGCGGCACGGCACACCGGACGCCCGGTTGCTGGCTGAAATCACTCTGGCGGCCGGGTTCACCAGTTTTGAGGGCGGCGGCATCTCCTACAACATCCCCTACGCGAAAAAAGTCCCGCTCGAACAATCCATCCGCGACTGGCAGTACGCGGACCGGCTCGTCGGCCTGTACGAGGAGAATGGCATCCGCATCAACCGCGAGCCGTTTGGTCCGCTGACGGGAACGCTGGTGCCGCCGTTCATCAGTCATACCATCGGTATCATCGAAGGGCTTCTGGCTCTCGAACAGGGCGTCCGCTCGATCACGCTGGGCTACGGGCAGGCCGGCAACATTCTTCAGGACATTGCCGCCATCACATCGCTGCGCGAACTGGCGCACGATTATTTTCGCGCCGCCGGTCATTCGGACTACGAGTTGACGATTGTCTTTCATCAATGGATGGGCGGTTTTCCCGAAGACGAAGCGAAGGCGTTTTCCGTCATCGGTTGGGGGTCGGTCGTCGCCGCGTTTGCGAAGCCGGAGAAGATCATCGTCAAGACGCCGCACGAAGCGATGGGCATTCCCACTCGCGCCGCCAACGCGCAGGGTCTCAAGGCCACCCGCCAGATCATCAGCATGCTGACCGACCAGCGCCTGTTCGACGCCCTTTCCATCCGCCAAGAAGTGGACGTCATCAAACACGAGGTCAAGAATCTCATGGACAAAGTGCTGGAACTCGGCCGGGGCGACGTGGCGGCGGGGACGGTGGCCGCCTTCCAAGCCGGTGTGCTGGATGTTCCGTTTGCGCCTTCGATCTACAATGCCGGCAAAGTCATGCCCGTTCGCGACAACGAGGGGTTTCTCCGCATTTTCCAAAAGGGCAACCTGCCGTTGGACAATGAGATTCTGGCCTGGCATCGCAGCAAACTGTTGGACCGCGCGCGCGCCGAGGGACGCGAAATCTCGTTCCAGATGGTGACCGACGACATCTACGCCATCAGCAAAGGGAAACTCATCGGGAGACCCAAATGAAAATCCAGCAAGCCCTGTTCTCGCCCGGAAAATCCGCGTTCTTCTTCGATGACCAGCGCGCCATCAAAAGCGGCGCGACTCACGATGGATTCACGTATCGCGGAAAACCGCGCACACCCGGTTTTCCGCGTGTCCGCATGGCCGGCGAGTGCATTTCGGTGTTGCTGCTTCTCGAGAACGGACAAGTAGCCGTCGGCGATTGCGCGGCGGTGCAGTATTCCGGCGTTGGCGGACGCGACCCGCTGTTCTTGGCGCGCTCGTATTTGCCCTTCCTTCGCCGGCAGGTCGCGCCGTTGTTGGAAGGACGGACAGTTGAATCGTTTCGTTCCATGACCGCGTGGATGGAATCGCTCAGCTTCCGCAGCAAACGGCTGCACACGGCCATCCGCTACGGTCTTTCCCAGGCGTTTCTTGACGCCTGCGCCCAAGCCAGTCGCCGGCTTCCCTGCGAGGTCATCGCCAAGGAGTATGGCCTGCCAGTCATCGCCCGGCGCGTGCCCGTTTTCGGTCAGTCCGGCGACAATCGCTACGAGAACGTGGACAAGATGATTCTCAAGGAGGTTGACGCCCTGCCGCACGGGTTGATCAACAACATCACGGAGAAGCTGGGCCGACGTGGTGAAAAACTGCGCGCGTACATCCGTTGGATTCGACGGCGCATTCACGAGCTGCGCGCGCGCCCGTCCCACCGGCCTGCCTTGCACATTGACGTGTACGGCACCATCGGCGCCGCGTTCGGGGGCGATGTCGGGCGGATCGCCGATTACCTAGCTTCGCTTGAAGCGGATGCCGGTGAACTGCCGCTGTACATTGAAGGGCCGGTGGACATGGAGGAGAAACTGCGCCAAATGGAAACGCTTCTGCGAATCCGCACGCTCTTGCGGCGCAAAGGTTCCGCCGTCAAAATTGTCGCCGACGAATGGTGCAATACGCTCGACGATATCAGGGAGTTTACCGATGCCGGCGTCTGCGACATGGTTCAGATCAAGACGCCGGATCTCGGCGGCATCCAAGACACCGTCGAAGCCGTTCTCTACTGCCGCGCCCACGGCATGGAGGCGTACCAAGGCGGCACCTGCAATGAAACCGACGTGTCCGCCCGCGCCTGTGTGCAAGCCGCGATGGCCACCCGTCCCGCACGGATCCTCGCCAAGCCGGGCATGGGCTTCGACGAAGGCTTCAGCATCATCAACAATGAGATGGAACGAACCATCGCCATCCTCAAACAGCGGAAAACAAGCACGGAGAACAACACATGAATCGCACCTCTGACGAGTTTCGCATTTTGTCCGCCACCGCCATCCTTGGCTACGGCTTCCCGGAGCAGTCTTTCCAGAACGGACTTCGCAAGAAACCGCACCTGATCGCAGCCGACGCCGGTTCCACGGATCCGGGACCGTACTACCTGGGTGTCGGCAAATCGTTCACCAGCCGGACCGGAGTCAAGCGCGACCTCCGCCTGATGATTCGCGAGGGCGTGCGTCGTGGTATTCCGGTGGTCATCGGCTCCGCCGGCGGCTCGGGCGCGAGGCCGCACGTGGATTGGTGCGAGGCGATTATCCGTGAGATTGCCCGCGAGGAAAGACTCCGGTTCACACTGGGCATCATCTATTCCGACGTGCCCAAGAGCCTTGTCGGGCGCGCGCTGGCGCGAAAAGCCGTCAAGCCGTTGGCCTGCGTGCCGCGACTGACGCGGGAGGCGCTGGATGCCACGACTCATTTGGTCGCCCAGATCGGCGTGGAGCCGTTCATCCGGGCGCTTGACCGGAAATGTGACGTCATCCTGTGCGGTCGCTCCTACGACCCGGCGGTTTTCGCCGCGTTGCCCATTCGCTTGGGATACGATCCCGGCCTCGCGCTGCATTTGGGTAAGATTCTGGAGTGCGCCGCCATCGCCGCCACGCCGGGTTCCGGAGCGGACTGCGCTTTCGGCACGTTGAAGAAGGACTCCTTCATTGTGGAGGCGCTCTCCGATGTGCGACGGTTCACGCCGCAATCCACCGCAGCCCACACGCTTTACGAGAAATCGGACCCAGTCCATCTGCCCGGTCCGGGCGGGGAAATTGATCTGACCCAGTGCTCGTTCACCGATATCGGGGGCGGTCGCGTGGAAGTGCGCGGCAGTCGTTTCGTGCCAACCCGGAAGAACTGGGTCAAAATCGAAGGCGCACGGCCGGTCGGCTTTCGGTCTGTCAGCATCGCCGGTATTCGGGATCCCATGATGATTCGCCAGATCGATTCGATCATCGAGGCGGTTCAGCGGCAAGTGAAGAGTCTGCTTCGACGGGAACGGCTCCGGGGCGAGGTGTTCTTTCACGTTTATGGTCGCGACGGCGTGATGGGCCGGATGGAGCCGGTAAAGAAAACGCGAAGCCACGAGCTGTGTATGTTGCTCGATGCCGTGGGCGAGACCGAGGAGGCGGCCGAGACGCTGCTTTCGCTCACGCGTTCGACGCTGTTGCACTACGGTTATCCCGGCCGCGTCGCGACGGCGGGCAATTTGGCGTTTCCGTTTTCGCCATCGGATGCAACAATGGGCGTGGTGTATGAGTTTTCCGTGTATCACCTGCTGGAGTTGGATGAGCGCCGGTTATTTCCGGTGTATGTTCGCAACATATCGTAGAGAAGGATTCGACATGAAGAAAAACATATTGAAAGTGGCACGGGTGATCCGGTCGAAGAACGCCGGTCCCTACGAGCTGACGCTGGACATCATGTTCAAGAGGCCGCGCGATTTCGAGATGTTCCGGAAGCGCCGGCTGATCACAGGGGCGAAGATTGCGCGCCTGTACGGCGTTCCCGTTTCGCATATTCTGAAAGTGGTCTGGTTTGAACCGAGTCATGCGGTGAAAATCACGATGAAACGCTGGATCCCATCGGGTGCAACGGGCGAGTCGGATGTCTATGGCGCCCAACAACACGCCCCGCTGTTGAACCTCTCGTTTTGAGGAGATGCGCAATGAACACACGGTTTCCCGGCCAAAATGAGACTTTGATCTACGCAGCCTATTACGCGCCGCGCGGCCGCCAACGGCTCTATCGCGTGGCCGCACAGCTTTCGCAGCGGTATCTCTCACCCGGCGATTTGCTCATCGGCATCATCGGCGCCGAAGGATCGGGGAAATCCACGCTCATCCGTGGGCTTTTCCCGGGCTTGGAACTCACCAATGACGATGATGGCGTCAATGTCACCCCTGCCCCACTCCACTCGTTTTCGCCGGAGGATCATTTTTCCGGGCACACCTTCCACATTGATATCCGCTACGAACTGGCCTTCAAACAGAAGCATCAACTCGTGTCGCTCATCAAACAGGCAGTCGCCCATGGCCGGCGCGTGGTGGTCGAGCACTTCGATCTCATCTACGACGCGCTCGGCTACAATGCCCAGGTCATTTTCGGCATCGGCGAGGAAATCATCGTGGTGAGACCTTCCGTGTTCGGCCCGTTTCCCGCCAACATCAAGTCGGTGGTGGACAAAACCATCAAGTTCCGCCTGATGGCACACTCGGGGGAAGACATTACCTCCATGATTCTGGCGCGCGATTACGGTTACAGACCTTCCGCGGCTCATTCCGACGTGAAACACGGCTTCGTAATCGGTTTTCCCGAAACACCGGACATCAACTTGGACGAGTTGGAGGCCAAGATCAAAGCGGTCATTGCCCAAGACGTGCCCATCTGCATTGCCGGCGAAGATCGCATCCGCATCGGCGATCAAACCATTGATTGCACCGGAACGCGGACTCACGTGAAGTCGTCCGGTCAAATCGAGAATTTCCGCCTCCTCAAGGACTACCGGCACAACCTCATCACCGGCGAATACATGCTCGTGGGGATCGTGGGACGCAAGGAAATCATCGGGTTCGAAAGCATCAACGAATTCAAAGAATTCAACCAACAGGAGTGAGCATGCCAAGTTTCAAATACGTTCCGATGTTCCCGACGGGGAAAGACACCGCTCGATACCGCCGGTTGGACGGCGAATTTGTCGCCGTGCGGCGCGAGAGCGGACGGACCGTGCTCCGCGTCTCTCCCCGCGCCTTGTCCATGCTGGCAGAGACTGCTTTCCACGATGCCGCATTCTATTTTCGCGCGCGCCACTTGGAACAGTTGGCCGCCGTCGCCGCCGACCGTCGGGCGTCCGACAATGACCGGTTTGTCGCGTATTCGTTGCTGCAGAATGCTGTGATCGCCGGCGATGGCATCCTGCCGGTCTGCCAGGACACGGGCACTGCCACGGTCGTCGCCGCGCGCGGCTACAACGTCGTCACTGCCGGTAACGATGCTGCCTGGTTGAGCCGCGGGGTTCGAGCAGCCTACACCCGTTACAACCTGCGCGCCTCCCAGTTGGCGCCGCTGGGGATGTTGGAGGAATGCAACACCGGCGACAATCTTCCCGCCCAGATTGACATTCAGGCCGTGCCGGGAAGCGAGTACCGATTCCTCTTCATCGCCAAGGGCGGCGGCTCATCGAACAAGACGATGTTGTTTCAGGAGAGCAAAGCCCTGCTCGCCAGCGAAGATCGCCTGCTTGCCTTCCTCGAAGAAAAAATCCGAACCATCGGCGTCGCCGCCTGTCCGCCGTATCACCTGGCCGTTGTCATCGGCGGCACATCGCCCGAAACGACGCTCAAGACTGTCAAGCTTGCCAGCGCCGGCGGCCTGGACACACTGACGACTCGGCCCACAGGACGCCCCCAAGCTTACCGCGATATTCCTTGGGAAAAGAAAATCCTCGCTGTGACGCGCAAGCTGGGGTTGGGCGCACAGTTTGGCGGCCGGCATTTTGCGCTGGATGTGCGGGTCATCCGAATGCCGCGTCACGCCGGCTCCTTGCCGGTGGGGATCGGCGTCAGTTGCAACGCGCACCGCAACATCTCCGGAACAATCAACCGGCACGGCGTCTTTTTGGAACAACTGGAGACGCGACCAGATCGTTTTCTGCTTGGCCTGCCGGTCCCGGATACGACTGTTGGCGTCCCGGTGAATTTGGATCAGCCGATGGACCGGATCGCTTCTGAACTGGCACGCTATGCTGTGGGCACGCGACTGAGTTTGAGCGGCACGCTCATCGTCGCGCGCGACGTGGCGCACGCGCGGCTCCATCAACGCCTCCGCAAGGGAAAACCCTTGCCGGAGTATTTTCTCAAGCACGCTATTTATTATGCCGGGCCGGCGCGCACTCCGAAAGGGTTGCCCAGCGGCAGTTTCGGGCCGACCACTGCGCAGCGCATGGATTCCTACGTGGCCGATTTCATGAAACACGGCGCTTCTCGCATCATGCTTGCCAAGGGCAACCGCAGTCCCGCCGTGGCGGAAGCCTGCCGCCAACACAACGGATTTTACCTGGGAACAATCGGCGGCGCTGCCGCGCTCGTGGCCAGCCGTCACATTGTCTCGTCCGAGATGGTGGATTTCCCTGATCTCGGCATGGAAGCCGTCCGCCAACTATGTGTTCGCAATCTTCCCGCCTTCCTGCTGGGCGACAACCGTGGACGGACGTTGTACTGACAGGGATCGTCGTTTATCTGCCGAGTTCACTCAACGCCTGGCGCAATTCGGCGCTGTGCCCGGCGGGACTGACCTTCGGAAAGACACGCGCGATCCTGCCGTCCTTGCCGATGATGAACGTGACGCGCGACGGCACAAGGCTGCGCGGACCGGCTGCGCCGTAGGCGGTCGCAATCTTCTTGTCGGTGTCAGCGAGCAACACGAACGGCAGTTTGTATTTGGCGATGAATTTCTTGTGTGACTCCACCGTGTCGAAGCTGACGCCAAACACCGTGGCACTCAGTCCCTTGAACTCGCCGAAGGAATCACGGATGCCGCATGCTTCCTTGGTGCAGCCCGGCGTGTCGTCCTTCGGGTAGAAGTAAAGAACGATCGGGCCTTTGCCGATGTGCTCTTGCAAGCGCACCAGGGAACCGTCGCTGGCTGCCACGGTGAAATCCGGGGCGACATCGCCGACTTTGAGCAGTCCTGCCTTGGATGAGAATGGGAACATGAGCAAGCCTCCGAGCGCGACTACGGTGATTGTTTTCACGAGGGCAATATAACCGGCTCCTGCCGTGGCGCAACTCCACGGCGGTTGTCGCAGCGTCTGTCACCCGTTGGCGACGCTTCGCTCAGACCTCTGTCCACTTGCCGGGGACTGGGGCGGGATAACGGCCTTCCGCGTCGGGCTTCACCGGCGGCGGACTGGCGTCGGTCATCGTGTCAATGTAGTCGCAGAAGAAGAACTTCGACTTCATCATTTCGTCCCACGTGACAATCCTGCCGCAGTGCACGGCGGCGCGGCCCATGATGGAAGCGAGGTTCGCCAGGCCGGCGCGCTCGGCTTCGTTGTGCGGTTTGTCCTTGCGAATGGCGTCGAGCAGCACGTCCCACTCGGCCTGGTGCGGGGCGACCTGTTCCTTTTCCGGTTTCCAGACGATGTTCTCCGGGTCAATCCGTTGGTCCTTGTAAATATGGACTGTCGGCGCGTGGATGTTGCCGGAGAACTGGCCGGCGCACTTGGTGCCGTGGGCGAACGTGGCGAATTCATTGTAGCAATTAGCAAGGAACCGGCCGTTGACCGTCGCCTTGGCGCCGTCGGCAAAGGTGTATTCCATGGCGTAGGTGTCGAAGTTCTGGCTGCAATCGGTGCTGCCGGCGAAGCGTCCGCCGAGGCCGTGCGCCGAGATGGGCCACGCGTCCTTCAACCAGCAACACTCGTCCACCAAGTGAATCATGTTGTCCATCCACGTGCCGGCGGACCCCCACAACACCGACATCGGGCTGCGCACCTGCGCCAACAACTCGCTGTCAACGCCTTTGCGCGGCCCCATCGGGCGGCCGCCCTGCATCCGATACGCGCGCATGAACTGAATCGGTCCCAGCGCTCCTTCCTTGACCTTCTGGATGAACGCCTGGCGGGAAGTGGAGTGACGGCACTGGAGACCGGCGGCGATCTTGAGGTTTTTCTTCTTGGCATCTTCACCGGCGCGGATGATGCGATGCGAGCCGCCGGGGTCGGACGCCAGCGATTTCTCCATGAACACGTGCACGCCCTTCTTGATGGCGTATTCGAGATGCGTCGGGCGGAACGCCGACCGCGTGGTGAGCGATGCGATGTCGCCGGGCCGCAGGCAATCAATCGCCTTCTTGTAGCCGTCGAACCCGATGAACTTCCGTTCGGGCGGCACATCCATCTTGGCGGCGTATTGCTCGGAGAGCGCCTTGAACGAGCGTTGCAGCTTGTCCTCGAACACGTCGGCCATGGCGACGAGTTTGACCGGGCCGTTGGGCGATTCAAACGCGTTGACGATCGCGCCGGTGCCGCGCGGGCCGCAGCCGCAGATTGCGAGGCGGATGGTGTTGTCCTCGGCGGCGTGGACGTGCGGCAGCGTGATGCCGGCGAGCGCGGAGCCGGCGATGACTTTGCCGGTCAATTCGAGGAACTCACGACGAGAAGTGGTGGGGACTTGCTTGTTGTTGTTCATGGCGGATTCCTTTCGTGGTGCGGAGTATTACACAGAGTCGTCCGAAGTGTAAAGTAGTCATCACGCTCCGCGTGATGAGTTGCGGCACGATCCTCACGCGGAGCGTGAGGACTACTTTGTCATCGGGAAGACGTTCGCATCGGGCGGCATGTCCCAATAATCGGGCGTCGGCGTGGCGTACGCTTTGGCTTTCTTGAACGCCGCCTGCTGGCGTTCCTTGATCTGCGCGATGGCTTTCACCGTCCGCTCGCTGTCCCAGCCTTCGCGGACGCGACGCAACAGCCCGTCGCGGACCGCGGCGCACGACGGATCGTCGCGGCGGTCGTTCATCTCCTGCGGGTCTTCGTCGAGGTTGAACAACTGCGGCTGGTCGTAACCGTGATGCGCGATGATCTTCCACGGTCCTTCCCGCAACATCCGGCTTGGATTTCCGGCGGAAAGGCCACTGCACTCGGCAAATACGTAGTCCGGCCAGCCCTTCACATCACCGGTGAAAAAGTCGGTCAGCGACCGGCCCGCGACGTTCTTCATTGGCGTCGCGCCGGCGAGGTCGAGCAATGTCGGCCCGATGTCGAGCAGGCTCGTCACGCGTCGCACGGTGCCTCCCGTGCGGAACTTGCCCGGCCACGACCAGATCATCGGCACGCCCACGGAAGCCTCGTAGAAAATGCTCTTGGTCCAAAGACCGTGTTCGCCGGCCATTTCGCCGTGGTCGCTCGTATAGACAATCACCGTGTTGTCGGCAAAACGCGTCCGACGCAGCGCCTCGAATACGCGTCCGCAAAGACGGTCGTGATACTCGACCAGCCCGTAGTAGGCCGCGAGGGCAACGCGCATCTGTTCTTCGTTCTGTTCACCAAAGCCTTGCCGCTGCCGCTGGGCGCGTTCGGCGGGATGCAGCTTGTCGAGGTGCCCCGCCGGCAACTTCGGCACCCGCACGCGCGAATAATAGTGGTTGAACAACTCTGGTGGACAGATGTACGGGCAATGCGGCAGCACATAACCAACCACGAGCGCGAACGGCTTGCCGTCGGATTGACGGTCCTGCTCCGCGAGGAACTGACACGCCGATTCCGTCACCGCGTCGTCGTAAGCCATGTAGGACGTGCGGCCCGGCCCCGCTGTTTCGACAGCGGCCTTCGTCTGTCCCGTCGTCGCCTGTGGAATGTGACCGAGCAGCGGGCTTTTCCCCTTGGCCGGCACGCGCGGCTGGCTCACGTCGCCGATGGTGCGCCTCGTGAACCCGTGGCGTTGGTCCGGCCCGGTGAAATGCATCCGGCCCGCCAGCACCGTTTCGTAGCCCGCCGACGCGAGCGCGCCTGGGAACGTCGGCATCTCCGAGTCGAGCACGCAACCGTTGGTCCAGACCTTGATGTCCGAACAATTCCGCGATGTCAGGAACGTCATGCGCGACGGCACGCAGAGCGGCGAGCCGCAGTAGTTGGCGGCGAACCGCACACCGTCAGCGGCAAGCTTGTCCAGATGCGGCGTCCGCACGACGCGGTCGCCTGCGCAACCCATCACGTGCGGGCTTTGCTGGTCGGCCATGATGATCAGAAAATTCGGTTTGCGTTCGGCAGCGATGACCGATCCACACAACAACACCAGAAAGATGGCAGCAATCATGATCCCTCTTTTATCATGGTTACGGTTGTTTTGCCCGTTGGGAGATCGAAGGCGAGGAACGTCCGGCGTCCTTCCACGAGGAACGTACCGGCGCGAAAATCACGGCGAGAGCTCACCTGCCACAGGTCGCGTTTGTCCACCTTCACGCGTTTCGCGGCGACGTCGAGTCCGAGCGTGAAGTTGCGGGTCGGGAATTTAGTCTGGATCTGCACTCGATCCGCCGATTCGACTTTGATATCGCTCAACGTTCGCGCCATCCAATAGTGGCCGATCTCGCTGTTCTTCATCCAGAGCGTCTTCGTGCGGTCGGGATCGTAGGCGTCGAGGCGGCGTTTGACTTCCTTGAGCACTTTGAAGCCGGGGCCGTCGTTGACGTAGAAGCACGGCCAGTGGCCGACGAGGATGCACGGCCGTTCCTTTTCCAATACCGACGGCAACCGTCCGCCTCGCAGATCCTCGGTGATGAACAGATCGGCGTTCGCCGTGTCGAAGCCGGTCGCGCCGAACCAGTCGCCGGCGCATCCGATAATGCTCGCGACGGCGCGGCCATTCGCATTGTCCACGTGCCAGAGCGGCACATCGGGCAGCTCCTTCGCGCTCAGCTTCATGTGGAGAAAGTAAAACGGCTGTGGGTTCTTGTTCACTCGCAACGCGGCGTCGAGCACCGCGCGGGCGTAGGCAGATTCCTTCTTCTTGCCAAACGCGCCGGGGCTGGTCACGCCTTCGCAGGTGATGCCGACGTTTTTCAACAACTGCATTGCGGTGGTGATGTAGTCGGTCAGCAGTTCCACGGGCGGGTCAACCCATTCACCTTGCTCCCACGCGTCGGTGAGTTGCCACGTCTTCAGGTCCACGACGCGCGTGTGCGTCAACATCTCGGGCGTGAGATCGAAGTTTTGCCAGATGATCTCCTTGGTTACGCGCAACCAGTCGCGCAGTTCGTTCTTGGGAAATCCATCAAAGCCCCGGTCAATCCGTCCAACACCCGCGGGGAACGGGACCATGCTGAACTTGCCCCGAACGCCCTGCTCGCCGCACCATTCGCCCCACTTCGCGGCGAACGCGGACGGGATTGTGTTCGGCATTTTGTCGAGCTTGTCGAAGTGGCGCTCCCAGCCGGAGCCCGGTTTGTCCGGCGCGTGTCGTAACCGCCATTCGTGCCGCTGCTTGATCCAGTAGTAGGCCTTGTTGATGACCGGGCAGGAGTCGTCAATGATGAGCGACAGCGGCGTGCGCAACAGGGGATTGCAAACCGTGACGCTGGCGGATTCGGCGGCCAAGCTGGCGCCGACGCCGCCCAGCACCGCGGCCTTGATGAATTGTTTGCGGCTAGTGTTCATGTGTAAACCGGATAGCTTGATACGCCTCGACTCTGGGCAGCGTGATCTCGGCACCTTTCTGCTCGAACGGTCCTTCGACAAGCAGCGCAACGCGCCCTGTCGAGTTGCGGAGCCGGATGCGGACGTTTTCCACCGGCGTCGAACTCATCAAGTGCAACACACGCGTGACGCCGCGAACGGTCAGGTTGGTGATGAGGCCGTCGGGCGCGTTCACCGTGAATGGCGCCGGCTCCGGTGAAACTTGCGCGACGAGATCGGCGATGACATCAGCAACTTCGCGCAAGTTGGTTTGCAGGAACACGCTCTCCAGCGCCGGCGCGACGTAGGCGACGCGGCCTTTGCCGTGACGCGATTGAACAATGCCCGGCAACACGGGCTGCGACTCGCCCGCCACGATGTTGGCGGTCACGGTACCGCCATCGAGCGCGGCGACCGGCTGGTAATCGTAAACCGGCACGAATTTGTTCGCCCAGCGAAGATACAGATCTTGGAAACCGGGATGATCGGCGGTGTGACGCTCGACCAACGCGGCCTTTTCGCCGGTGAGCTTCTC
>VHCW01000027.1 GCA_016871575.1 Verrucomicrobiota bacterium
GAGTTGTCCACGAGCGGTGCGCCAACCCGTGGGAAGTTGGCCCCGGTTGTTACGTCGCCAAGAATGGCAGGGCGCAATCCAATATGAAATCATCCCCAGCAAAGAACGAAAAATCTAATCGGTATTGAGACTAACCTTGCCGCGCGCTTGCGGAGCGATTTCCACGCACACCGCGTTGGTGCTGCTCCAGCGGCCGACGAACTCGCCGTTGGTGATCAGCAAACCGGGAGCTTGCGCCTGCTCGACGACCACCGCCCGCTCGCACGAATCGGCGCCGAGGCCGAGAAAATTGCCGTTCGCGCTACCCGCCTTCGTTTCGGAAAACTTGTAGCCGATGCCGTAGCCGAAACAGAACGTGTTGAACACGTAGTGCCAATCGGTGCGCGCAAGTTCAAAGGCGACACGCGGAATCAAGCGCGGAATCGTGGCGTTGACACGGGCGGTATTCGCCATAGAATCCCACGCAGATGGTCCAGATCTCCAAGAGCAAGTGCGTGTGCTGTCACCGGTGCGCACTGTTCTGTCCTGTGGCGGCGATCCGTTCGGGACGGGATGGGGCGAGTTGGATTGATGAGGCGATTTGTGTCGAGTGCGGCGTGTGCGTGCGCAACGGCTGTTTGTCGGGAGCGATCCGCCGGCGGAGAAGCCCGTGGCCGCGTTCGGTGCGCGCTTTGTTTTCCGATCCGGTTACGAAACATCGTTCGACGGGTGTGCCGGGACGGGGAACGGCGGAATCGAAAACGAACGACGTGACGAATCGGATTCAGCCGGGGCAGGTGGGGTTGAATGTCGAACTGGGGCGGCCGGGGGTTGGGACTTCGTTCCATCAGGTGCAGCAGGTCACGCGGCGGATGGCGAAGGCCGGCGCGGGATTTGAGGAGCAGAATCCGTTGACGCATCTGATGTCGGACAGGCGCCGGGGGGTGTTTCCGCGGGAGTTGTGGCCGGAGCGTGTGTTGTCGGTGGTGGTGGAGGCGTCGCTGCCGCTGGAGGAGTTGGCAGGGGTGTTGAAGGAGTTGCGGGCGGTGGAGCGAAAAATCGGCACGGTGTTCAGTGTCAGCGTCTATTGCCGGTGGGCTGATCGCCGGCGGATGTTGGCGCTGGTGGATCGGCGCCGGTTGTTGCCGCAGGCGAAAGTGAACGTCGGGCTGGGACGCGCGCGGAGGCAACGCTGATACGATGTCGCACACGCTCCATCGGGAAGGACGACGACGGGATTTGCGGGGTGAGTTCATCGTGATGTCGATGGCGGCGAAAGGCATTAACGACGCCGGTGCGGGGCCGAAGCTGCGCCGGTTTCTGCGAATCGCGCGGAAACACGGGGCGGTCAGCGTCAGCGATGTGAAGTCGGTGATGCACGCGGTGTTCACGGATATCGGCGCGGTTGAGTCAGTCCTGCGGGATCTGCGGCGCGCCCGGCTGGGGCTGTCGGTGACGGTGACGGGATTGGTGGCGCCGATTCATCGGGCATGCTGTCGGTCGGAGGTGGCGGAAGAACCGCATACGGTCGCGCACTCGCTGGGCGTGTGGGGCAATCGTCGCCGGTTGCCGTCGGAAACGGTGCTGTCGGTGATGACGATGTGTGGACACAGTTTGGTGAGCGTGCCGTTGGTGGAGCAAGCGGTGGCGAGTGTGCGCGCCGGGGTCTGTTCGCCGCGGGCGGCAGCGGTGAAGCTGGCCGAGCCGTGCGTCTGCGGAATTTTCAACGTGGATCGGGCAGCGCGTTTGATCGCGCGACTGGCGCGGTCGGGAAAGCGGCGATGAACCCCCGGACGCTGGCGATGGGAGCGGTGTTTTTCGGTCGGCTGCCGTTCGTGTTGCGAAAACCGCTGACGTTGGAGGAGTCCCAGCGCATCCTCCAGCAACGCCTGGCGGACCGGGAACAGATGTTCCTGTCGAAATTGCGTCGCACTGTTTTCGAGCATGACAGCAGTCCCTACCGGCCATTGCTGCGGCGGGCGGGTTGCGAGTACGGTGACGTGGAGAACGGAGTGCGGCGCGACGGGATCGAGGAAACACTGCGCGCGTTGTTCCGCAACGGTGTGTATCTCACGGTGGACGAGTTCAAGGGCCGGCGCCCCGCGGCGCGCGGCGATCTTCGTGTCGAGGTGAATCCCGATCGGCTGCGCAATCCGTGCGCGGCATCGCACATGCCGCTAGCCAGCGGCGGCAGCCGGACCGGCGGCACGCCGGTGTTGATGGATCTGGCGTTTATCCGTGGCTGTGCCGTGGATTGTCAGCTTTATCTTCACGCGCGCGGCGGTGCGCGCTGGCGCAAGGCCACGTGGGAAGTGCCCGGCGCCGGCGCCCGATTTCGCCTGATCAAGTTCGCGTGTTTCGGTGAGCCGCCGGCGCGGTGGTTCTCGCAAGTCGCGCCGGACGCGCCGGATCTTGACCCGGTGTTCCGTTGGAACACACGGGCGTTGTGTTGGTCGAGCCGGCTGGGGGGCGTGCCGTTGCCAGGGCCGGTCCACGCGCCGCTCGCCGACGCGCGGCCGGTGGCGGCGTGGTTGCAGGAGGAATTGCGGGCAGCACGCACGCCTCACCTGATCACGTTTACCAGCTCGGCGGTCGCTGCCTGTCGCGCAGCGGCGGAACACGGCTTCGACATCGCAGGCGCACAGTTCACGCTGGGCGGCGAACCGATCACGGCAGCCCGGCTCGCGTCAGTGTCGAAGATGGGTGTACAGGCGTTGCCGCGCTACGGCAGCATCGAGTGCGGGCCGGTCGGCTACGGTTGCCTGAAACCATCGGAGTCCGACGACGTGCATCTGTTGACTGACCTGCACGCCTTGATCCAGGCCGGCGCGGATGGCGAAGCGCACGGTCTGCCTCGTGAGGCGTTGTTGATCACGGCACTGCATCCGAAATCGCCGTTCGTGATGTTCAACGTCTCGATGGGCGACCACGCCGTCATCGAGCGGCGCAGGTGCGGTTGTCCGCTCGAAGCGCTCGGCTGGCAGACGCATCTGCGCGCCATCGGCAGCTACGAGAAACTGACCGGCGGCGGCATGACGTTTTCCGGCACGGACGTGATTCGGGTCTTGGAGCAAGTGTTGCCGCTGCGGTTCGGCGGGCTGCCGACCGATTATCAACTCGTCGAGGAAGAGGACGCCGCGGGACAACCGCGCGTGCGTCTGTTGGTCAGTCCGCGTGTCGGACCCGATGTGAACCCAACGGTCGTCGCAGAAGTTTTTCTGACAGCGCTCGGCGACGGCCCGGTGACAAACCGCCTGATGGAACGGATGTGGCGCGAATCGAAGTTGTTCACCGTCGAACGCCAGACGCCCTACAGTACCCGCTCCGGCAAGGTGCTGCATTTCCACCTATTGCGCCAGGGCCATCCGGCCGACTGACCATCAACAACATCAACTTCTTTTCTTATGCTCTCCCAACCGTGACCGGCGGATGGGACAACCGGGTTTAAGTAACGCCCCGCCGCGCGCCGCCGATTCATAGAGCGCGGTCAGAATCTGCACGTTCTTCTTGCCTTCGTGGCCTTCGACCATGCCGGGTTTCTTGTGGAGAATCGCTTCGATGACGCTGGCCAGATACGGCGTGTGGCCACGGCCATAGACGTTTGGTACGTCCTGCGAGAAGAGTTGGTGGATCTCGTCGTCCTCGGGGCGCGGCTCGTTGAAGCCCCAGTAGAGAATCTTGTTCACGGCGTGGCCGCCAAGCACCACGCTGCCTTTCTCGCCAAGCAAGCTCAGTGAACCTTCGAGGTCTTGCGGGCGCGTCGCAACCGTCGCTTCAAAGGCGCCGAGCGCGCCGTTCTTGAACTGGAACGTCGCCACCGCCGTGTCTTCGACTTCGATGTCGAGCAGGCGCGTCGCTGTCCGGCAATGCAGACTCTTGATCGGGCCGAGGAACCACTGGAGCAGGTCGAGATGGTGGCTCGCCTGTTGCGACATCACGCCGCCATCGAGCGCCCACGTGCCGTGCCAGTCGTCCTGCTCGTAATACTCCTGTGTCCGGCGCCAGCGCACACGCACCGTGCCCATCACCAGCTTGCCAAAACGGCCTTCGTCGAGCGCCTTGCGCGCCGCGACGACGGCGGGGTTGAACCGGTTCTGTTTCACGACAAACAACCGGCAACGATTCTTCCGGCATGCCTTGATCATCCGGTCGCAGTCGGCAACGCGCAGCGCCATCGGTTTCTCGACAACGATGTGTTTGCCGTGGCGCGCGAGGTCAATGACATGGTTCGCATGGTAGCCGGTTGGCGTGGCGACGTTGATCACGTCCGCGTCGGGGTGCGCCGCGAGCATGTCGTGATAGTCGGTGTAGAACGGCAGCCTGTATTTCTCGCCCTTCGCGCGGGCCTTCGCCTCGTCCTTGTCGCACACTGCCAGCAGTTCCGTCGGCAACTGGCCGCAGGTCAGCGCGCCGAGATGGTTCTCTGAGACGCGCCCGCAGCCGATCAACACAAATTTCAGTTTCCTGTCCATGGCTGCGGACTCTCTCAGAAAACACCCGCCGGTTCAAGGTTGATAACCGCGCATTCTTGAGGCATGGTACGCAAAAATAGGAGACGATCATGTTGAACCGACTGCTGACTGCTGCCGTTATTGTGACCGCCACCAACCTCTGCGCCGCCGATTGGCCGAACTTCCTCGGGCCCAACCGCGACAGCATTTCCACCGAAACCGGCCTCAACAAGAACTGGTCCTCCCAGCCGCCCCGCGAACTTTGGCGCGTCCCGATGAGCGACGACGGCTACGCCGGCCCCGCGGTCGCCAACGGAAAAGTTTTCATCATCAACCACGAAGGCGACAAGGACATCATCCGCGCCCTCGACCTCAAAACCGGCAAGGACATCTGGACCCACACCTACGCCGACAAATCCAAACCCAATTACGGCTTCGCCCGCGCCACGCCCACCGTCGAGAACGGCAAGGTCTATACCGTCAGCCGGTTTGGCATCGTCAATTGCCTCGACGAAAAAACCGGCAAGCCAATCTGGACCAAGGACGTCGTGAAAGAGTTCAAGGGCGAAGTCCCGCGCTGGGAAATGGCCTGGTCGCCGCTCATTGACGGCGACAAACTCATCGTCCAGCCCGGCGGCCCCGGCGCTGCCGTCGCCGCCCTCAACAAAAACACCGGCGTCACCCTCTGGAAAGGCGGCGGCAGCGACGCTCCCGGCTATGGCACCGCCGTTATCGCCACGTTCGCCGGCAAGAAACAGTATCTCGTCTTCACCGCCAAACACCTCATCGGTGTTGACGCCGCCAACGGCAACCTCCTCTGGAAGGTTGCTTGGGAAACCAAGTACGACGTCAACGCCGCCACGCCGCTCGTCGTCGGCCCGAACAAGGTTTTCATTTCCAGCAACTACGCCCGCGGCTGCGCGATGGTCACCGTCACCGGCAACAACGCCTCCATCACGTGGGAGAACAAGGAACTCCAGTGCCATTTCAACTCGCCGATCCTCTACAAGAACAACATCTACGGCATCAGCAACACCCTCGTCTGCCTCGACCCGCAAACCGGCAACGTCCTCTGGAAACAACCCGGTTTCGAAAAAGGCGGACTCATCATCGCCGATGGCTGCATCATCGCCATGGACGGCGCGAAGGGTGACCTTGTCATCGCCGAGGCCAGCCCGCGCGCCTACCGCGAACTCGGCCGCGTCAAACCTCTCGGCGGCCAAAGCTGGACCGCGCCGATTCTCGCCGACGGGAAACTTATCATCCGCAACAAGAACACCCTCGCTTGCCTCGCATTGAAATAGAATGTTCCACGCGTTGCTATTGGCTGCTGCTGTTTTCCGCGGCGACCCCGCGCTCACCGGCGTCACCACCAACGCGCTCCCGCCGCAGCTTGCGTTGCGCTGGACATTCAAAACCGGCGACGCAATCAAATCCTCGCCCGTCATTTGCGGCGACCGCGTCTTCATCGGTTCCGACGACGGCAAGGTGTACGCGCTCTCGCTCAAAACCGGTGCTCTCGCCTGGTCGTTTGTGACCAGCAACGCCGTCGAAGCCGCCCCCCTCGTCCTTGACGGCACCGTTTATGTCGGCTCCACCGACGACAACCTCTACGCGCTCAACGCCGCCACCGGCGCGCTCAAATGGAAATACGCCACCGACGCCAAAATCCCCGGCGCCGCCAACTACTTCCGCACCGGCAAAGCGGCGCGCATCCTCGTCGGCAGCCACGACAACAAGCTCCACTGTCTCGACGCCGCCACCGGCAAACCCGTCTGGACGTTCGACACCTCCAACTACATCAACGGCGCCCCGGCAGTCGGCGACAACAAAATCGTCTTCGGCGGTTGCGACGGCCTCCTTCACGTTCTCGATTTCGCCGGCAAAGAACTCGCCGCCATCGAAGCCGGCGCCTACGTGCCCGGCTCCGCCGCCATTCGCGACGGTCAGGCATTTGCCGGCCATTACGGCAGCGAAGTCATCTGCGCCGACCTCACCCGCACCAACGTCCTCTGGCAATACAAAGGCCGAGACGCTTTCTTCTCCTCGCCTGCTGTCACCGACAAACTTGTTGTCATCGGCGGTCGCGACAAACGCCTCCACTGCCTCGACCGCGCCACCGGCAAGCTGCTCTGGGCATTCCAGACGCGCGACGAGGTTGACTGCTCACCGGTCGTTTCCGGCGACAAAGTCATCTTCGGTTCCGGCGACGGTCGCCTCTACTTGTTGAGCCTCGCCGACGGCAAACAACTCTGGAGCTACGACATCGGCAAACCCATCACCGGCTCGCCGGCGATTGCCGGTGGGCTTGTCGTCATCGGGGCCGAAGACGGCGTCGTGTATGCTTTTGGCGCGAAGCGGAGTCCTTGATGCGCATCCTGCAGCTAACGCCCGGCACCGGCGCCTATCACTGCGGCGGTTGCCTCCGCGACCTCGCGTTGGTGCGCGCCCTCCGCGCCCGCGGCCATGACGTGACGATGGTGCCGCTCTATCTGCCCATCGTCAATGACGCGCCGGTCGAAACCTCCGGCACGCCGGTGTTCCTGAGCGGTATCAGCGTGTTCCTCGAACGAAAATTCCGCGTCCCGCGCTGGCTCGACCGCGTTTTCAGCGCGCCGGCGCTGTTGCGCGCCTCGGCAAAGCTCGCCCACCTCACCACCGCCAAGGACCTCGGCGAATCCGCCGTCGCCATGCTCACCGGTGCGCCGCCCGAACTGGATCGGCTCCTTGACTGGCTCCGCACGCAACCCCGTTTCGATGTCGTCTGCCTCTCCAATTCGCTGCTGACCGGCATGGCGCGCCGTCTCAAGCAGGAACTCCGCGCCCCGCTCGTCGCCACCCTCCAGGGCGAGGACACGTTTCTCGACGGCCTTGTCGAACCTTATCGCGCCCGTTCCTGGCAACTGCTTGCTGAACGCTCTGCCGATGTTGACCGTTTCATCGCCGTCAGCCGTTTCTTTGCCGACCTCATGCGCCCGCGGCTCCACATCGCCGCCGACCGCGTCAGCGTCGTCCACAACGGCATCGCGCTCGAAGAATTCACTCCCGCCGCCCTGCCGCCGGCGGCGCCGACTGTCGGTTTCCTTAGTCGAATGCATCACGACAAAGGTCTCGGCCTCCTCGCCGACGCCTTCGCCGAGTTGAACATCCCCAACGCCCGCCTCCGCGTCGCCGGCGCGATGACCAACGCCGACAAGCCTCTCGTCGCCACGGTGCGCCGCAAACTCGGCGACCGTGTCGAGTTCCTTCCAAACATCGAGCGTGACGCCAAGATCGCGTTCCTCCAAAGTCTCAACGTCCTTTCCGTCCCAACACTCTACGCCGAAGCGTTTGGTCTCTACGTTCTCGAATCGCTCGCCTGCGCCGTCCCCGTCGTCCAACCGCGACACGGCGCATTTCCTGAGTTGATCGAGTCCACCGGCGGCGGCCTCCTTTGCGAGCCCAACGATTCCCATTCCCTCGCCGCCGCGCTCCGCGAACTCCTTGCCGACCCGGCGCGCGCCCGCGAACTCGGCCAAGCCGGTCGCGCCGCCGTCCAGGAGAAGTTCAGCGTTGAAAAAATGGCGCAAAGCATCGAAACCATTCTTCTGTCTGCGTGATAGCGCCGCCTCACCCCATGCCACATCAATGTCATAGCTATGACATTGATGTGGCAAAGGCAGAATCGCTGGCAAATGACAGCGGCTCTGTCAGAATGGGATCCAACATGAGCGACTACAGCCAGCCAGGACCACGACCTGACCCGATGTTCGGCAACCCGGACTTCACGGCTGCTACAACGCGCGTGTTGATCGTCCGTCTCTCGCCGTTCCGCGACGTTGACCGCTCGACCTCGCACCTGTTCCTCTTCGACGCCGTCCGCCGGGCCGAGCCGCGCGCCTATATTGACTTTGCGTTCTTTCCACTTTTCACCGGCATCCAGTCGTCACACCCCGCCAAGGATTTCGATCTCGTTCTCGTCTCGAATTCGTTCGTGCTGGAGATGTTGAACCTGCCATACATGCTCCGTCACTCCGGTTGGCCGGTGCTTGCGAGTGAACGCGCCGGAAAATTTCCGCCGGTCATCCTCGGCGGTTCCAACGCCAGCGCCGCGCAGTCGCTTGCGCCTTTCGTGGATGGCATCTTCGTCGGCGAAGCCGAGGAAGCGCTCGCCGAAATCATCCGCACACGGCGGGTTCCGTCTGCGCCGGTGAAACTCAAGCGCCCGCGCGCCGACCTCCTGCCGTTGCGCTACCCGATTCTCAACAGCCCCGAAGCCGGCACCGCGCGACTCCAGATCACCTACGGCTGTCCATTTGCCTGCTCGTTTTGCTTCGAGGGTTTTGATCGCAAACCCTACCGCGAACTTCCCGCCGCCGATCTTATCGCCCACGCCCGACGCCTCAAACAACAGACCGGCTGCGAGGAGATTGACTTTTTCAGTTTCAACTTCAACACCCACACCGACATCGCCCGGCTCATCATCGAGTTGAACCGCCTGTTCGACCGCGTCAGTTTCAAGAGCCAGCGCGTGGACCTCCTCGCGCAAACGCCGTGGCTGTTGCCGCTGGAAGTCGCCGCCGACAAACGCAGTTTCACGCTCGGCATCGAGGGCATCAGCGAGCGACTTCGCGACTTCCTCAACAAATCGCTCGCGACTGCCGATATCCGCGCCGTCCTCCAATCGCTGCTTCGCGAACGCATCCGCGAAATCAAACTCTTCTACATCCTCACCGGCCACGAGACCGACGCCGACCTCGCCGAGTTCCGCGAGTTCGTGCGCTGGCTGAAAGAGAAACGCCGCGCCGCGAACCCGAACCTGCGCATTGTTTTCAGCGCCGGGCTTCTCGTGCGGATGCCGGGCACGCCTTTGGAAAACGACCGCCTGTTCCTCGACGAAGCCGACTTCAAACCGATCCTCGGTCCGGTCAAATCGGCTTGCGAGACCAACAACTTCGAGTTTCGTCTCGCCGCATCGTGGACCGACTACGCCGCGACGCAAGTGCTGGCTCTCGGCGGTACGATCAATCCCGACGCCGACATCTGCTACGACACGGCGCTGCCGCCGTCCGCGTGGGAACAAATCAAAACGTGGCAACAACCGCACGTCACGCGTCTCAAACCGCTTCGTCCGTCGAAACCAGTCGCGCGAAAACTCCGCCCGCCGGAAGATTTGCCGGCGTTCCGCGAACTCATGGCGCGCAAGGCCCGGCTGAAACCGTTCTTCGTCCGCCTTCGCGTCCCACCTGAATGGTCTGGCGCAACCACCGAGTCGCTCAACGCCCGGATGTTCGCGCGCCTGCTCCAGCAACGCCCTGAGCTTACCGACAACCTCCTCTCCGTCCGCGAAGCCGCGTTCACCCCGCGCGGGTGGCAGGTCACCGGCGAAACCGTCTTCGCCCTCAAGGCGTGGAAGAATTTTGGCGACACCATCGGAACCAACGAATTCCGGCAAGCCACCGTCGAACTCCGTCAGCCGGGCATCGGCGCGCGCGTGCAAGAGTGGCTTCGCGCCGAGCGTCTCGCGTTCAGCGCGCGCCGCGACAGCAACGGCTACCGGCTCGAACTTTCCGCCGACGCCCGCAAGAAACGAATCGTGTTCGACGCCTACGTCGAAACCGATTTCGCGCGTCTTACCATCGGCTCAAAGTGCCGGCTTGATCTCGGACAGATCCACGTGACGGCGCTGGTCCTGTAGCCGCGAGCCTGCTCGCGGTATTCAGTGTCGCGTTGCCCACCGCGAGCAGGCTCGCGGCCACAGACTTGCCGGGTGTTTTCATTCTGGTATTCTGTCGCCATGCTCCTCGAACTCCAACACGTTCACAAGGGTTACGCATCGCCGCCGGTCGAAGTGCTGCGCGACATCAACTTCCAGCTTGCCGACGGTGAAGCCGTCGCCATTGTTGGCCCGAGCGGCTCCGGCAAGAGCACGCTGCTGAACATCCTCGGCGCGCTCGACCGCCCGACGCAAGGCACCGCGCTCTTCGACGGTCGCGATCTCGCCACGCTGACCGAGCCAGAGCTTGCCGCCATCCGCAACCGCCAGATCGGTTTCATCTTCCAGCTTCACCATCTTCTCCCGCAATGCACCGTGCTGGAGAACGTGTTGATTCCAACGCTTGCCGGTCAGCCTGATGCGAACGCCAGCGACCGTGCCGTGAAGTTGCTGGAACGGGTTGGTTTGCAACACCGCTTGGAACATCGTCCCGGCCAACTTTCCGGCGGTGAATGCCAACGTGTGGCCGTCGCCCGCGCGTTGATCAACCAACCGAAACTCCTGCTCGCCGACGAACCAACCGGCGCGCTCGACCACGCCAACGCCACCGGCCTCGGCCAATTGCTCATCGAACTGAACAAGGAACAAGGTGTCGCGCTCGTCGTCGTGACGCACTCATTGGAACTGGCAAAGCGACTACCGAAGGTCGTGGAGTTACGCGACGGGGTGTTGAATGGATAATCCGCAGATTTCGCAGATGACACAGATTTTATGGAAACGGAGAAAAGAGACCCAAGAACCTACGCCATCATTGGAGCGGCGATGACGGTGCACCAAGAATTGGGGTGCGGCTTTCTGGAGGCGGTGTATCAGGAGGCGTTAGCACTGGAGTTCGCTGCACGCGGCATCCCCTACCAGCGCGAAGTTGAGTTGCCCGTCAGCTACAAAGGTCAACGGCTTAACACTGCTTACCGGGCCGACTTCATCTGTTTTGATTCTGTCGTGGTCGAGTTGAAGGCGTTGGCCAGACTCAGCGGCATCGAGGAAGCCCAAGTTATCAACTACCTCAAAGCCACCGGCCTCACCACCGGTTTACTCCTCAACTTCGGTTCCCCCTCGCTCGAATACCGCCGTCTCATCCGTTCCCCATCTGCGCAATCTGTGAAATCTGCGGATACCAATTCATGACCCTCGCCACCTTCATCCGCCGCAGCCTGCGGTTCTACTGGCGGACGCACCTCGGCGTCCTTGCCGGGGTGGCGGTGACGTGTGCGATTCTCACCGGGGCGCTGGTTGTCGGCGACTCCGTGCGGTTCAGCCTCCGCCAACTCGCGCTCGCGCGTCTTGGCCGCGTGACGCACGCAGTCGCAACCGGCGACCGGTACTTTCGCGAGAAACTCGCCGACGAAACCGGCACGGCACCGGTGTTGATGGCGCGGGGCACGGTGTCGTTGCCGGACGGTTCGGCGCGCGCGAACGGGGCGCAGATTGTCGGCGTGGACGAGCGATTCTGGCGGCTCGGCGCGACGACGAACTTCACCGGCATCGTCCTCAACAAGCGGCTCGCGACGCAACTGGGCGCGAAAGAGGGCGACCCGATTGTCGTGCGCCTGGAGCAGCCGTCGTGGGTGCCGCGCGATGCCCCGCTCTCCGGCAAGGCCGACGCGACGACGGCAATTCGCGGGCAGGTCAGCGCAGTGGTGGGCAGCCGGAATTTTGGCCGGTTCAGTTTGCAGGCGAATCAGGTGCCGCCGTACACGGTGTTCGTGCCGCTGGCGTTGTTGCAGAACGAACTGAAACGCCACGGACGAGCGAATGTGTTGCTGGCGTCGGGAAATGCTCCGGATTTGTCGCGGCACTGGACGCCGGCTGACGCGGAACTGGTTTTCTCCAACGGCCTGCTGACCACTTCGCGCGTTTTCCTTGATCCGAACATCAAGGCCGCGGGCGACGGCGTATTGACGTATTTCGCGAACGAAATCCGACTCGGCGACAAGGCCACGCCGTACTCGTTTGTCACCGCATTCGGCAATGAGGACGGCATCACAATCAACTCGTGGCTCGCCGATGATCTCGGCGCGAAAGTTGGCGATGAGTTGACGCTGCGCTACTACGTCATCGGCGACCGGCGCGAACTGCGCGAGGAGTCAGCGAAGTTCCGGGTGAGCCGGATTGTGCCGACAGAGAAGGATGACTCGTTGATGCCGCCATTCCCGGGGTTGTCGGATGTGGACGATTGCCGGAAATGGGAACCGGGAATTCCGATCAACTTCGACCGGATTCGCCCGAACGACGAAGCTTACTGGAAACAATATCGCGGCACGCCGAAGGCGTTTATTTCGTTGGCGGCAGGACAGAAGTTGTGGTCGAACCGGTTTGGCAGCCTGACGGCGGTCCGTCTTTCCGATGCGGTTGAGAAATTGAAGTTGGAGCCGCCGGCGTGGGTGCCGGTACGGGAACAGGCGTTGAAGGCGAGTGCGGAGTCGCAGGATTTCGGGCAACTGTTTATCGGGTTCAGTTTCTTCCTGATCGTGGCGGCGCTGCTGCTGACGGCGATGCTGTTTGTGTTCAACCTCGAACAGCGGCGCAGCGAAGTCGGGTTGCTGCGCGCGTTGGGGTTTGCGCCGCGCACGGTGGGGCGGTTGGCGTTGGCGGAGGGCGGCGCGCTGGCGTTGCTCGGCACACTGGTCGGTGTCGCGGCGGGCGCGGCGTACACGAAGCTGACGTTGCTCGGCCTGCAAACCGTCTGGCGCGGCGCGGTCGGCACGATGAGTTTTCAGTATCACGCTGAGCCGGGCACGCTTGTCATTGGCGCAGCGTCCAGCCTGGCGACGGCATTGGGCGCGATGTGGTGGGCGCAGCGGGGACAGATGCGGAGCGCGCCGGTGGAGTTGTTCGGCGAACAGAAGCGGACGAGCCGGCGGCTCATCCCTACCATTGCGATTGTCAGTTTGTTGGGAGCGGTTGCGTTGTTGACGATGCGCAACGCAGGCGCGTTCTTTGGCGCGGGGGCGTGTTTGCTCGTTGCGGGCGTCGGGTTCGGCGATTGGCTGTTGCGATGGCTTGAGACTGTAGGCCGACTCTGTGAGTCGGCGAGTGAGGCGGACAAAACGCCGACTCGCAGAGTCGGCCTACAACAGTTTGGCTTGCGCAACGCGGCGCGGCGGCGCGGCCGGAGTTTGATGACGGTGGCGGTGCTGGCGAGCGGCGTGTTTCTGTTGGTGGCGGTGAACGCTTTCCACCAAGACCCGAAGCAGAACGCGCCGGGCACGGGCGGATTCGCCTGGTACGCGGAGACGACGTCGCCGGTGTACGAAGGATTGCCGGGCACACTGCCGATGCGGGTGCGCGAGGGCGATGACGCCAGTTGCCTGAATTTGAATCGAGCGCAACAGCCGCGTTTGCTCGGCGTGAAGCCGGCAGAATTGGCGAAGCGCGGTGCGTTCCGGTTTGTGGGGCAAGCTTCCAGCTTGCCCGCTCACGATGGACGGACAACCAAGATGGTTGTCCCACAATGGGAGTTGCTGGACCAGCACGGCGACGCGGTGCCGGCGATTGGGGACGAGGCGACGGTGAAATGGGCGCTCGGCAAGAAACTCGGCGACACATTGCCGTACACCGATGAACGCGGCCGGACGTTCCAACTGCAAATCGTCGGCGTGCTGGCGAACTCGATCCTGCAAGGCAGCTTGGTTGTCTCCGAGCGGAACTTCATCGAGAAATTTCCGTCGGCATCGGGCTACCGGGTGTTCCTGATGGACTCGATGCCGGAAGGGTTGGCGCGGACGCTGGAGGACAAAGGATTTGAGGCGGTGCCGGCATCGCGCCGGCTGGCGGAATTCTCGGCGGTGGAGAACGCGTATCTCGGAATCTTTCAGGCGCTCGGCGGCCTCGGGCTGCTGCTCGGCAGCGTCGGGCTGGCGATTGTGGTGTTGCGCAACGTGATGGAACGACGCGGCGAACTGGCGTTGTTGCAGGCGGTCGGCTTCGAGCGTCGCAAGCTGCGATGGCTGGTGTTGAGTGAACACTGGCTGCTCGTGTTGCTCGGCGTGGGGCTGGGCACGGGCGCGGCGTTGGTGGCGGTCTGGCCGCAACGCGCGCACGGCGTGCCGGTATTGACGCTGGCGTTGTTGGTGGCCGGCGGGTTATTCTGGAGTTGGCTGGCGGCGGCGGTCGCGTTACGCGGTCCGTTGTTGCCGGCGTTGCGGAATGAGTAAATGATCATCCAGATGGCCAAACGAACGCTGTCCCACACCGACCTCCGGTTGTTGTGGAAGTTCGCCGTCAACTTCGGCCTGAAAGGAATGCTCTCGGTGCAGCGGTTCAAGCGGCGGATCAAACGCGGCGTCTGGTTTCCGCCGTTCCTGTACATCTCGATCACCAGCGCCTGCAATCTGCGCTGCACGGGCTGTTGGGCCGACGTGTCCGCGCCGCCGCGGCATCTCGGCCTCGACGACCTGAACCGGCTGATCGCCAGCGCAAAGCGGCACGGCAACAGTTTCTTCGGCATCCTCGGCGGCGAACCGTTCATGCACCCGCAACTGCTCGACGTCCTCGCCGCGCATCCCGACTGCTATTTCCAAGTGTTCACCAACGGCCAGTTCCTCACCGACGACGTTGCCGCCCGGCTTCGCGCGCTCGGCAACGTGACGCCGCTCATCAGCATCGAGGGCAACGAACCCGTCAGCGACGAGCGCCGCGGCCGCAGCAACGTCTTCCCGCACACGATGCGCGGCTTGGAAACCGCCGTCCGCCACCGCCTCATCACCGGCGTGGCGACCAGCGTGTGCCAGAACAACATCGCCGACCTGCTCACCGAGGCGTGGCTTGACGAACTGATTCGTCGCGGCGTGACCTACGTCTGGTTTTACACCTACCGGCCTGTCGGCCCGCAACCCGCGCCGGAACTGGCGTTGACGCCGGAGCAGGTGTTGCGGGTCCGCCGGTTCTGTGTCGAAATGCGCAAACGTAAACCGATCGGCATCGTGGACGCCTACTGGGACGACCAAGGCCACGCGCTCTGCCCGGCGGTTACCGGCATCAGCCATCACATCGGACCAGGTGGCGACATCGAGCCATGCCCGATCATCCAGTTTGCCGGCGTAAAGATCACCGACAACAGCGGCGACATTTTCAAAACGATCGCCGAGGCGAAATATCTGGCCGACTTCCGCAAAACGGTCGCGAGCGCGACGCGCGGCTGCGTCGTGCTGGAACGGCCGGACCTGTTGCGGGAGTTGGTGGCGAAACACGGACTGCGCGACACAACGGCCCGGCAGACGGCCCTGAGCGAACTGGCGGCGATGAAGCCCCGCACCAGCCAACACAACCCCAGCAACGAAATCCCCGAGGAACACTGGGCCTACCGTTTCGCCAAGAAACATTGGTTCTTCGGCTTCGGAGCGTACTCGTGACAGACAATCCACAAGGCGTCGTGACCGACCTCGGCGATTCGCTCTCGTATAGCCGGTGCAAGTTCTCCACCACGCTGCCGAAAAGTTATCGTTACACCCCCGGCCATTACTGGCTCTCACAAACGGCGCCGGGAGTGTGGCGGGTCGGGCTGACCCGGTTCGCGTTGCGGATGCTCGGCGATTTCGTCGAGATGCAACTCGATGCGAAACCCGGCGCGCCCGTGCAGGTCGGCGAGGAGATCGGCTGGTACGAAGGATTGAAGGCGCGGACGGATTTGTTTTGCGTCGTGGCCGGCGGGTTCGAGCGGGCCAATCCCGATTTGTCCGACCCGCGCGACGACCCGTACGGCGCGGGCTGGCTTTATGAAGTGCGCGGCACGCCCGATCCGCAGAGCGTGGACGTGCGCGGCTACATCGCCGTGTTGAATGCGACGATTGACAAGCTGCAAGAGGAGGACTAGAGGAATCAGCGATGAGTGGATGTAAAACCAAATCGTTTGACTTCGAGGAATGCGCCTGTTCGGGCCGGACCTTGGGCAAGCTCGTGCGGCCTTACATTCTGGCTCTGCTGGCCGACGGCCCGGCGCACGGTTATGCGTTGCTGGAGCAATTGTCCGAGGCCGGCATTGAGCCGGACCATTCCGTTGTGTACCGAGCGCTCAACAGCATGGAGAAAGAGGGCTTGGTGAGTTCGCGGAGGACGGCCGGCACCGGCGGCCCGACCCGTTGGGAGTACGAACTGACCCCGACCGGCCACGCCTGTCTTCGCCGCTGGCAACGTTCACTCACCCGCTACCGGGCCGCCATTGACAGCCTGCTCAAGCTAATTCGTTCTTGACGACGGTTGTGTCTTTCCGCTATGTGCACTGGACACATAGCAATGAAACAATCGCAACCACGCTACATCATGGTCGGCGGTTTCCTCGGCGCCGGCAAGACGACGGCGATCCTGAAACTGGCGGAACATCTCAAGCGGCAGGGGCGGGCCGTCGGGCTGATCACCAACGACCAGGGCACCGGGCTGGTGGACACCGCGATGGCGCGGGCCAGCGATTTTCCGGTCGAGGAAATCTCCGGCGGTTGTTTCTGTTGCCGGTTCAATTCGCTGGTGGACGCCACGCGGAAATTGACGGCCACAACGCGTCCGGATGTGTTGATCGCGGAACCGGTGGGCAGTTGCACCGACTTGATGGCAACGGTCACCCTGCCGATGAAGCAGCTATACGGTGAGAACTACCGGATTGCGCCGTTGAGCGTGCTCGTTGATCCCATCCGCGCGATGCGCGTGCTCGGCCTCGGCGGCGGCCGTCAGTTCGCGCCGAAGGTGACGTACATCTATCGGAAGCAACTGGAGGAGGCGAACCTGCTCGTCGTCAACAAATGCGAACTGCTCGATGCGACGCAAACAGCGAAGCTGGTGGCCGCGCTGAAACAGAATTTCCCTAAGGCCGACGTGTTCGCCGTTTCCGCACGCACCGGGGACGGACTTGCGGCGTGGTTTGACCGGATCCTGACCGGCGAACTCAGCGCGACCGACATCATGGACGTGGACTACATCACTTACGGCGTCGGCGAAGCGATGCTCGGCTGGTTGAACGCGACAGCGCGCCTGAGCGGTTCGCCTGTGGACGGCAACGAGTTGTTGTTGCGTATTGGTTGCGCGCTGCGCGACCGTCTCGCCAAGGCCGACGCGGAAATCGCGCATCTCAAGATGACGCTCACTGCGACCGGTGACGGACTCGACATCGCCGTGGCGAATCTTGTTCGCACCGACGCTGTGCCGGAATTGTCGTTCCGCCTCGCGGAACCGTTCACCGAGGGCGAACTGACCGTGAACCTGCGGGCGCAAGCCGAGCCGGCGTTGCTGGAGCGAATCGTGCGGGAAGTGGCTGGCGAGTGTGGCGCGGCGCTTGGAAGTCTCGCCAGCTTCAAGCCGGGGCAACCGAACCCGACACATCGGGTTGATGCGGGCGGTGTGGAGCACCGGCCGGTGTTGCCATGAAGCTGGCCCGTTGGGTGGTTGGCGAATTCTTCGGGACATTCCTGCTGGTGTTTTTCGGTTGCGGCAGCGTCTGCGCGTCTGTCACGACCGGTGGGCAGGTCGGCGTGTTTCAAGTCGCCATCGTCTGGGGACTCGGCATCGCGACGGCGATCTACCTCACCGGCGCGCTTAGCGGCGCGCACCTGAACCCGGCGGTGACGCTGAGCCTGTCGGTCTGGTCGGATTTTCCACGACGCAAAGTCCCGTCGTATCTTGCCGCGCAATTCACCGGCGCGTTCGCGGCGGCGGTCGTGTTGTATTTCATCTTCGGCGGCACGTTGGCGGCGTTCGAGCAGGCCAACGGCATCGTTCGCGGCCAGGCCGGCAGCGAGGCGAGCGCGAAGGTATTCGGCGAGTTTTATCGCCACCCACTGACTACAGCCCAGGCGTTCGGCGCAGAAGTCGCCGGCACGGCGGTGATGTTGCTGGTGATTTTCTGCGTCACCGATGAACGCAACAAAGCCCGGCCACGAATCCTGACCGCCGCGACCATCGGCCTGACGGTGACGTTGCTGATCTCACTGCTCGGCCCGCTGACGATGGCCTGTTTCAATCCAGCGCGCGACCTCGCTCCGCGATTGTTCTCGGCGCTGGCCGGCTGGGGCGCGGTGCCATTTCAGGTGAACGGCATCGGCTGGTTGACGGTCTATGTGGTCGCGCCGGTTCTGGGCGGATTGTTGGGTGGCGCGGTCTATCGGACGTTGTTCCGTGATGCATACGCCGGATAAACACGCCGCGCTGCTTGACAGAGATGCGGTCTTTCCGTATGTGCACAGGTGAAACACATGGCGATCATCTACTGTAATTGCGTCCATGCCAAAGTTCTTTCGCCCGACGCGAAAGAGGCAGCGTTGCGCCAACTCCGCGAGTCGGGCGAGCCCTTCGAGGTGGTCGCCGATCTCTGCGAGCTTGTGGCGCACGGACAATTCACCGCCACCGAACCGCTGAAGGTTTATGCCTGTCACCCGCGCGCGGTGAAAAGCCTGCTGCCGAACGCCGCGGAGGTTGTGGATTTGCGCGGGCAAACCACGGCGACAGCCACTTCGCCGGGAGCGTGGTTCCCGGTGATTGACTTCAACCGGTGCAGCCATTGCATGCAATGCCTCAGCTTCTGCTTGTTCGGCGTGTTCGCGGCGACGGCGGGCAAGATCCGCGTCACGCAGCCGGACAACTGCAAGCCGAACTGCCCGGCCTGCGCGCGGGTTTGTCCCGAAGCGGCGATCATTTTCCCGAAACATCCGGAGCCGATCATCCACGGCGGCGACGGCCAGCGCGAGAAGGTGGACGTGTCGGCGTTGCTCGGCGGCGATGTCTATCAGGCGTTGCGCAAACGGTCGCGCTTCGCCAAGGACCGCGACGCCGCGACGGCGCGCGCGGAACGTTGCCAGTGCATCGCCAAGCTCCAGAAACAGCTCGGCATTCCCGATGAAGTTTTGCGCAACCTCAACGTCGAATCGCTACAAAAGGACAAATGAAACTGCCGCGCCTTGCGCCGCCGCCCCGGTTCCGGCTGCCACAACCGAACATTCCGCCGACGCTCCAGCAACGCGACGAGCTGGTGCAGTTCGCGCGCCGCTGGGTCAAGGAATGGGCGCCGGTGCCGCCGGTGCCGCTGGCGGAGTTGCGGGAGTTGGCCGACAAGGTCATCGCTGAAACCGGCACCGACGCGCAGTTCCGCGATTACGTTGCTGTGCTCATCAACAACGAACTCTGGCGCGAGACGCTCGCCGCGATTCCGTACGAGCGCCGGCTGTTGCTGTTGCCGAAATGCCTCCGCGCCGAGGACAAATGCCGCGCTTCGATGGATGAGTTCGGCCTGCTCTGCAAACAATGCGGCCAGTGCACGATCCAGGATTTGCAGGTCGAGGCCGAGCGGCTCGGTTACGCCGTGCTCGTCGCCGAAGGCTCGGCGATGGTCACGCAGATGATCCAGGCCGGCAAGATTGACGCCATCGTCGGCGTCTCCTGCCTGAACGTGCTGGAGAAAGCGTTCCCGTACATGGAAGCCGCCGCGATTCCCGGCTTCGGCATCCCGCTGTTGCAGGGCGACTGCGCCAACACGACCGTGGACCTCGATTGGGTCTGGGACATCATCCACCTCACCAGCGCCGACACCACGCGCCGGCTCGACCTGACGGCGTTGCGCGAGGAGGTCGAGACGTGGTTCACGCCCGACGCGCTCGCCCGCGTGCTCGGTCCCGCCGACGGCCAGACCGATCAACTCGCCCGCGAGTGGCTCGCCCGCGCCGGTAAACGCTGGCGGCCGTTCCTGACCGTGGCGACCTATCAGGCGTTGCGCGACCGTTCCGGCGACGAATTGTCCGATGACCTCCGCAAGCTGGCCGTCGCGGTCGAGTGTTTCCACAAGGCGTCGCTCATCCACGACGACATCGAGGACAACGACGCCCGCCGCTACGACGACCCGACGTTGCACGAACAGCACGGCGTCGCCATCGCGCTCAATGTCGGCGACCTGCTCATCGGCGAAGGCTACCGTCTGATCCGCGCGACGCAGGTTTCCCCGCTGCAGACCCCCGCGCTGTTGCACGCCGCCGTCGAAGGCCACCGGCGATTGTGCCTCGGCCAAGGCGAAGAACTTTTCTGGAGGCGGCATCCGTCGCCGCTGAGCGTGCGCCAGGTGTTGAACATTTTCCGGCAGAAAACCGCGCCGGCTTTCGAGGTCGCGTTGCGGCTCGGCGCGATTTACGCGGGCCGGCACGAGCCGGTCAGCGAGGCGCTCGGCGCGTACAGCGAAGCGCTCGGCATCGCCTACCAGATCCGCGACGACCTCGAAGACTTCACCGCCGGCAAGCTGGACGAGACGGAGCCGAACCTGTTGGTCGCTCTCAAGCACGAAAAGGTCAAAGACCCCGAAACGCGGGCGCGAGTGTTGTTGGAGAGTTACAAACAGGAAGCGATCCGGTCGTTGCGCGACGTGCCCAGCGCCAATCTCAAGGGATTGTTGCGCCGCGTCGTCGGCCGCATTTTCAACCACGCGGAAATCAAAGGCTGGTGCCATGAGTTTCAGGCTCGAAATGCTGCAAGCCGCGCGACGAGCGCCGGCGCGGCTGGGTGAGTCCGCCGGTCTCGTCCGCCAATTCGTCCGCGGCCAGCAACTTCCCGACGGCAGTTTCCGCGACCGCAGCGGGCGCAGCGACATTTACTACACCGTCTTCGGTCTCGGCTGCCTGCAAGCGTTGCAGGAACCGCTGCCGCCGAATTTGGAACAATATCTTCAAAGTTTCGGCGACGGCGCACAACTCGACTTTGTTCACTTCACCTGCCTCGCCCGCTGTTGGTCTGTCCTCCAACCGCCGGCGAGCCTCGCGCAACGACTCGCCGCATTTCCGCCGCCACAAACCGTCTATGACTGCTATCTCGCCTGCGGCGCGCATCAGGATTTGCAGGCGCCATTGCCAGACACCGGCCCGTGGCTGCGCTGCCTCGAATCGCTCCGCTCAGGTGACGGCGCGTACGGTAACGCGCCCGGCCTGCTGCTCGGCTCGACGCTCGCCACTGCCGCTGCTGCGATGTTGCTGCGGCACCTCGGCGTAGCTGTCCCCACCGAACTCGGCCCGTGGCTGCTGGCGCAGTGCCGGCCGGAAGGCGGTTTCGTCGCGATGCCGCGCGCGCCGGTGCCGGATTTGTTGTCCACGGCCACGGCGTTGCACGCGCTGGCCGGACTGCGCGTCCCGCTTGATGGCATCACGGAACCGTGTCTCGATTTCCTCGACTCGCTCTGGAGCAACGAGGGTGGATTTCACGGCCACTGGGCCGATGAGCATCTCGACGTCGAGTACACCAGCTACGCGCTGCTGGCGCTGGGACATCTTGCATGATTGCCAAAACTCTCAGTCGTGCTCGTGAACAGTTGTTGGCCGCCCGCGGTTCGCACGGCCACTGGGAAGGCGAACTCTCCGCGAGCGCGTTGTCCACGGCCACTGCCGTTGTTGCGCTTGCACTCGTGGACCGCGAACGACACAGCGTGTTGATTCGTCGCGGCCTCGATTGGCTGAAAACACACGCCAACGCCGATGGCGGCTGGGGCGACACCGTTCTCAGCGTCAGCAACATCAGCACCACCACGCTCGCGTGGGCCGCGTTCGGCCTCGCCGGCGAACCGGCGCCGCGCGCGGAAGCGTGGCTTGCGAAACACGATGGCGGCGACCTGGTGCGGGCGATCATCGCCCGCTATGGCAAAGACCGTACCTTCTCCGTGCCCATCCTCACAACGTGCGCGCTAACCGGCCGGTGCGGCTGGGAACACGTGTTGCCATTGCCGTTTGAACTGGCGGTGCTGCCACCGGAACTTTTCAAATGGCTCAAGCTGCCAGTCGTCAGCTACGCCTTGCCGGCGTTGATCGCCATCGGACAAGTCCGCCATCACCATCAGCCCGCGCTCCGTCTGATTCGCAACCCGGTCCGTCGAGGTTCACTCCGTGTGCTGGAAAAAATCCAGCCGGCCAGCGGCGGTTTCCTCGAAGCGATTCCGCTGACCAGTTTCGTCACGATGTCGCTGGCCGGCATGGGACTCGCCCGGCATCCGGTTGCCGAACGCGGCGTGAAATTCCTCGTCGCTGCCGCGCGCCCCGACGGCAGTTGGGCGATTGACATCAATCTTGCCACGTGGGTCACAACACTCTCGGTCAACGCGCTCGGCGACAGCCTGCCGGAATCCGAGCGCGGTCCGATTCGCGATTGGCTTCTTGCGCAGCAGCATCGCGAGTTGCATCCGTACACCAATGCCACGCCCGGTGGTTGGGCTTGGACTGATCTCAGCGGCGGCGTACCCGACGCCGATGATACCGCCGGTGCGCTGCTCGCGTTGAAAACGCTCGGCGTGACGGACTCGGCGGCAATGGCCGCCGGTACTCGTTGGCTGCTCGGCTTGCAGAACAGCGACGGCGGCATCCCGACGTTCTGTAAAGGCTGGGGCGCGCTGCCGTTCGACCGCAGCAGTCCCGACCTGACCGCGCATGCGTTGCGCGTGTTCCCCGAAGGCCGCGCCCGGCAGCGCGCGTTGAAGTATCTCGCGCGCGCCCAGCGTCCCGATGGCGCATGGGTGCCGTTGTGGTTCGGCAACCAACACGCACCCGGCGACGAGAACCTGACGTACGGCACGGCCAACGTTGTTCGCGCATTGCCGGCAGGCCCGATGCGCGAAGCCGGCACCCGCTGGCTGTTGTCGGCCCAGAACGACGATGGGAGTTGGGGTGGCGGCGTACGCACGCTGCCGTCAATCGAAGAAACCGCCCTGGCCGTCATCGCTCTGGATGGAGAACCGGCGCGGCGCGGCGCGGAGTGGCTCGTGCGTGCGACCGACGAAGGCCGTGTGTTCCCGCCGGCGCCGATTGGTTTCTATTTTGCCAAGCTCTGGTACTACGAGAAACTGTATCCGCTGATCTTCACCGTGGCGGCGCTGAAAACAACCGGTTCCCCACCCGCATAAACCGCACGTTTTCCCGTCAATCTCCCCCATCCGATTTCCACGTTTTACGTGAAACAATTGTTTCAACCAAAACGGAAAATCTAGACGCGGGTAAGTTCGCGGAGGCGACGACGCAGACAGGCGCGAAATGCGGCGTGCCGCTCTTCAACAGCAGGGCCGCGATAGGATTTTGGCCAGAGGGCACGCGGCAACAACGGGTCAAATGAGAAGGCGTACTGGTAGGCGTCTCGCTCGATTCGCGCGACGCGGGCCAGTTCTTGGAGGTTGGCGGCTCGATTGAGCGAAGCGGTGTTGGCCACTGCATGCTGGAGATAGCCTTGATGCTGGCGGTTGATCTCGTCAAAGTCCCAGGCGGTGACGACCAGTTCCTTGTCGTCGCAAAGAAACAGACGGCTGACTTCAAATCCGCAGAAACATTCGGGAATCCCGCGTGCTTGGATGATGTCTTTCAGGACTGGCTCGACCTCGTGCGGCCAGACCCACACGCTGCGCTGTAACAGGCCGAATTTGGCGGCTCGCAACGCGCGCCACAGGTTGCTGCGGTCCCGTCGCCGCGAGGTGGGCAGATCGAAGCTGAACACGCGCCATTTGCCGTCCCACGCCAAATCCCAGTTTCGCCCCGGTTCCCACACCGGCAGACGTTTCCGTCCCGCGTCGGTGATGCTGAAGTGCGCCGTCTTTCCGCGTCCGCGCTGCTGCACGAGGCGTTGTTGCCGCCAGCGATCCAGCAGCCGGTCGAGTTCCCGGTCGCTGCTGCAGGAACGGAAGCCCGCCAGGATCAATCCGCAATCCCGCCGCGAGAACACCTCCAGCCCCCACAGAAAAAACTCCAGCGCGATCTCGATCTCCAATCTCATGGTTCAGTCCTCCGCATGTTTATTCATCCAGTGCTCTGCAAGCCAATTACCGTTTATCATGGAACAATTGTTTCAGTCAAAACGGAAATTGGACAACTGGGACAGGAGGGCGGGCGAGCAGTGTAATGACGCGGGCACGGCCCGGTTGGCTACTTGACCTCCAGGGTGAAGCTCTCGCTGTGGCTGTTGAATTCGGGGGCGTACATGCACTGGATCTCGGCGATGCCGGTCTGGTACTTGCCTTTGAGTTGGACGCGCGTCGAGTACTCGAACACATAGACGCCCTTCGGCAGGTAATCTATGAAGAAGTGGCTCGCAGTGTCGCGGGTGCTCTCGTAGTAGGCGAGGCCGTCCTGATACTTGTAGTGGCTCAGCACATTCACCGGCTCGGTGCCGCTGCCGCGCTGGTCTTTCATGTGGACGTATTCCATGTCGCGGTCAGTCCGCAGCTCGATCCGCACGACCAACTCATCGCCGACTGACAACGCGCCGGTCACGGGCTTCAACACTTGGCCTTTCTTGGTCGTATCCTTGATCCAAAGGGTCTTCTTCAGTTTCAACGGCGTGCCTTCGTGTGGCGTGACCTTGGTCATGTCTTCGAGATACTGCCAGTGGACGCTGCCCCAACTGACACCTTCGTCCACCTTCTTCACCGTGACAGCGCCCATCGCGGGTTTGATCTCGGTGCGGAGGAAACGCTGCTCGTAGAAACCGGTGCCCGCTTCGACTTTCTCCGGCTTGATCCAATCGCCGGCGAGCGCGACTTCGACGAGCGCGTCGCTGGCGAGCTTGTTCGAGCCGCGCAGCAACAGCGCATAGACAGCGTCGGCAGTGGCTTTGGTCGTCTTCCAGTCCTGCGTCTGTTTCTGTTTCAAAAGCCAGACTTGGCAATCGTCCACGGCTTGCGCGTCGTTCGCGACCTCGGCGAACATCTCGATCATCATCGCCTGCGTCTCGATCGGTGCGCGATACCACCACCAACTCAGTTCGAGTTCGCGCCAGAACATGCCGAGTTCCTCGGTGCTGACGCTGCGTTCCTTGATGGACTTCAGGATGTCCTGCGGCGTCTGCTTGTCGCCGAACCGCTGCAACGCGATGGCCAGATGCGCCTGCGACTGCCGGCAGTTCACCTTCAACCAGAACTTGCGCGACTGGCGCAGGAAGAAGTCCACCGCTTCTTGATGCTGCTTGGCGACGGGCTTGTCCTTGAGGAAGAAGCTGCGACCGTAGAGATAGAACGCGTCGGTGTAGCTCGGCACGTACAAGTCTTTGTTGATGATGCGCCGGTAGTGGTTGTCCATCCATGCGTCGAGCGCGGTGAGCGATTTGATGGCGGGTTTCACGTCAACCTCCACGCTCAGATGACGCAAACGCCCAAAGCCGGTCGTGATGTAGAGGCTGATGTATTCACTCGGCCGGCCGCCGGGGAACCACGGCCAGAGACCTTCGCTCAACTGCATCTCGGTGAGCTTCCGCAGTGTGCGCGCGGATTCTTCGTCGAGCCGGTTGGCGTCGAAAAGAATGCCGACGTTCTTGCGTGCCTGGCTTTCCTTCATCGCCTGACGGAGCCACGGCGTTTCTTCGAGCATCACCGATTTCAGGTCCTGGTTCTTTTCCAGAGGACTGTCGAGCGCGGGCGTGCCTTTCCAGAGATCGAAGATACGGCGGATCTTCGGGTCGGAGTTGGCGATGTGGCGGGCGAGCGCGTTGGCGTAGAGCCGGTTGAAGATTTGCTCGCTGCACTCGTAGGGGTACTCCATCAGGTACGGCAACGCCATCACCGCGTACCACGCCGGCTGCGAGACCATCTGTACCGTCAACGACTGATTACGAAGAGTGTTGGATTTACCGGACTCCAGCAATTTCTTGAACTCGAACTGCTTCGTTACCTTACCGCGGATCGGCAACGGCAACGATTCGGTGACGAGAATCCGCCGGCTCAGCACCGGTAAGAAACCTTCTTCGCCGTCGCTGGCTGCTGTAGTCGCACCGACAGCTTTGTAGGTGAGGAAACCCATGCCGTCGGGCACGGCGATGCGCCACGAGTAGCTGCGCGATTGTTTGGCGGGCACGTCGAAGCTCTGTTCGGTCGCGCGGTTGCCGAGCGCGTCGTCAACGGGCTTGAGCGTCGCGGCATCGGCGAACGTGAGTCTGACTTTGCCGGTCTGCGGTTTGTCGGTCTGGTTGCTGACTTTGACCGTGAACTCGATCGCGTCGCCTTCGCGCACAAACCGCGGCGGGTTCGACTCGACCATCAGGTCTTTCGCCGTCACCGTCTTGTCGGTAAGGAACCCGGCGCGGAGTTGTTTGTCGTGGGCGAAGCCGAGGAACTTCCATTCGGTCAACGCCTCCGGCATCGTAAACACCATCTTCACGACGCCATCGTCGCCGGCGAGCAGGTGCGGGAAGAAGAACGCGGTCTCGTTGAGGTTTTTGCGCGCAGTGACTTTGCTGAGGTCGGGCGCGGTCGCGACGCCGCCGCCGACTCCGGCTTCGTTTTTGTCTTTGGCAAGTTTTTGTGCCGCCACGAAGCTAAACGCATCTAGCGCCGTCGCAGAAGCTGGTACCGGTGCGGGTGTCCCCGCGAGCGCGGGCCGGCTCTCCGCCGCTGCATCCACGGCGTACACCGACAGTTCGCCTTTTGCCATTCTGCGGCCGAAGTAACCGTAGCCCCAGAGGTTGGCGATGATGTCGGGCGGGAATGCGCGGTAACGCCAATCCACGCTGCGATGCGGCGTCTGCCACCAGCCTTGGATGTGCTGGAAATCGAGCTTGGCGTTCTGGAACTCGGCGTTGACCCGGTCAAACTCGTGCCGAAACACGTTGAACGCCCGCGGCCAGTTGTGCGGCAAATACTGGTCGAGCGAAGCGTCGTAGAGCGCCGCGACCATCTCGGCGGCGGCACGTTCCGGGTTGTAGGCCGCGTCACCTGACGCGGCGTTTCCCCCGGCGCCGCGTGGGGTCACGCGGCCTACAAGGCCCTTGGTGATTACGGCGGTCCACGTCTCTTTCTGGCCGGGCATGAGTTTGGAGCGGAAGCTTTCCCATTTCACAGTGAGAGTCTTGTTCGACCACGGCACCTGCACGACACTCTCGTTGAGGTAAGCGCGGTTCTCGCGGACGTAAGTGACGCGCAGCGTGAACCCGCCGCGCATCTCTTCGGTGACGGGCTGCTCGATGAGTTCCTGTGTCCGGTTGCTGACGGTCCAGTAGCTCTTCAACGGTTTGCCTTCGCACTCCAATTCGACGAACGCCCGGCCCGTGTCGTAGCCGGTGCCCCAGAGCGCGGTGAACTTGTCGCCCGGCTCGACCGACCATTTCGGCGCGGCGAACCGATTCGCGATCTTGACCGGGTAGTGCCGCTCGCGCGGGTCAACGACCTGCACCGTCAATCGTGCCGTGACCTTCTTGCCAAACCGGTCCTTCGTCTCCAGCGACGCGCGGTAAATCCCCGCCTTCAATTTCAAATTGACCAGCGTCTTGCCGGTGGCGGCGTCGGTCTTGAACTCCTGTTCGGCAACGGCCTTGCCGAGTTCCCACGAATCGGGGTTCGACAGATCGGTTTTCGGTTCTTCGCCGCCCCACCACCAGTATTCGCGCTGCAACGCGGCGCGCTCGACCTTCGCCGGTTGTTTGAGCGCGTACAGCGTGAGCGTGCCGGTCGCCGGCTGCGCCACGCCGTCGAGCGACTTCGTTTCGACGGTGAACTCGACCGGTTTGTCCGGCTGCTGCCAGTTGTCCGCCACGAGCAACGCCTGCAACGCCGTGTACGCGGCGCGCACGGACTGCTGGTCGGAACGCGTTTCGCCGGTGGTGTCGGTTACGTCGGCGTTGATCGTGAAGACGAAGACGGGTTCGTTCTTCTCCGGCACGCTGCGGTCCGGCTCGGCGGTGAACGCGATCTTGAACGTGCCGTCGGCCTCGGTGACGGCGGTGCCGTGGGCGATGGCTTTGACGGCGGGTGGTTGCCACCACCAGCACCAGTACGGGAACTGCACGCCGCGGCTGACGCGCCATTTGACTTTCGCGCCGCCGATGGCTGCACCGGTGTAGGCGGTCGCTTTGCCGGTGAGATTCACCGTCGCGGCGAGTTTCGCGGCCTCGGTCGGCTTGGCGAGTTCGACTTGGAACTTCGGGCGTTTGTATTCCTCGACATTGAACGTGGAGGAGCCATTAGGACCGATAAGACTCATACGACCCATGACCCGGTCGCGCGGCGCAGTGAAACTGCCGCTGAACGCGCCGTAGTCATTACACGCGAGATCGGCTTTGGCGATTTCCTTGTTGTTCGGGTCGCGGAAGGTCACGGTCAGCTTCTGCCCGGCAACGGTTTCATAGTTGGCCGCGCCGCGGTCGTAGCGGAGATGAATGCCCTTGAAGTAAATGGTCTGGCCGGGGCGATAGAGCGCGCGGTCGGTGAAGAAGACGGTCTGTGTTCCGGTTTTGTTCCGGTCGCGGTTGCCCTGGCCCCAGAACTCGCGGTTGCTGGAAACGGCCTGGCCTTTGTGCTCGGCAAGCACGATGATGTTCTGGTTCTTGATCGAGAATTCGAACCGGCCGTTCTCGTCGGTCCTGGCCGGCTCGACGGGTTTGAACCAGCCTTCGCGGTCGCGCTGCCAGATGCGGACGGTCGCGCCGGCGACGGGCGTGCCGCTGTTGGATTTGAGAACGAAGCCGCTGTGCGGTTTGTTGTCGTTACGGAGTTGGACAACGAGCGCGAGGTCGCTGACCCAGACGGCGGCGACGCTGACCATGTTTTCCCTCTCGCTGAAATTATGGTCGTGGCTGGCAACGATAAAATAGAAACCCGGTTTCAGCTTCGTCGGCGCGGGAAGTTTCTCGGTGCGTTGTTTGTAGTCCTTTGTCGGCGGCAGGTCGGCGTTCCATTCGAGCACCGGCGTGGCGGCGAGGAGTTGTTTGCGCTGGTTGTCGTCGAAGCCGCCGAAACCCCAGCGCGTCCGCTTGATGTAATCCTCAAAATCCGCCGGCACGGCGCGGAAATAGACTTTCGTGATGTTGCGGTAGGCGACATTGAGCGTCGGCCACGGCTCGTTCCAGACGCGCTCGGTGTCGAGATGGGCTGACTTCGCTTCGATCTGCTGGATGAGATTGAAACACATCGTGCCGCCGGCGGAATTCGGGAAGGCGTCGAGGCCGCGCTGGGCCAGCTCGCGGGCTTTGACGGGATCGCCGTCTTGGTTGATTTGTGTGGCCAGCGCGGCGAGGGCGCGGGCGAAGACTTCGTGCTTGGCGGTGGCTTCAATGAAACGCTGGAGAGCGGCTTTGTAGCGGTCATTCTTATTCTCGCCGACAGCTTTGTTGTGGCCGTAGATGAGACGCGCGAGGTCGGCGTCGTAGAACGCCGAGCGGTCGGCATCGGCCTGATGGAACCGCAGCAAGTTCTGGTAAAGCGAGATTGCTTTGGAGTCTGCCGTGTTCCAATTCATGAACTCGTCGGCGTCGGCGAAGATCGGGCTGGCGGCGTCGAGTTCAAACTCGTCCTCGGCCTTGGTCGCGCCGTGTTCGCCGGCTTGGTAGAACTGGAGCGCTTCGTAGGCGAGGAAATCGAACATCGTCGGACGATAACTGTCGGGCACGCTGCCTTTGGTGAGGAGGTCGTTGTAGTCGGTGACGGGCGTGGCCTTGAGGACTTTCTCGTGGGCGAGCGCGGCGGTGAAATGTTTGTCAATCTCGGCGAGGATGCGGGCGAGGTCCCACGTCTGGATGTCCGGCCCCGGTGCGGCGGCAGTCTGGGTGCGTTGCATGAAACGCCAGCGGTTGTGTTGGAAATACTGCCAGTACCAATGCGCAAGGATCGCTTCCAACGCGGGCTTCATCTCGGCCGGGTACTTGGCGATTTCGTCTTGAAGGCGGAAGATTTTTTCTTCGGGCTTGTTGCCTTGGATGTTGCCTTCGAGGGCGATTTTCCTGCCGATGGCCTTGATAGCCTCGGCCCAAGCTTTGTCGGCGAGCGCGCCTTTGATAATAGGCTCCAGTTCCTCGATGGCGGTCTTGGGCAGTCCTTTGTTGACGGCGTCGTCAACTTTTTTCCATTGCGCATCGCGCGACCCGGCGACGATGGCGGCGAGAAAACTCAGGCAAAGAATGGCGTGTTTCATAATATGATCTCCATGCTTCCGACACCGAAAACTGCGATTTGTTCCGTGCAAAGATTACCAAAATCAGGATTGAATGGAAGCTGTCTCTATCATAGAGTCCGCCTCCAATACTATGGCTAAACGAACTGATATCCACAAGGTCCTTATCATTGGAAGCGGCCCCATCGTCATCGGTCAAGCTTGCGAGTTTGACTATTCCGGCACTCAGGCGTGCAAAGCACTCAAGAGTCTCGGCTACCAAATCGTGCTCGTGAATTCCAATCCCGCCACGATCATGACCGATCCCGGCATGGCCGACGCCACTTACATCGAGCCGCTCAACCTCGAACGGCTCACGCAAATCATCGAGAAGGAACGCCCGGACGCATTGCTGCCAAATCTCGGCGGCCAGACGGGACTGAATCTTTCCTCGGAGTTGAACAAGGCCGGCGTGCTCGCCAAGTACAACGTCCAGATCATCGGCGTGCAGGCCGACGCCATCGAGCGCGGCGAGGACCGGCTGGCGTTCAAGGAGACGATGAAGAAGCTCGGCATTGACCTGCCGCAGAGCGATCTCGCCTACACGGTCGAGGAAGCGGAGGCTGTCGCGGCAAAGCTCGGCTACCCGGTGGTGATTCGTCCCGCGTACACGATGGGCGGCACCGGCGGCGGGATGGTGTTCAACGTCGAGGAACTCCGCGTGGTCGCGGCCCGCGGCATCACGGCGAGTTTGATCGGACAACTTCTCATCGAGGAATCAGTGCTCGGCTGGGAAGAACTCGAACTCGAGGTCGTCCGCGACTCGAAGAATCAGATGATCACGGTTTGTTTCATCGAGAACATTGACGCGATGGGCGTGCATACCGGTGACTCGTTCTGCGCCGCGCCGATGTTGACGATTGATCCGAAGCTCCAGAAGAAATTGCAGAAATGGTCGTACGACATTGTCGAGGCTATCGGCGTCATCGGTGGCACGAACATCCAGTTCGCCCACGACCCGAAGACGGGCCGGGTGGTCATCATTGAGATCAACCCGCGCACGTCGCGTTCGTCGGCGCTCGCGTCGAAGGCGACCGGCTTTCCGATCGCGCGCGTTTCGACGTTGCTGGCGGCAGGGCACACGATGGACGAGATCACGTATTGGCGCGACGGCACGTTGGAGAAGTACACGCCGTCGGGCGATTACGTCGTGATCAAGTTTGCCCGGTGGGCGTTTGAGAAGTTCAAAGGCTCGATTGACAAGCTCGGCACGCAGATGCGCGCCGTCGGCGAGGCGATGAGCATCGGCAAGAATTACAAGGAAGCGTTCCAGAAAGCGATCCGCTCGCTCGAAACCGGCCGGCACGGGCTGGGGTTCGCGAAGGACTTCAACAAGAAGAGCCTGCCGGAGTTGATGAGCCTGCTCTGCCAGGCAACGAGCGAACGCCAGTTCATCATGTACGAGGCGCTCCGCAAAGGCGCGGACGTCGAGGAGTTGTACAAGCTCACCTTCATCAAACCGTATTTCATCCAGCAGATGAAGGAACTGGTCGAACTCGAAGAGCAAATCCTCAAGCACAAAGGCAAGGCGTTACCGGACAAGCTGCTCGTCCAAGCCAAGAAGGATGGGTTCGCCGACAAGTATCTCGCGAAGATTCTCAGCGTGCCGGAGAAGACGATCCGCGACCAACGCCGCAAGCTCGGCGTCGTGGCCGGTTGGCATGCCGTGCCGGTCAGCGGTGTCGAGAACGCCGCGTACTACTATTCGACCTACAACGCGCCCGACCAGGCGCCGGTCAGCAAGAAACGCAAAGTCATGATCCTCGGCGGCGGCCCGAACCGCATCGGCCAAGGCATCGAGTTCGACTACTGCTGCTGTCACGCCGCGTTCATGCTCAAAGAGCAGGGCATCGAGACGATCATGGTCAACTGCAACCCCGAAACCGTCTCGACCGACTACGACACGTCCGACAAACTCTATTTCGAGCCGCTCACCGTCGAGGACGTTCTCGCCATCTACGAGAAGGAAAAACCGGAAGGCGTCATCTGCCAGTTCGGCGGCCAGACGCCACTGAACATCGCCGCCGAGTTGCAGGAGGCCGGTGTGAAAATTCTCGGCACGACCGTCGAGACCATCGCCGCCGCCGAAGACCGCGACCTGTTCCGCAAGATGATGGAGAAACTCGGCATCCCGATGCCCGAGTCCGGCATGGCCACGACGATTGACGAAGCCGTCGCTGTCGCCAACAAGATCGGCTATCCGTTGATGGTGCGCCCGTCGTTCGTGCTCGGCGGACGCGGCATGGAAGTCGTCCAAGACGAACCGATGCTCCGCGAATACATGGCCGCCGCCGTGGACGTCACGCCCGACCGGCCGATCCTGATTGACCGGTTCCTCCAAGAAGCCCTCGAATGCGAAGCCGACGCGCTCGCTGACGGCAACGACGTCTTCGTGCCCGCCGTGATGGAACACATCGAGCTTGCCGGCATCCATTCCGGTGACTCCGCCTGCGTCATTCCGCCGGTCACGATTCCGAAGAAGCACATCGAGACCATCAACGAATACACGCGCCGCATCGCGCGCGAGTTGAAGGTCGTCGGCCTGATGAATATCCAATACGCCATCGAGAACGACAAGGTGTACGTGCTCGAAGCTAATCCGCGCGCCTCCCGCACCGTGCCGATCGTGTCGAAAGTATGCGGGTTCAGCATGGCCCGGTCCGCCACGCAATTGATGCTCGGCGCGAAGCTCAAGGACCTGAACCTGAAACAGAAGTCGCCGAAGCACTTTGGCGTCAAGGAATCGGTGTTCCCCTTCAACATGTATCCCGAAGTGGACCCGGTGCTCGGCCCCGAAATGCGTTCCACCGGCGAAGTGCTCGGCCTCGCCGACACCTTCGGCATGGCCTTCTTCAAAGCCGAAGAAGCCGCCAAGCCGTCCTTGCCGACCTCCGGCACCGTCCTCATCACGACGGTCGAAAAGAACAAGCAGTTGGTCGAAATCGCGAAGGGCTTCGACAAACTCGGCTTCAAGATCCTGGCCACCGAGGGCACACAAAAGTTCCTGACCGACCACGGTATTGCCAGCACGCATATCCGCAAGCAGTACGAGGGTCGCCCCAACATCACCGACGCGATCACGAACAAAGAGATCCAGTTGCTGATCAACACCCCTGCCGGCAAGCGCAGTCGCACGGACGATTCGTACATCCGCAAGACCGCCATCAAGCACAAGGTGCCGTACATGACCACGTTGGCGGCTGCCTTGGCGAGCGTGCGCGGCATCGAAGCCGAGCGCGCCGGTCATGCCGGTGTCAAATCCCTCCAGACCTACCACACCGCCATTCAATAACCACGCCAGACCCCAACCGCCTTCCCATTCCACGCCCGCCCAACCAGTCTGTCCTCTTTCGCTCATTTCACTGCAACAATTGTTTCAGTGAAATGAGCGAAGTATTAGGAAGGGGTGTGCAGGTCGAGCAGCCGACGACGGAGCATCGCGCGGAATGTTTGGTGGCGTTCTTCCACATCCGCGCCACTGTAGGACCTGGGCCAGAGTTCGCGCGGCAACAGCGGATCGAGTGAGAACGCGTATTGGTACGCCTCGCGTTCGATGCGCGCGAGGCGGGCGAGTTCGGTCAGGTCGCGCGCCCGTTTGACGGAGGACGGGTTGGCCACGAGATGACGGAGGTAGGTGGTGTGTCGCCGTCCGATCTCTTTGAAGTCCCATGCCGTGACCACCACCTCGGCGTCATCGCACAGAAACAGACGGCTGGCCTCAAACCCGCAGAAGCATTCCGGTATTCCCTGCGCTTGGATCGTCTCGCGCAACAACGGCTCCACTTCGTGAGGCCAAACCCACACGCTGTATTGCAAACAGCCGAGCTTCGCGTTGTGCAGCGCCCGCCAAAGACGGGTGCGATCCTTGCGACGGTCGGTCGGCAGGTCGAAGCTGAACACCCGCCACTTGCCGTCCCATGGTTTCGTCCAATGCCGGTTCGGGTCGAACACCCGTACGCGCGCCCGGCCGCGTTCGGTGATTGTGAAGTGGGCGTTTCGTCCGCGACCGTGTCGCGAGACGAGTTGCTGTTGGCGCCAACGGTCCAGCAACTGGTCGAGGTTGCGTCCGCCGGGCGTGTCGCGGAAGCCGGCGAGGATCAGGCCGCAGTCGCGCCGCGAAAACACTTCCAGCCCCCAAAAGAAAAACTCCAACGCGATTTCGCACTCCAGTCTCATCGTGCACCTCGCTTTTCTCTCTACCATGACGGGTCGCGTGGGGCAACCGATAATTGCTGATAAGCGCGCAACAATTGTTTCAGTATAATGAGCGATATCAAAGTGGATGAAAAACAGGGATGAAAAACGTGCGTGCTTCCGGCGCAGGCAAGCGATTATAGTGCGCGACACTGGAAGGAAGAAATCAGCATGACCGGCAAAACCAATTCGCCCTGCTTTGACAATGAGAAATACCTGGCCGAGCAAACCGCGGCCATCCTGGACCGTGTCGGGCGGTTCGACAACAAATTGTATCTCGAATTTGGCGGCAAGATCGTGTTCGACCTGCACGCCTCGCGGGTGTTGCCGGGATTCGACCCCAACGTGAAGATGCGCCTGCTGCAGAAGCTCCGCGACAAGGCCGAGATCATCCTTTGCATCTACGCGGGCGACATCGAGAGCCGCAAGATGCGCGCGGACTTCGGAATCACCTACGACGCGGACGCGTTCAAGTTGATTGACGATCTGCGCGACTGGGGACTCGACGTGTCGGCGGTGGTCATCACGCGGTTCACGGGGCAACCGGGGGCCGCCGGGTTCAAGACGAAGCTGGAGCGGCGGGGCGTGCGCGTCTATACGCACGGGCCGATTGCCGGTTATCCGACGGATGTGGAACGGATTGTCGGCGAGCAAGGGTTCGGCGGCAATCCCCACATCGAAACGACTCGTCCGCTGGTGGTGGTGACGGCGCCGGGGCCGAACAGCGGGAAACTGGCAACCTGCCTCTCGCAAGTCTATCACGAACACAAACGCGGCGTTCACGCCGGGTATGCGAAGTTTGAGACGTTCCCGATCTGGAGCCTGCCGTTGCGCCACCCGGTCAACGCCGCGTACGAGGCCGCGACGGCGGAGCTGAAGGACGTCAACATGATTGACCCGTTCCACCTCGAAGCCTACGGGCAGACGGCGATCAATTACAACCGCGACGTCGAGGCGTTCCCGGTCTTGCGCCGCATCCTGGGCCGCATCACTGGCTCGGCGGATTTCTACCAATCGCCAACCGACATGGGGGTCAACCGCGCTGGGTTCGCCATCATCAACGACGACGGCGCGGCGGCGGCCGGGAAACAGGAGATGTTGCGCCGGTATTTCCGTTACCAGTGCGAATACGCGGTGGGCACGCTCGACCATGAACCGGTCCAGCGCATCGAGCGGTTGATGGAGGAGTTTGCCATCCGACCCGATGACCGTCCGGTGGTTCCGGCCGCGCGGCACGTGGCGGCGATCGCTGAGGGCCAGCCTGACAAGGGCAGCTTTGGCGTCTATTGCGGCGCGGCGATCCAGTTGCCTGACGGGAAGGTCGTGACCGGCTGTAATTCGCCGCTGCTGCACGCCACGCCGAGCATGGTGCTTAACGCCATCAAGCATTTGTCCGGCATCCCGCATCATTTGCACCTGCTCAGCCCGATCATTGTCGAGGCGGTGGCCAATCTGAAGAAGGACATTCTTCATCGCAAGACCATCAGCCTTGATTTGGAGGAGACGTTCATCGCGCTGAGCATCAGTTCGACGACCAACCCGGTCGCTCGGACGGCGATGGAGCAGTTGCCCGCGCTGACTGGTTGCGAAGTTCATCTCACTCATCTGCCGACGCCCGGCGACGAGGCCGGCCTGCGCCGTCTGGGCGTCAACCTGACCTGCGACCCGCAGTTTGCCACCAATAAATTGTTCGTCAGTTGACACCGGTTGGTGTAGTTTCCCGCCCCGGTATGCCCAAGCGAACCGACATCCAAAAGGTTCTCATCATCGGCGCCGGCCCGATCGTCATCGGGCAGGCGTGTGAATTTGACTATTCCGGCACGCAAGCCTGCAAGGCGTTGCGCGAGGAAGGCTACAAGGTCGTGCTCGTGAACTCCAACCCGGCCACGATCATGACCGACCCGGAGTTTGCCGACGCGACCTACATCGAGCCGGTCACGCCGGAGGCGGTCGAGAAGATCATCGAGAAGGAACAACCGGATGCGTTGCTGCCGACGCTCGGCGGCCAGACCGGGTTGAACACGGCGATGGCGTTGTGGCGCAAGGGCGTGTTGCAGAAACACGGCGTTGAGATGATCGGCGCGAAGGCCGAGGCGATTGAGAAAGGCGAGGACCGGTTGAAGTTCAAGGAGGCGATGCTCAAGATCGGCCTCGATTTGCCGCTCAGCGGCGTGGCGCACCATTTGGAGGAGGCGCGCGCGATCTCGAAAAAGATCGGGCGGTTCCCGGTCATCATTCGCCCCGCGTACACGCTCGGCGGCACCGGCGGCGGCATCGCGTACAACCGGGAGGAGTTCGACGCGATGGCGCAGAAGGGCCTCGAAGCGTCACCGGTCACGGAGATCCTCGTCGAGGAATCGCTCATCGGCTGGAAGGAGTTCGAGACCGAGGTGATGCGCGACAAGAACGACAACTGCGTCATCGTCTGCTCCATCGAGAACCTCGACCCGATGGGCGTCCATACCGGCGACTCAATCACGGTCGCGCCGGTCCAGACGTTGACCGACAAGGAATGGCAGATCATGCGCGATGCCAGCTTTGCCTGCATCCGCGAGATCGGCGTCGAGACCGGCGGGAGCAACATCCAATTTGGCGTGAACCCTGAAAACGGGCGGATGGTCATCATCGAGATGAACCCGCGCGTCAGCCGCTCGAGCGCGCTCGCATCGAAGGCGACCGGGTTTCCGATTGCGAAGATCGCCGCCAAGCTGGCCATCGGCTACACGCTCGACGAAATCCCCAACGACATCACCAAGTCCACGCCGGCCTGCTTCGAGCCGTCGATTGACTACGTCGTTACCAAGATCCCGAGGTTCGCGTTTGAGAAATTCCCGCAGGCGGATCCGACGTTGACGACGCAGATGAAATCGGTCGGTGAAGTGATGGCGATCGGGCGGACGTTCAAGGAGAGTCTGCAAAAGGCTTTGCGCGGTCTCGAAATCGGCGTTTCCGGTTTGTATGGTGGCCGGTGGGGCGGTGCGCGTGAGATTCGCGACCGCGACGAGATCGAGCGCAAACTCATCACGCCATGTGCCGAGCGCATTTTCTACATCCGTCACGCCATTCGCGCCGGTTTCACGCTCGACGAAATCCACAAGCTCTCCAAGATTGACCCGTGGTTCCTCCAGCAGATCAAGGAGATTGTCGAGACAGAAGACCGTGTGGTCGCTGAGGGAATCGAGAACGGATTATTGCCAATAGCGAAGTCGCTTGGTTTCTCTGACCGGCAACTGGCTACGTTGACAGGCTCGACTGAGGATTCCGTGCGCGCGCTGCGAAAAAAACGAAAAATGTTGCCGAGTTACCGGCTCGTGGACACATGCGCGGCGGAGTTCGAGGCGTACACACCATATTATTATTCCACCTACGACACGGGTGACGACGAGGTCCGCAAGACCGACAAGAAAAAAGTCATGATCCTGGGCGGCGGCCCGAACCGGATCGGGCAGGGCATCGAGTTCGACTACTGCTGCGTCCACGCGGCGTTTGCGATGAGAGAACTTGGATTCGATTCCATCATGGTCAACTCGAACCCGGAAACTGTTTCGACCGACTACGACACGTCGGACAAATTGTTTTTCGAGCCGCTCACGCTGGAAGATGTGCTTCACATCTACGAGCGGGAAGGTTGCTGGGGCGCGATTGCGCAGTTTGGCGGCCAGACGCCGTTGAACCTGGCGCTCGGCCTCCAGAAAAACGGCGTCAACATCATCGGCACCTCCCCGCAGAGCATCGAGATCGCCGAGGACCGGAAACTGTTCGCGGCGATGCTCGACAAACTTCGCATCCCGCAGCCGCCCAACGGCCTCTCCACCAATGAAGACGAGGCGCTCGCCGCCGCGAAGAAGGTCGGGTACCCGGTGCTGGTGCGCCCGTCGTTCGTGCTCGGCGGTCGCGCCATGCAGATCGTCTATGCCGACGAGGAACTCCGCTACTACATGCGCCACGCCGTCGAGGCGTCACCGGAGCGGCCGGTGCTCGTGGACAAGTTCCTCGAAGAAGCGATTGAAGTGGACGTGGATTGCATCGCTGACATCGGCATCGGGGGCGAGACCATCGTGATCGGCGCGTTTCTGGAGCACATCGAGTTTGCCGGCTGTCACAGCGGCGACGCGGCGATGGTGTTGCCGCCGCACTCGCTCGACAAGGACGTGATCGAAACCATGCGCCAGTACACGCACGCGATGGCGCGCGAACTGAAAGTGGCTGGCTTGATGAATGTGCAGTTCGCCGTCAAGGGCAAGGACGTGTGGGTGCTCGAAGTCAACCCGCGCGCATCGCGCACCGTGCCGTTTGTCAGCAAGGCGATTGGCCGTCCGCTGGCGAAGCTCGCGGCGAAAGTGATGACCGGCAAAACACTGGTCGAACTCGGCTTCACCGGGGAAATCTGGCCGAAATATTTCTGCGTCAAGGAATCCGTGTTCCCGTTCAGCAAGTTCCCCGGCCAGGACATCCTGCTCGGCCCCGAAATGCGCTCCACCGGCGAGGTGATGGGCATCGGACGCGACTGGGGCATGGCCTACGCGAAATCGCAAATGGCCGCCCAGCCGGCGTTGCCGATGTCCGGCAAGGTGTTCTTCAGCGTGCGCGACTCCGACAAACCGCGCGCCGTGAAGATCGCCAGGGACCTCGTCGCCCTCGGATTTGAATTGTGCGCGACCAACGGCACGGCGCAGGCGCTCGAAACCGACGGGCTGAAGGTGCAACGGCTTTTCAAAGTCCAGGAAGGCCGGCCCAACGTTCTCGACCTGATCAAGAACGGCGAACTCCAGATGATCATCAACACCCCTTCCGGCCAGACGCCGCGCGCCGACGAGGTGAAGATTCGCACGGCAGCCGTGATGCACCGCATTTCGATCATGACCACGCTGGCCAGCGCCAAGGCCGCCGTCATGGGCATCAAGACGCTGCGCGACCGCGGCTTGAAAGTGCATTCCCTCCAGGAATTTCACGCCCGCACACGGAGTGGAACAGCGTAAGAGGAGATCAGACTGCGCTGCCGATCAACTTCTGGAAGTCCGGGAGGCGATGCAGATTTTCCAAATCCGGTTCCGCCTTCGCCAGGTCGCGCAGCTTCGGATCCAACGACAGGGCGTTTTTCAGGAGCGTCAACGCTTCTTCGGGCCGGTTTTGCACGGCGCGATAGCAGGCCATGTTGAAGTGCGCCAGCGGGTCCTTCGGGTTCGCGTCGAACGCGTGTTGCAGCGTTTCCACGGCGGCGTCCAGCGAATGCACGCGCCGGCGGATGTACGCGAGGTTGACCCAGATGCCGGAGTCGCGCGGGTTCATTTCCGCCAACTCCGCGATGAACGGCTCGGCTTCCTGGAGCCGGTTCTGGTGCCAGAGGATTGCCGACTTCATCGCTATCGCGCGCGGATGATGCGGATCCAGCGCCAGCGCGGCGTCAGTCTCGCGCAACGCGTCTTCGAGCATCTTCAAGTCAAGATAACCCGACGCGTACTCCACATGCTTTTGAACTTCTGCGTTCATCTGCGCCTAATATAGCAGGCACTTGTGTTGTTTGCCAAATCGCGTTAGAAGAATGAGCGTGTTGCCGACCCAGATCAAGAATCTTCTCGACCGCGACAACTGGTTTCGCCGCGGCCGGCGGATTTCCTTTTTTACCGGCCCCAGCCCTGAGATCGCCGCCATCGAGCGGCGCGACCGCAACGCCTTCCGCCACATCGCCGTCGTCATTGCGCCGACCAACGCCGCGATGGAACGCCTCCGCGCCCCGTCCAACGCCGGCAAATTTCCGCGCGCTCTGTTCCTCTCGCTGGAAGAACTTGCAGGGACAGCCTCAATGCCGCGACCGGGCATCTCCTCCTTCAGCGCCGAAATCCTTTCCAACACGCCCGTCGGCGACGCGCACTACCAGCTCGCGTTCAAGGCTCCCGCGCTCCGGGATTTTCGCGCGCCGCAGTTCTTCATGATGGACGTGAAACCGCAACGCGCGCCGTTCGGCGCGCGCGCCGTGCGTCGCAACGCCTGGCACGACGCCGTTGATTGGACGCCGCAGCCGCTTCTCAAACGCCCGTTCGGCATCTGCCGGGATTTTCATCCGCGTTTTCCGTCAGACTACCTCAAACGCCTTGTGCTTCCGCCATCGCTTGCGCCGTTCCTCCATCTGCCCACGCCCGACCACTTCGACGCGCTCTACAAAGTGTTGCCGGACGGCATCGGCACACCGATGATGACGCGGCTGAAACGCGGCGACCGCGTCCACATGATTGGTCCGCTCGGCCAGCCGTTTGATGTCCGCCAACTCCGCGCCGCCGGAGTCGAGGAAGTCCACGTCATCGGCGGTGGCGTCGGCATGGCGCCGCTGATCACGCTGATCGAGGCGTTGCGGTTCCACTCGTTCCGATTGAAAGTCTTTCTCGGCATCGCCACGCTCGAATCGCTCCGTTACCGCGACGAACTGGCCGCCACGTTCGGCGAAAAACCGCGCGATGCCTACGTCTATGTGGATGACCTCCTCGCCGCCGGCGTCCCGCCGCGCGACATCTTCCTCTCATTCGACCGCGCCATGCCGCGTCGCGTCCGCACCATTTCGCGCGAAAACTTGTTTAGCGGTTTGGTGCCTGAACAGTACCGGAATACAATTTCCAAACCGACAAACACCATCGCCTTTACCTGCGGCCCGAACCGGATGATGGAGATGATGGACGGCATCTGCCGGCGCGCCGGTATGCCGTTGAAGGTGCTGATGGAGAAACGAATGGGCTGCGGCATCGGCGTCTGTTTCTCGTGCGTCCAGAAAGTCCGGCGCTCCGACGGCTCGGAAGATTACGTTCGCGTCTGCAAAGACGGACCCATTTTTGACGCAAAGGACATCGTATGGAACCCAAACGACTCGAAACAACCATCGGCAACTTGCGGCTGCGCTCCCCGCTGCTGACCGCCTCCGGCACGTCGGGCAGCGCCGACGAACTCGCGAGCCTCGGCAACTGCGCTGCGATTGCGAAGACGCTCGGCGCATTCGTCACCAAGGGAGTCACGCTTGCGCCACGCCAGGGAAACCCCGAACCGCGCATCATCGAGACGCGCGCCGGTATTCTCAACTCCATCGGCCTCCAGAACAAAGGATCTGACCGGTTTCTGAAAGAAGACATGCCAAAGCTCCGGCAATACGGCCTCCCTATCATCGTCAACATCTCTGCCAACACCGTTGAGGAATACGGCGCGCTTGCCGCGCGCATACTCGAAGGCGCGCCCGATGTTGCCGGGCTGGAGATCAACGTTTCCTGTCCGAACATCAAGCACGGCGGCGTCAGTTTTGGGATAGACCCGGTTGCGATTGAACGAATCGTTCGCGCCGTAAAGAAGAAATCCGGGGACACGGTGATTATCACCAAGCTCACGCCGAACATCACCGACATCACCGTTGCCGCCCGCGCCGCCATCGCCGGTGGCACCGACGCCCTTTCGATGATTAACACATTGCGCGGCGTGGCGATTGATATTCGCGCCCAGAAACCCTATTTCGCCAATGTCTCCGCCGGTCTCTCCGGTCCTGCTGTGAAGCCGGTCGGCTTGTGCATGGTCTGGGATTGCTTCGCGAAGACTCCGGAGTGTCGGAGCCGGAAGGTGCCGATCATCGGCATCGGCGGCATTTCCACGTGGCAGGATGTCGTCGAGTATCTCCTCGCCGGCGCGAGTGCCGTGCAGGTGGGAACGGCGTGGTTCGTGTATCCGGATGTGTTTGTCGGGATGAAGAAGGGGCTGGAGAAGTATTTGGAGAAGAACAAGACAACGGTCCGGAAATTGATCGGCAAGGCGCATGAAGAAAAAAACATCAATGGATGCAAGTGAGCCGCCAGACTGGAGGGATTGGGCAAGGCGCATAGAAGATTTGTATGAGAAAGGGCATCTGTTTCATCAACTTGGCCATGAGGAGGAAGCGTTAGCCAGTTACAACCAAGCCGCGGCGCTCTGCCATGCACACTTTAGCCAATGGGAATGGGGTGGAGTTTTCCTAGGGTTAGCCTTGAACTTCAAAGCTTGCGCGTTGGTGGATTTGAATCGGATGGAAGAAGCGATTCCGGTCTTTGATGAGGCGATTCGATCTCGTGAACAACATGTGCGAGGCGATGGTTTTGTTTGGGATGCACACGATATTGCGGTCTTTGTGCGAAACAAGGGTCTCGCACTCATGCGTCTCGACCGGCACAGCGAGGCGCATGCCTGTTTTGAGACCGCCCTTGAAGCTTTTACAAGTTGTGATCAGAAGGAAGAAATGGCCTGCACTTGGATCAACTTTGGATCATTGTATACCCGACAGGGGCGTTTGGATGCCGCACTGGCCACATTTGAAGAATCCCTCAAACTGAGGGAGGAGAGTCTTGCGGGCGAGACGGATATTGCAAAGGCTGATTATGCTTACACCCAGTTTTGCAAAGCGGAGACCCTCTTCAAGTTAGGGCGCTCCTATGAGGCACTTGAGGCGATAACACACGCAATCCCCCTCCAACGTTCCATACAGAGCCAAACACGCGATCCGAGTGACCGTGAACATCTAACGGACACATTGACACTTCGCGGGGAGATTCTGGCAAGACTGGGCCAAGTCGAAGAGTCAGAGGAATGCCTTTGTGAGGTTGCACGGTTGAAGAAACAGCAGGTCAGAGGCGATTAAACAAGTCGCTTTAGCTCTTTTAGGACAGCCGGAGTTGATTCGGGACGTACAGTTCGAACCGGAGACATTTTCAGGTCGTGGCCATGAGTAAGGCCTCACTTGTTTGCGGTTTGCCGACCCACTTTGTAATTCTTACCGTCGAACTCTGCGAGCACCACTACCTTGGAAAGCAGCTTGGAAAGCAGCTTGCTTTGTTCTCGATCTCCGCAAATGACAATGTCTATTCCACCTTCCCGGCCCGCACAGAAATGCGCATTCCAATCTTGGTATCCAGAAGCTAGCTGCTGCGTTGAAGGCTGCCGAACCGATCAAAGCAGCGCAGGATCACCGACTCCGCTGCCAGATCCGTGAATTGGATGGCCTCATCAAGACCGTAACGGAAAAGGCGGACGGTATTCGCAAGATACTGAGAACGCTCTGAGGGGGTACGAACTTGCTCAGGATTCTCGTTTGACACGATACTGGGCGGCGCGCTCCCGAACTTGGAAACCGATTTGTTTCTTCTCCGGCTCTGGTTCCGGTGGCGGGTTCAGCAGGTCTTGCATCTGGCGCAACAGGTGAACCATGGCTTTCTCCTGCAGGTCGAGCCGGTCAGACAGCTTTTTCTCCAGTTCCGCCAGCTTCGCGGCGAATTGACGATTCTGGCCAAGCTCCTGCCGCAGTTTCACGAACGCACGGACTGCGCAACACATTCGCCGCCATGATCGCGCCCTGCTCGGTAAATGCTTGCGGCAAGTGCCGGATGTTCCGCTTGAATGCGGTCACAAATTGTGACCGCATAGATTGGGATGCGGCGCCAAACTGGCACCGCATGGCTTGCATTCATCCGCTGTGAGCGTGAAGCAGAAGTCCTGTGGAAACCGGCCGGCGTTGCGTTTCACAGCTTGGTTACGCGCCTTGGTCGGCACGCCGTAGATGGCAGCAAGGTCGAAGTCCAAAAATGACCTTCTCGCCCCGCACAGTGAAGATGACTCTCTCAATGGGCTGAATCGCTTGGTGGGTGATCTTGGTTTCTGTCATTCGAAGGTCAGATCCTCCAAGGTTCGCGGTAGGCGCGGGAGCGGAGACGGTTGGCTTCATCGTCCCCGTGAAATGTTTCGGCAACCGGATCCCATTTCAGGGACCGGCCGAGTTTGTAGGCGATGGCTGTCAGGTGGCCGAGCGACGCGGAGCGGTGGCCGATCTCGGCGTGCGAGCTCGGCAGCGACCGGGTCCGGATGCAGTCGAGCCAGTTCGTGTGATGATTATTGGAACCATCAACCTCGCGGCGTTCCATTTCGAGTTCATCGAAAATGGCGTCCGGGCCGCCTTGGATTGGCCCGCCGCCGTACATCGTCGTGATCCAGCCGCGTTCACCCACGAACAGGCCGCCGAAGAGACCGTCCAAGCGGGCGGTAACGGGAACGACGTTGTAAAGTTTGTGGACCATGTTCCAGTTCTCGACCAGATGCAGCCGCGTACCGTTCGCGTACCGGCAGGTCAACGTCGGAAATTGGCCGCTGCTCGGGTGAATGATCTCCACCGGGCCGCCAGTCTCGATGCCGAGCGCGTATTGAATCACGTCTGCCGCGTGTGAATGATAGCCGGTGATCGCGGCGGCGCCAAAGGCTTCGCAGAACGACCACGGCACGACGCCGGGCACCGGGTTGCGGTGGTAACGATGGTTGTACGGATGCCACGCCGCCGGGCCGACCCACAAATCCCAATCAAGCCCCTCCGGCACCGGCTCGGCGGGCAACACCGGATCGCCCGGCACGTAAGAGTCACCGCTCTTGGCCCAGATCGTGAACACGGATTTGATGCGACCAAGTTTCCCGGCGCGGATGAACTCGCAAATCTTGTGTATCGTCCGCATCGAGCGATACTGCGTGCCGGTTTGAAACACGCGACCGTAACGTCGCATCGTGTCCGCCATCTGCCGGCCTTCGTGGATTGTGAGCGAGACCGGTTTCTCGCAGTAAACATCCTTGCCGGCCTGCGCGGCGTGGATGGACTGCAACGAGTGCCAGTGATCCGGCGTGGCGATGACCACAGCGTCAATATCCGGCCGCGCCAGCACTTCGCGGTAATCGTTGTAACCAGCGCAATTCGCTCGCTGTTTGGCTTCGTCGCAGCGCACGCGATCAACGTCGCAGACCGCCACGAGTTGAACCGACGGATACCCGGCCAGCAGCGCGAGGTGCCCCCGTCCCATCGCGCCGATGCCGATCAGGCCGATGGTGATTCGCTCGCTCGGCGCCACGCGCCACGCCGTGGCGAGTATGGCGGAGGCCGCAAGAAAAGTACGCCGCGAGAGGAGCGGAGGGTCAACTCTACACACTGCACACCTGATTTTTGAGATGTTCCATTCTTAGTCTCAGTTCGTCATCTTCCTTGGCGTATTGCTCCAACCGTTTCACCACCTGACCGACTCCACTCTGATTCCGATAGCCAAATGCTCGCGCCACATCCACGGATCTTTCTCCGCCAAGTTTCACGCGAGCCCAAATCTTCATTCGATCATCCGTCTCTCCCGCCACCAACTGTCGCACTCGGTCCCGCAATGTTCCCGCTGCCTGTTGCGTTGTCCAAAGCGCCTCATCTGCGCCCTGTTTTTCCAAAACTAGATCCTTCGCCTTTTTCCACAGCATTTCCCCACCCAACACCAACCCCCCGCGCAAACTCTCCCATGGACTTGTCTTCTCCCCTTCAAACCACCTGCCAATCTCCGTACGGTAAGCTTCCTGCGCTGCGATCTTCTTCTTACCCCAATAAACCAACCAATCCAAGCACAACCACTCCGTTGCCTTGCTGCGCAACCCCGCGTAATCCCGGTGACTGCTCCATTCGTATCCATCCAACTCTCCAGCGCGTTCTGCCGCCAACGCGTCGTTCTTGCGCCGTGGACGCACCGGGTTCAAATGCACATACTCCACCAACCACTGCCCGTACTCGTCTGCCTCCACCAACTGCGCCTTGAATCTCCCCTGAAACAAATGCCCGCTCCGCCGATGTCGCGCGTTGAACCGCGCCGTGTACGTCAACTGCAACCAACCTGCCGCCGCCGACAGATTCCCGCGCGGCGTCCCCACCACCAAATGATAATGATTCGGCATCAGGCAATACGCCATCACACGCACGCCAAACCGCGCCACCATTTCCCCGACCGTCGCAAGAAACACCTCCCGATCCTCGTCAGAAAAGAAAATGGCGCGCCGCTCATTGCCGCGCGCCGTCACATGATAAACCGCGCCTTCAAACTCCACTCGTATCGGTCTGGCCATGCACCGCAGACTACCGACTCAATCCCTACCTGTCAACTGTCGAGAGTTGACCCCGGAGTCCCCGGAGTTTGACCGGAGTCCCCCCCCGGAGTCCCCCCCCCCGGAGTCCGGGAACAACTCGTCCCAGGTGTATTTCACGTACGGCTTGTCGCAGGCCGGCTCGTGACGCGAAGCGTGTGTGATCCAGAGCGTCAACGCCGGCGGCTCGAAGATCGCGTTGTGAAGGTTCGATTTCATTGCCACGCCGCGCGCGATGATGCGCTGCATTTCTTCCGTGCCAATTTGCCCGTGAAGGTTGCGCACGCGTTCGACCAGTTCCGTGTACCGGTCTTCGGCGCTGAGCAGCACCGTGTCCTCGACCGGTTCCGGCAACAGCGGCACCGCCTCGCCCGGCTTGACCACCTCGAACTTTTTCGACGTGGCCGCCACGCCGCGCGCAGTGCGCGATTTGCCGTCGCTGATCACGTAGTAGTACTCGCAAGTCCTCGGACGCCGTCGCATGTAATCGAGTGCCTCCTCCAACGTGTCGCAGTTCTCCAGCGCGCCGCGCAACAGTTGCGCCATCGGCGTGCCATCCCAGTCGCCTTCGCCGCGACCGCCCATCTCGCCGATGGCCACCTGTTTCTCGTTCATGCCCGTGACAGAGCCGATGAACCCGGCGTAACTGACATTGACAAACCGCCTCGCGCCTTCGCGTTCGACGGCCATTGTCACCGCTTCGTCCTGGAGGCCGACCTCGGTCATGTAATCAAGCACGCGCGCGTGAAACAACCTGCCATCGCGCGTGGCTTTCCCGAACACGGCCACGCCGCTGCAATGGAAAAACTCCGGAAAAATGTTCGCCGCCTGCGCCAGCGCCACCGGCAGCCCGGCCCCGTCGGCCAGTCCGCGCATCTCCTCGAAATACTCCGGCGCGATGAATGGCCGCTGGCGTTCGACCAGTTTCGCCGCCTCATCGAGGAACCACTGGCCTTTCTCGATGGAGTAGTAAAAACCGACGCCATAGACAATGCGCTCGCACAATCTGTGAATGTTCGGCGCCAGCAAGCGGCCATGCTGGAAGCCGATCTCATACGGCTTGCCGCGCAAACGGAGGATGCGATGCCCGTTCTTGATTTCCAGCGATCCGTTGCCTTCGCGGCGCCGCGTGTCCGGCTCGCGCGGCACCTCGACCAGTTGCAGCGCCAGCACGCGCAACACGGCGGCAAGACTTTTATCGAGGTCTCGCGCCTCAACGCGAACCGGTGTGCCCGTTGGGACACCGGCGGGCGGCGCGCGACGGAACGTCGCCAGCACGTTCCGCCAACGAATCTCGCGCGGCAATCCATCGCGAACTGCGACGGCGACGCGACCGCCGGCGAAACGGATGCTCCAGCACCGTTCGCCCTGTGCGGTCGTCACGCCGGTCACGAACGGACGCAACCACAGCGCGGCCAAGAATCGTTTCGACACGGGGACTGCGTTGGCCATGCTGGACAGCGCCTGCCGGGTTTCCGAAAAATCGCAGGCGCCACCGGCAAAATGCGCCTTCGATTGGGAGGCCGTGAGGTGCGTTTCGACGCCGGACGTCAGCTCGAAAACATGTTTGTCGTGGTTGACAGCCAGGCGGAACGCCGGCGAAAACAGATTCCCGAGCCGGTCGCAGCGTGACCACAGAATCCAGTTTGCTGCCGCCCAATTCAGCGCAATGATTCCCAGCACTGCAGAAAACAGAATGACGATTCGACGTTTCATGGCAAACAGTGCGGCGAGTATAGCCGCCGACGTTGATTCAGCAACGGAAAACGCCCGCGGATGAAATGAACACGACAACGCGCTGGTGAGTGTGATAAAACACATTCCCGGAAGGAAAACCGACATGACGATGGATCGCCGAACTTTTCTGAAACAACTCGGGTATGGCGTGGCGGGAACCGGGTTGCTGTCGCTGGTGCCCGGCTGCCGGACGACGGGACCGGCGCTGAACGCCAACAGCCTGCCCCGAAGCACGCCGGAAGCGCAGGGCGTGTCCTCGGCTGGAATTCTCGCGTTCCTCGACGCCATCGCCAGCAGCACGCATGAACTGCACAGCTTCATGCTCGTCCGGCACGGACGCGTCGTGGCCGAGGGCTGGTGGACGCCGTACGGGCCGCGCTTTAATCACACGATGTATTCGATGAGCAAAAGCTTCACCTCCACAGCAGTTGGGTTCGCCGTGGCCGAAGGCCGGCTCACCGTGAACGACAAAGTAGTAAAATTCTTTCCGAATGATCTCCCCGACAAAGTCAGCGACAACCTCGCCGCGCTGCGCGTTCGCGATCTTCTCTCGATGTCCGCCGGCTGCGCCAAGGAACCGACCCGCAGCGTTGTGCAGGACGAGAACTGGGTTCGCGCATTCCTCGCCATGCCGTTCGCGCACCAGCCGGGCACCCAGTTCATGTACAACAGCGCCGCCACCTACATGTGCTCGGCCATCGTCCAGAAACTCACCGGCCAGAAGATCATTGATTACCTCACGCCACGGCTGTTCGAGCCGCTCGGCATCGAAGGCCCGACGTGGGAAGTCTGTCCGCACGGCATCAACACCGGCGGCTGGGGCTTGAGCATCCAGACCGAAGGACTCGCCAAGTTCGGCCAGCTCTACCTCCAACAAGGCCGGTGGCAAGGTCGCCAGATTCTGCCCGCGTCATGGGTGCAGGAAGCGACGACCTTCAAGATTCAACAGCCCGCGCCTGCCAAGCCGGCTCGTCCGAACGCGCAGAACGACTGGCTCCAAGGCTACTGCTACCAATTCTGGCGCAGCACCCACAACGCTTTCCGTGGCGACGGCGCCTTCGGCCAGTTCACTATCGTCATGCCTGAGAAAGACGCCGTGCTGGTGATGACCGGTGAAAGCAAGAGCATGCAAGGCGAACTCGACCTCGTCTGGGAACACATCCTCCCGGCGATCAAAGACTATCCGCTGTTCGTTGACCGCGCGGCTCATGCGCAACTCCAACAAACGCTCTCGTCGCTGGCCCTGCCGATGCCGAAAGGCCAAAGCTCCACGCCATTCACCGCAAAAACCTTCAAACTCGACGCCAACGACCTCGGCCTCCAAACGGTTTCGTTCGCGTTCCAGAACAACGGTGCCGCAATCACATTCCGCGACGCCAAAACCGAACATCCCATCGCGTCTGGCCTCTCGCGCTGGCAACGTGGCGAGACCGCCCTGCCCGGCACACCGCCGCGGCTCATTCACGGCGGCGCGCCGAAGCCCGGCACCAAGTTCAAGATCGCCACCAGCGGCGCATGGACGGACGCAAACACCTTCGAATTCATGATGCGCTTCTACGAAACTCCGCATCACGACACCGTGACCTGCCGTTTCGACGGCGACAAGGTGAAGATCACCTTCCTGAACAGCATCACCGGCATGAACCCAACCGCCAAAGACAAACGTCCCGTGCTGCAAGGCCGCTGTTAGTTCAGTTGGTGAAATGTTCCGGTTTTGTTCCGGATAGTATGGATAAATCCGAGATTCGAATTGCCGCTTTGGTTATTCGGATTTGTTTCGGATTTCGGGATTCGGATTTTTCGCCTCAGGCGTTAGCTTGACCGTCGGTTGACCGCCTTGTATGGTTGCCAACCATGAGAGCCATTCAGTTTGTTGCACCGAGGAAAATCGCTTTTGTGGACGCGCCCATGCCGACGTTGCAGGACGGCGACGTGATGGTGCAGTGCAAGTGGGTCGGACTGTGCGGCAGTAACATGGGCCAGTACGCCGGCGATGGAATCTTTGCGAACATCAAGAACCCGCCGGGCTGGGCCGGGCATGAGAACATTGGCACCATCGTCGAGTCGCGTTGCCCGGAATGGAAAGTGGGACAACTGGTGTTGGCTCAACCGGAAGGCTACTTCGGTTTCGCCGAATACTTCCGCACCAAGCCGCCGGGTATCGCGGCGTTGCCCAAGGACGCGCCCGACATCCCGGCATTCATGATGGCCCAGCCGCTTGCCACGGTCCTGCGGGCGATGACGCAGACCGAGAACGTCATCAACCAGCGTTGCGCCGTGATCGGCGCGGGGCCGATGGGATTGATCTGGATCCATCTGCTCCGCCAATTCGGCGCGCGCCAAATCATCGCCACGGATATTATCGACTGGCGGTTGACGTGGGCCAAACGAATGGGCGCCGACACCGTCATTGATGCCTCGAAGGAGAACGTCGCCGATGTCGTGCGCGAACTGACCGGCGGGAAGATGCTCGACTTCGTGGCCACCGCCACCACGTCGGCGGAAGCGCTCGCCTCCAGCGTCCCTTTGCTCCGGCGTGACGGCCGGCTGTTCGTGTTCGGGATGCCGCACCACAACGACCAGAAGTTCCCGTGGTACGCGGCGTTCCGCAACGAGTTGAAGATGATCTGCTCGGTCGGGCCGGAGTGCGCTGCGTTCTTCCAGATCGCGATGGACATGATGGTGGATGGCCGGGCCAGCATACTTGGCGAGGCGGTCACGCCACGAATGCGGTGGGATGAGGCGGAGAAAGCTTTCGAGATGTACCACCTCTGCGCGCGCGACTCGCAGAAGCTCGTGCTGGAGCTATGAGTCTTGTGGACTACGAGCGACGCGGCGACATCGCCGTGTTGCGGCTGAACGCGCCTCCCGTCAACGCCATTACCTTTGCCGCGCTCGACGAACTCCGCGCCGCTGTTCGCCGCGCCAACGCCGATCCTGAAGTGCATGGCCTCGTCATCACCGGCAATGATCGCCACTTCAGCGCCGGCGCGGACGTGACATTGCTCCGTGACGGCGAGCCTGTCGAGACTTCGCGCCGATTTCAGGAAGCGTTTCAAGAAGTTGAGGACTCCGCCAAACCGGTTCTTGCCCGCGTTGCCGGCAACGTGTTCGGCGGCGCGCTCGAACTGGCGATGGCCTGTCACTTCCGCGTCTGCGCGCCGGGTTCTCGGTTCGCGATGCCCGAAGTGAAGCTCGGCATCATTCCCGGCGCCGGCGGCACGCAACGGCTGGCGCGATTGGTTGGCGCTGGCCCGGCGCTGAAGATGTTGCTCACCGGCGATGTCATCAAGGCTGAGGAAGCTTTGGCGTTGGGGCTGATTGACGCGATCGGCGAGTTTGAGTGGATTAACAAGCCAATTGTCCGGACGCGGAATCGCGATCAAAGTGGGGCAACCATCTTGGTTGCTCATTCTTCAGGAGTGGACAAGCTGGAAGCTTGTCCCACATTGATCGCGCCGTCGCGAATCATCGCCGCAGTCAAAGCTGAATCCTACGAAGCCGGGCTTCGCGCGGAACAAACCGGCTTCGCCGACTGCATGAAAACGCTGGCGACACAGAACAAGATTTACATGTTCTTTGCCACGCGCGAAACGGCGAAGGTGCCGCCAGTGAAGGTCGCTCTGGCCGGCGTTGTCGGTATGGGTTCGATGGGCGCGGGTATCGCGCAGGCGCTCGTCAATGCTGGGGTGCCGGTCATGGTGTTTGATGAGAACACGGCGGCGGTCCAGAAGGCGTTGAACCAGATCAAGAGCCGCGACGAGAAGTTGCTCGGACTGGTTCGCGTG
>VHCW01000028.1 GCA_016871575.1 Verrucomicrobiota bacterium
CTCGCCGCCTTGTTGGCGGAGCCATTCGAACGTCCACTCGTAGTGGCCGCAGAAATCGTAGCAGCCTAACATCGTGTAAACCTCTGGCGACACGAGCCGTTGCCGCCCTCGACGCGCACCGTCAACCCCGCGGGAGCGGCCATCGCGTTGCCGATGACGTGACAGTGTTCACAGAAGCACGGTACGATCTCCCGTCCGTTTGCGCGGAGATGTTTAATGGCGGGGCAGACTTTCACGTCGAGCGTGACTTCGTTCGGCGATTGGTGGACTTCGACTTCCGCGCCCGGCTCGGCGGCGAAAAATGCGCGCCAGTATTCGGCGACGGCGGTCAACCCACCCGATTTCCATCGCGCTGTGACCGGGGCAAAGTAGCGCGCGCCGAGGTCGGTCCAGTATTGACGGAGGCCGTCGGGGCCGAGCTTGTTCAGGACAAAGCGGAAGGTGGCGTTGATCGCGAAATAGAAATCCGCCGCGCCAACCGGTTTCGTGTCAGTGTGCGGAAGAAAGGAAGTTTGTGCGCCGGGCGTCATCGACAGCAGGATAACATTTCGCGCGCTGTGATTCCAGTCTGCCCGTTCAATCGGGGGCCGGATCCTGGCGGTAGTAGCGTTTCAGTTCTTCGTACAACTCGGGATGCCGGTCGCGCAGTTGGCGCGGGTTCTCGAAAAAACATTCGGTGACGACGGCGAAAAACTCCGCCGGGGCCGTGGCGCCGTACTTGTTCAGCACGGTGGGACGGTCGGCATCGGCATCCATCCGCAGCGCCTCATACTCCCGGCCAAGGATTCGCGCCCACGTGGCGTACATCGAACTTTTCGGCAACAGCGGCGCGCCGTTGACCGAGCCGTCTTCCTGGTCGAGTTGATGCGCAAACTCGTGGAGCACCACGTTGTGCGCGGCCGGGTCGCCCGGCCGGTGCTGGATGTGCGACCACGACAACACGACGGCCCCCGTGTGCCACGATTCGCCGGCGCGTTCTTCCTGTCCCTCGATCAACATTTGTCCCGGTCCCAGCCGGGTGGTCGGCACGGAGTAGGAATCGGGATAGACCAGGATGGATTGCAGGCGCGGATAAAAATCGTGCCGGCGGTTCAACAGCAAAATGCAGGCGTAGGCGGCGATGGTGACCCGTATCTCATCCGTCATCGCCAAGCCGCCACAGCCCTCGAAGTTCTTCTCGGCGATGAAAATCTTGATGTTGTCCTGCAATTCCTGCTGCTTCAGCGACGGCAGGCGCTCGTAATACGGGACGTTGCGTTGCAGGACGGCCAGCCACTCCCCGGGAAAAGACTGGGAGCGGATCCGGTTTCGTCGTCTCGTCTTGAATCCAAACAGAAGACAGTTCCCCGGTTATTTGTGATCCAGGTAAAACGCTTCCATCGCCGGGCGGTATTGGTTCATGAGCTTGTCGTAAAACTCCAGCGGCGGCTGCGCGTCCGCGGGCAGGAAGGACTTGTACGGATGCGTCTTGGAGTACTCGTTGAACTCCTTGCGAATCGCCGCCAGAACAGTGGGCCGTGTGAACAGGTCAATCGCCGTGGTGGCCATTGCCTTGGCGCCGGCGTTGGCGCCTTTCCACGCCTGTGAACCGTAACCGGAAGCGACGGTGGACCAGTGATGGCCGCGCGCCCCCGTGGCAATGCCGGGGAAACGGATGGTCGCCGTCGGGGTGACCAGCGTGACATCACCGTGGTCGGAGGAAGCGCCGCCCACGAAAACGGTCGCGGGCTTGCCGATCGAGCCGACTTTCGTGGGCATCCCCGTCTCTTTTGCGCCCAGTTCCTTCTGGAGCGCGCGGGCGAATTCATGGTCTTCCTCGCTCCATTCGGGCATTCCCACGAGGGTGATGTTTTTCATCGCCAATTCCGTGAGCGCCTTGTTGTGGTGCGACTGATGCGCGGCGGCCAGCACGCGCGTTTCCGCCAGTTCCGTTCCCGTGGCGATGGCGGCGCCCTTGGCGCAATTGACCACGCGCTCGTACACGCTCAACAAATCAGCATCAGAACTGCGGACGAAATACCAGACTTGCGCGCGATCCGGCACCACGTTGGGCGCTTCGCCGCCGTCGGGAATCACGTAGTGCATGCGCGTCGAATAATGCAGGTGTTCACGCAGATAGTTCGCCGCGACGTTCATGATTTCCACGGCGTCCAACGCGCTGCGGCCGCCCCACGGTGAACCGCCGCTATGCGCGGTCTTCCCGCGAAACGTGAATGTCACGGAGATCATCGCGCTTCCCGCGACGCCGTAGGATGTTTGGAACCCGGATCCTGCATGGTTGTTGATCACCGCGTCCACACCTTCAAACAACCCGGCCCTGACCATGTACGGCCGGCTGACGAGGATCTCCTCCGCCGGCGACCCGAACAGCTTGATCGTGCCGGCGAACTTGTGTTTGTCCATTGCCTCCTTGACGGCGATGGCGGCAGCGGTCGCGGCCGACGCCATGAGATTGTGGCCGCACCCGTGGCCGGGCGCGCCGGCGACGACGGGATCGGCTTTCGGCACGCGGCCTTTTTGCGAGAGCATCGGAAGCGCATCGTACTCCACGAGAATGCCGATGACCGGTTGGCCCGATCCGTAGGTCGCCACAAAACAGGTGGGCATCCCGGCCAGCCCTTTTTCCACCTTGAACCCGGCCTCCTCCAGCGTCTGGATCAACAGCGCCGAGGATTTGTGCTCCTGCAACCCCAGTTCCGCGTACGACCAGACCGCGTCGGAAATTCTGCCAAACTTCGCAACGGTCTCCGGTTGGCTCAGCCAGTCGAGCACCGACTGTTTTTCCGGATAGACATTGGTTTGCGCCGGGCTGGATATGGGGATCAACAAACCCAGAACGGCAAGGAAACCGCCAACAACGCGCATGGTCGTGTTCATGGTGCCCAGATACTACCACCGCGTCTCGCCGCCGCGCAAGCCGCCTTCCATTTGCATTGCACGTTCCCCGTGACGCTCAGTAGGATGGCACCTTATGAACACATTTGCTCGTTTTATAGCTCTCTTGGCAAACATCGGCTTCGCGGTCTGTCTGGGCGCGGACTGGCAGACAGTTGACGGCACGAAGATTCCCGTTTTACCGCGTGAACATCCGCGCCTTTACTTGCGGGCTTCGCACGCCGCGCAGTTGCCGGCGCGGCTCAAAGACCCGGTGCTTCAACCGGTCGTCCAACAACTGCAAAAACTGGTGAAACGCTCACCGCAATTCAAAGTCGAGTGGGATGCGCTGCAATACCTCGCCACAAAAGACCGTTCGCTGGGCCGCGCGACCATCGAGGCCGCGCTGCCGATGCTCCAGCAATGCGAGTTGCCGGACCAACAGGACGCCTGTCGTGTCACGGGGCGAATGATGGTCACGGGCGCGATTGTTTATGATTGGTTGTACGGGTTGCTCACTCCAAACGAGAAACAGGCGTTCATCAAGGAACTGGTGCGTCTCGCCAAGACGCAAGAATGCGGTTATCCGCCCACGCGCCAAGGCTCGGTGACGGGCCACGCTTCCGAAGCGCAGATCATGCGCGACATGCTCTCCGCCGGCATCGCCATCCACGATGAATTTCCCGAAATGTACCGGCTCGCCGCGGGACGGTTTTTCCGCGAACACCTGCCGGCCCGCAACTGGTTCTACAACGGCCACGCCTATCACCAAGGTGCGTCCTACGGCCCGTATCGGTTCGGTTGGGACACATTCCCGCTTTTCATTTTCGACCGGCTCGGCTTCGGCAACGTCTATAACCCGGAACAACGGTTCGTGCCGTATCTCTGGGTGTATTCCACCCGGCCCGACGGCCAGCGGCTGCGCGCCGGCGACACGGGAGCCGAGGGACGGGGCGAACCGTGGAGCGAGAGCGTGGGCACGATTCTCACCGCCAGTTACTACCGCGACGGCGTGTTGTTGAGCCAGCATCTCAAACAAGGAGGCGCGCGCGAGGGCGACACCATCTTCGAGTTTCTCTGGCGCGATACAACGCTGCAACCGAAACCGATCGAGTCGCTGCCGTTGACGCGATACTTCGGTTCGCCGTTCGGCTGGATGATTGCGCGCACAAGTTGGGGAGAGGACGCCGTCATCGCGGAGATGAAGATCAACGAATACAATTTCGCCAACCACCAGCACATGGACGCCGGCGCATTCCAGATTTACTACAAAGACGGACAGGCGATTGATTCCGGCCGCTACACCGGTTCCTCCGGCAAATACGGCAGCCCGCATTGCCGCAACTACTTTTGGCGCACCATCGCCCACAATTCACTGCTCATTTATGATCCCGCCGAGAAGTTCGGCGGCGACTACGGCAACGACGGCGGCCAGCGACTACCCGGCGGGCGCAAAGAACCGCGCACACTGGAACAATTGCTCGACCCCAAAAACGGCTACCGCACCGGCCAAGTCCTCGCCCACGCCAGCGGTCCTGACTTTGCGTTCCTGCAAGGCGACATCACTGCCGCCTACAGCAAGAAAGTAAAACAGGTCATCCGCTCGTTTGTGTTCCTGAACCTTCAGAACTCCCGCACCCCGGCGGCGCTCATCGTTTTTGACCGTGTTGTCAGCGCCAATCCCGCCTTCAAGAAATTCTGGCTTCTCCACACGCTGAAAGAACCGCAGATCGCCGGGGCCTCGGCCAGCGCCGACCGGCTCACGCTCGACGTGTTGTTGCCGACGGCGGGGAACGCCACGCTCGAAAAAGTCGGCGGCCCGGGCAAGGAGTTCTGGGTCTTCGGCACGAACTACCCCAACGAGCCTGACAAGAAGGCCTTGAGGCGAACAAAAAGCAGCGAGAACATAGCAGAACGCGACGGATGGCGCGTGGAAGTTTCACCAAAGACCGCATCGGCGGAGGATTTGTTCCTGACCGTCATGCAGGTTGGTGAACGTCTGCCGGTGAAACTCATCGAAGCCGGTGACCGTGTCGGTTGCCAGATCGGAAACCGATCCGTGCTGTTCTACCGCGATGGCCGGCCATCCAACCAGCCGGTGGTGTCCCGATGAAACCGCTGCTTTTCTCGTGGTGCCTCCTGCTGGCAGCCATCGCGTGTGCCGGCGAGCCGTTGTCCGTCTTCAATGGCGGCTTCGAATGCGGCGCCGGCGCTCAGCCTGAATCGTGGACTTGGGGCAAATCCACCGACGCGCTGCGTATCGAATGGACGAAAGGAATCGCGCACCAAGGCCAACGGGCTGTCAAGGTGCAGGTGCCCGGTGAACTCGGTCCCGGTGCTGCTTGGAGCCTGACTTGCGTGGCGCCGATTCCAGTTGCTCCCGGCAAGAATTGTATTGCATCCTTTTGGTTGAAAGCCGCCTGCGACCGGGCTGTGACACTTGTGGTTGATGGCTACGACAAGGGCAGACTGGTGAAATCTCGGTTGATCAGTGTGCTCGGATTCGGGCCTTGTGACTGGACGCGTTTCGAAAGAGCGTTCGCCGTGCCGGCCGGTGTCTCGGCGTTGCGACTAAGATTTGACGGCAAGCTCGGCTCTGATTTGCTGCTCGATGATGTCGAGGTTCGTCCCGGTGAACTTTCCTGCCAACCCGTGGGCAAACCCGTCGAAGGTCATGTGCAGAGCCGGGTTGACGAGAAGTTGGATCGCGGGTTGGTTGCAGTGCGTCGTCCGGAGGGCGTCTATGTCGGCTGGCGTCTTCTGCGCCACGACCCTGAGAACATCGCATTCCATCTCTATCGCGAAACCAAGAGCGGCGAGCCTGTCCGCGTTGCTCCATCGCCGATTGGCGCTACGACTGATTTCTTTGACACCGCGCCGGAAGCCAAGAAGGCAACCGGCTACCGGCTGTGTGCGATTCAGTTTGGGCGCGAACAGGAACTGTCGGTTTGTCGCGTGGAGACCTGCGATCCCGGAATGGCCTACCGAGCCATTCCGTTGGCATGGCCCGGCAATCAGCCGGTCAGCGACGTGGAAAAAGTGGGCATCGGCGACCTTGACGGTGACGGGAGGTACGACTTCGTGCTCAAACACCCCACCGGCAGCGTGTTGTTGTGGGATGATTACACGAAGTGGAAACGATCGCCGGATACCTACAAGATTGACGCCTTCAATGCTGATGGCAAACATCTCTGGCGGCGCGATTTGGGATGGGGCATCGAGCATCGCAACTGGTTTTCGCCCATCATCGTGCACGACCTCAACGGCGACGGCCGGGCTGAAGTGGCTGCCAAGATCGCTGAGGGTGATCCGCGCAACGAGCGGGGCCGCGTGGTTGACGGGCCGGAATGGGTTGCGGTCTGGGATGGGCTGACGGGAAAGGAGATTGCCCGCGCGCCATGGCCGAGCCGCGCCGGGTTCGAATCTTTCAACTTCTGCTCACGCAATCAACTGGCCGTGGCTTATCTGGACGGTCGCACTCCTTGTTTGATTGTCTTGCGGGGCACCTACGGGTTGATGAAGGTCGAGGCATACGAACTGGTCGGCAACCAGCTTCGACCGCTTTGGAAATTCTGTAACGCCAACGCGCCGGCCAAGTACTGGGGACAAGGAGCGCACTTCACCCAATGCGCCGATGTGGATGGCGACGGTCGCGATGAAGTCGTGCTCGGCTCGATGGCGTTGGATGATACCGGGGTTCCGCTCTGGAGCACGGGCAAGGGACACCCCGATGGCCTGTTTGTTGGCGACATTGATCCGCTTCGGCCGGGATTGGAAATGTACAACAACGTCGAAACACGCAACACAACCGGCGGCATGATCCTCGTCGAGGCGGCGACGGGCAAGACATTGTGGGAATTACAGACTCCTACGAGCCATTGCCACGGCGGCTTCTGTGCTGACCTTGATCCGGCAGAACCCGGTCTGGAGTGCTTCGGCGTGGACAAGAAACTCGTGGGCGATAAGGATCAGATTGTCGGCTCCTGGCTGAAGACCGCAACCGGCAAACCCCTGAAGACTCCAACCGACTGGGGCTTCGGCAAGGTCACCATTTATTGGGATGCCGATCCGCAAAAGGAACTGATCACCGGCCGGTCAATCCACAAGTACCAAGGCGCCTCGCGGTGGCCGATTCCGTCTTACCGTTTCGTGCCCGTTGATCTTCTCGGGGATTGGCGCGAGGAACTCCTGGAGTTCACCGACAAGGGCGAACTCCGCATCCATCTTTCCGCCATTCCGGCCAAAGATCGTCGTGTCTGCCTCATGCAGGATCCCATTTATCGCCGCGATATCGCCATGTGCGCCATGGCCTACCACCGGCCTGCCATGCTCTCGTATTGCCCCGCAGCCCGCAATCCACGTTAACTGGAAGATCAGCATGAAGACGATACCGTTTGCCCTCGTGATGTTGAGCGCCGTTTGTGTGACGATGTGCACCGGCGAACCGGCGACGTTACGCGTCAGCGACAACGGGCGGTTTCTGGTGACAGCCGACGGCAAACCGTTTTTCTGGCTCGGCGACACGGCGTGGGCGTTGTTTTACCGGCTCAACCGCGAAGAGGCGGAACGTTATCTTGCGGACCGCAAGAGCAAACAGTTCAACGTCATCCAAGCCGTCATTCTTGGTGGCAGCACAACACAGTCGAACGCCTACGGCCACTGCGCGCTGCTCTCGAAAGACCCGACCAAGCCGAACGAACCGTATTTCAAGCATATGGATTGGATCGTAAACCGCGCGGCTTTACTCGGCTTTCACGTCGCATTGTTGCCGACATGGGGCAGCAACGTCGTCAGCCCAAAGCCGTTGTTCAATGCCGACAATGCCCGTCGCTATGGCGAGTTTCTTGGCCGGCGATACCGCGATAAGCCGGTCATCTGGGTTCTCGGCGGCGACCAAAATCCGAAGGGCTTCGAGCCGGTCTGGCGCGCGATGGCCGATGGACTGATGGCCGGCCACGGCGGCAGACAATTGATGACCTATCATCCGCGCGGTGGGGCGTCCTCTGGCCAATGGCTTCACAATGAACCCTGGCTCGCCTTCAACATGATCCAAACCGGCCACACACGCTTCCGTCCGGCGGCGACGGATCGCCTGCTGCTCGTCCGCCGCGAGTATGCGCGACAGCCCGCCAAGCCGGTACTCGACGCCGAATCGGTTTACGAAAACATCCCGGAAGGTTTGAGCAAAGGCGGCAAGCGCGACCCGTTCGATGCCGTGCCGGCCAGTGAACGCATTACCGACCACGATGTTCGCGCCGCGGCTTACGGCATGGTGTTCGCCGGCGGATTCGGCTACACCTACGGCGGCAACGGCGTGTTTCAGATGACCAAGTCGAACGCGCCCACAAGCTGGCGTTGGACTCCGGGCAAGACATGGGACCAAGCGTTGCAGTTGCTCGGCGCGTCCCAGATGCAACACTTGCGCGCGTTGATCGAATCGTTTCCGATGCTCTCGCGCGTCCCGGCTCCGGACTTGGTTGACGGCAAAGGCTGTGTGGCAACACGCGACGCCAACAGCAGCTACGCGATGATCTATTCCCCGAACGGCAAATCGTTTAAGGTGCGGATGAACAAGAAAGTCAAGGCGTCGTGGTTCGACCCGCGCACCGGCAAGACCACCGTCATCGGCGAGTTCGCCATTACCGGCAGGCACGAGTTCACGCCGCCGACCAACGGCGACGGCAACGATTGGGTGCTGGTGTTGGATGATGCGGAAACGAAGTCCAAATAGGGAAGACCCTCGTCGGAGCGCGTCGTCGCAAACGTCAGCGGCAAACCGAAACAAAACCGGAACATTCGCTGATCAGTCGAGAACAAGAAAGACGCCTCTTGACCGTAGGATCGGCGTTTGATCTAATGCAAATGAATGGCTGGCGCAAAAATCACAATCTTTCTTCCAAATGGCGACCCGCAAAGTCTCCGAATCGCGGAACTGTCAAATTGGACTGGTAAAGCACTCGCTGCACCTCGCAGCGATTTAGATTTTGTTCTTACGCGGAAAGAACTTGAACAAGCTGGAGTCTATTTGCTCATCGGAACCGACCCTGACGATGGGAAGCTCTCGGCTTACATCGGCGAAGGTGAAGATGTTAGTAAGCGACTTCGCCAACATCGTGACAAAGAGTTTTGGGTTCAACTTGTGGTCTTTGTGAGTAAAGACGAGAATCTTACCAAAGCACACATTCGGTATCTTGAAGGTCGTCTTATCGAAGAAGCTGGTAAGACTCATCGCTACAAACTGGCGAACGACCAAACAAGTGGGGCGAAACTACCGGAAGCCGACCGTGAAGATATGGAGGTCTTCTTATCACAAGTGCGGCAACTGCTGCCAATCCTCGGCTGCGACATTCTTACGCCTCTTGTGAAGACGGAGACGGTATCTTCGCAAAGCCCGCTATTTGGCAGCATCAAGGGTCTAAGCTCACGCGGTCAACGGACAGCAAAAGGATTCGTCGTATTCGCTGATTCGGAAGCGGTCATTGCCCTGCGACCATCGGCTCCTACCTACATCATCGAAGCGCGAAACAAGTTGAAGGCAGACAGAGTTCTCGTTGAAGAAGTTGGTAAGCTTCGCTTCACACGGAATGAGGAGTTCTCCAGTCCAAGCATGGCTGGCGCAATTATTTGCGGTGGCCACGTCAACGGTCTCACCTTCTGGCGAGACAAACACGGACGCGACCTAAAAGAGATTGAAGCTGGCAGTTAAGAGCCACTAACAAAACTCGTAGTCGCAGGCTTTATGCCTGCGTTTTCCGCGCACCCGTAAAGGGTGCGGCTACAGGAATCGCGGTTTTGTCAGCGCCTCTAAGTCTGCCGCACTCTTCGAATCTCCATGCCGCATTGGGCAATACGCGTGGTTTGGAGCCTCACAAATTGCGGCGTGTACATCTGCGGCTTCAAAAACTGGTAGCAAACCAAAACTTTGCCGCGGTGTTGGTTTCTGGTACAATTCCAGCCATGAAACGAATTCTGTCATTCCTCTTTCCGTGTCTTCTGTGTGTTCTGTGGTTTTCCTCATTCGTCGCATTGTCCGACGCAGCGGAATGGAAGGCGCCGGCGCGGGAACGGGTTCTTGCCACGTTGCGTCCCGATCATCCGCGCGTGATGGCGCGGACGGAGACATTTGTCAGCCTCAAATCGCAGGTAGCCCAAGGTGGTTTGCCGGCGAGTATCTACGCGGAGGTCAAGAAGTCTGCCGACAAAACGTTGCGCGAGCGGGTGTCGAAATACGAGAAGCCGGACGGCAAACGCCTGTTGAGCGTCAGCCGGCGCGTGGTGGATCGGGTGCGCGCGTTGGCGCTCGTGTATCGGCTCGAAGGTGACCGGCGTTACGCGGAGCGGGCATGGCAGGAACTGGAAGCCGCCGCCCAATTCGAAGACTGGAACCCGAAGCATTTCCTCGACACAGCGGAGATGACGTATGCGTTCGCGATCGGGTACGATTGGTTGTACGACTGCTGGACCGACGCGCAACGGAAAGTGTTGCGCGAGGCCATCGTCACAAAAGGACTGCGGGAGGGCCTGAAGGTCTATGACAGCAAGAAGAAAGGCTGGGCGGCAAACGAGAACAACTGGAACCAGGTCTGCAACGGCGGCCTGATCAGCGGCGCGCTGGCCATCGCCGATTCAGAACCGCAACTGGCATCCCGCATCGTTCACGAGGCGATGCAGAGCGTGACGTTGGCAATGAAACACTACGCGCCCGATGGCGCCGGCACGGAAGGCGTCACGTATTGGGCATACGGCACACGGTACAACATCGTGTTGCTGTCATCGCTGGAAACCGCCCTCGGCACCGACTTTGGACTCTCGCAGGTCGGCGCGCTGGGGTTGAGCGGGTATTATCAGATTTACATGAGCGGCGCGGACCGCCTCTCATTCAACTTTGCCGATTGCGGTCTCTCGCAGGTGTCGGCCCCGGAACATTTCTGGCTGGCGCGCAAATACAATGTGCCGGCGTACAGTTGGTTCCGCCTCAGCGGCCTCGAAGGCAAAGGACGCCGTGGTGGCGTGATGGACCTGTTCTGGCTCGATGAACGCGGGCGCGGGATGAATTTTCAGGCATTGCCGCCCGACCGGTATTTTCGCAAGGCCGAGTGCGCCTCGATGCGCAGTTCATGGGCGCCCGATGCGATCATCGTCGGCATTCAAGCCGGTGATTCGATGAACCTCGGCGGCCACCGGCACCTTGACCTCGGCAGTTTCATCGTGGACGCGCTCGGCGAACGTTGGATCATGGATTCCGGCACGGAAGGCGAAACCTACCAAGCCCACCGCCACAAGAATCCTCGTCACGCCTATTACCGGGTGCGGGCGGAAGGACACAACCTGCCGGTGCTCAACCCGGACAAGGGGCCGGACCAGAATCCCAAAGCGGTTGCGAAGTTTGTGAAGTTCGAATCCGCTCCACAACAAGTCATGGCCGTTGTGGACCTGACCGAAGCGTATCAGCCGCATGTGCGTCGCGCCACGCGCACGTTCACCATGCCGGAACGCAAACGGCTGGTCGTGACCGATGAATTGCAGGCGGTGAAATCGTCCGAACTCTGGTGGTTCCTCCATACCGAAGCCGAGATCGCCTTGAGCGACAAGGGCCGGACCGCCACGCTCAGCCGCAATGGCAAAAACTTCGTCGTCCGATTGCAGGAACCGGCCGGCGCGGCGTTCGAGGTGATGGATTGCAAGCCGCTGCCGACGTCACCAAACCCCGAAAAACAGGCCAGCAACCGCGGTCGCAAACTCGCGCTCCACCTCAACAAGGTCCAATCCATCCGCATTCAGGCAGTGTTGGAACCACAACGATAAACAGAACAGGCAATCAACCGGCGGCTCAGGCGGTTCTGTGTCCACCACAATGCAAATTACTTCCGCGCGGAGGTTATCAGCTACGCCTTCGCAACCTTGACGGCCTTGAGGCGGCCGATCTTCGGCAACTCGCCGACAATCGGTTTGGCGTAGGCGATGAACGCGGGGGTCACATCGTTGGCGTCCTTGTTGATGAACGCATCGGGCATGTGACGTGTTTCCTTGGCGACATTCTTCAATTCGGTGCGCTCAACGTATGTTGCGTATTTCTTGCCGGGTTTGCGCTTGATGGCGGTGCTGCCGCTGGCAAACTTGCCGCCGGTGGCGAACTTGACGGCCATTTGACCGCACAGCCGGGCTTCCCTGGCGTCCACGGCGCTGACGATGCCGGCAAAGCTGCGCTGGAGATAGCCGAAGGTGTCGGCGCGAACGCGGGAGGTGATTTCGGCTTTGCGGATGGCGTCGGCGAGCACGTCGCCGAGCGCGCCGGTGCCGCTGAGCTGGACGTTGCCGTGGCTGTCCACTTCCTTGGTGAACTTGGCGGCGATGGCCACGCCTTTTTCATCGGCAATGCCTTCGCTGACGGCGATGACGCAGCGTTTGAACTTCGTGAAGACGGCTTTCACGTCCGCGAGGAATTTGTCCATGCTGAACGGACGCTCCGGCAGGTAGATGAGGTGCGGGCCGTCGTCGGGATAGACGCGGGCCAGCGAAGCGGCGGCGGTGAGGAAGCCGGCATGGCGCCCCATGATGACGTTGATCTTGATGCCGGGCAGCGCGCGGTTGTCGAGGTTGTCGCCCATGAACGCCTGCGCGACGAATCTGGCAGCGCTGCCGAAGCCGGGGGTGTGGTCGTTCTCGCGCAGATCGTTGTCAATGGTCTTGCAGATGTGGAAGCACTTCATCACGTAGCCGTGTCGCCGGGCTTCCTCGTTGATGATGTGGGTGGTCTCCGCCGAATCGTTGCCGCCGATGTAGAAGAAGTAGCGGATGTTGTGTTTCTGGAGGACCTCGAACACCTTCACGCAATCTTCCGGTGTCGGTTTCTTGCGGACGGAGCCGAGGGCGGACGAAGGCGTCTGGGCGACGAGTTCGAGGTTGGCGCGGGTTTCCTTGCCGAGGTCGCAGAGGTTTTCCTCGATGATGCCCCTGAGGCCGTGAAGGGAGCCGTAAATCTTTTTGATTTCCTTGTGGTTCTTGGCTTCGAGGACGGCGCCAACGAGGCTTTGGTTGATGACGGCGGTGGGGCCGCCGCTTTGGGCGATGAGCATGTTTCCGGTGAGTTTGTCAGTGGTCATGGTGTTTTGTATTGCTTATTGTTCCTTGGGAGGAACGATGGGTTGCGGGGTGGTCAGAAGACGTTCAATGAACGCTGTCGAGTAACGGCCTCGACGGAAATTGGGGTCTTTGAGGATGATCTGGTGCAACGGAACCGTGGTTTTGATGCCACGAATCACGAATTCGTCCAGCGCGCGCGCCATGCGGTCGAGGGCTTCCCGGCGGTCTTTGCCGTAGCAGATGAGCTTGCCAATCATGGAATCGTAATCGGGCGGAATCACGTAGCCGCTGTAGGCGTGTTTGTCCACGCGAACACCGAGGCCGCCGGGCACGTGCATGAACTCGATCTTGCCGGGGCACGGCTGGAAATTGTTGAACGGGTCTTCGGCGTTGATGCGGCACTCGATGGCAGCGCGGTCGAATGTGATGTCCTTCTGGTCGTAGCCCAGCGGCTCGCCGGCGGCGATGCGAAGCTGTTCCTTCACGAGGTCAATGCCGGTCACTTCCTCGGTGACGGGATGTTCGACCTGAACGCGGGTGTTCATCTCGATGAAGTAGAATTCCTTCTTCTCTTCGCTGTAGATGAACTCGACGGTGCCGGCGTTGACGTACTTGACGGCCTCGGCGGCTTTGATGGCGGCTTTGCCCATCTTCTTGCGGAGGTCGGCGTTCATGACGGGCGAGGGGGATTCCTCGATGAGTTTCTGGTGGCGGCGCTGGATGGAACAATCGCGTTCGCCAAGGTGGACGATGCGGCCTTTGTTGTCACCGAGAATCTGGAACTCGATGTGTCGCGGGTTCTCGATGTACTTTTCGATGTAGATGTTGGGGTTGTTGAAGGCGCGTTCGGCTTCGGAGCGGGCGGTGTAAAGTCCCTTGATCAGCGCCGGATCGTTGTGGGCGATGCGCATCCCCCGGCCGCCGCCGCCGCCGGCCGCCTTGATGATGACGGGGTAACCGATTTTGCGAACGACCGTAAAGGCTTCCTGTTCGTCGGTGACCGGGCCGTCGCTGCCGGGAACGACGGGAACCCCCGCTTTTCTCATGGTAGCGCGGGCAGCGACTTTGTCGCCCATGGCACGGATGGCGGAGCTGGGGGGACCGATGAATTTGATTTTGCAGTTTTCGCAGACTTCGGCGAAGTGGGCGTTCTCGGAAAGGAACCCGTAACCGGGATGGATGGCTTCGACATCGCCGATCTCCGCGGCGCTGATGAGACGGTCAATCTTGAGGTAGCTCTCGGTGCTGGGACCGGGGCCAATGCAAACTGCCTCGTCAGCCAATTGGATGTGAAGACTGTTGCTGTCGGCTTGGGAATACACGGCCATGGTCCGAATGCCGAGTTCCTTGCAAGCACGAATGATACGCACCGCAATCTCACCGCGGTTGGCGATTAGAATCTTGTCAAACATGGTCTCTTATTTGGGTCGGACGGCAAACAATTTCTGGCCGAACTCGACGGGCTTGGAGTTTCCGGCGACGATTTCAGCGATGACGCCTTTGCAGTCGGCCTTGATTTCGTTCATGACCTTCATGGCCTCAACGATGCAAACGACCGTTTCCTCGTCCACCTCGGTGCCGACTTCGACATAGGGCGGCGAGTCGGGCGATGGCGAGCGGTAGAAGGTGCCGACCATCGGCGAGGTGACATGCTTGAGGTCCGACGCCGGAACGGCAGGAGCGGGAACCGCAGGAGCCGGCGCGGGCGCCGCCACGGCGGCAGGCGGCGGCAGCGTCACGGCCTGCTGGACGCCTTCCGGGCCGCGTTTGATGCGGATTTTCAGCCCGTTGGATTCCATCGAGAATTCCGACAGGTCGTTGTCCTTCATCATTTCTACGATTGCTTTGATTTGATCGAGTTCCATGCTCGTGTCCTTTTAAGGTTCAACTAGAATGGCGGGGACTGTAGCAAACCGCCCCGGTCTTGTCTAACGCTTTCCTCAACCATGTTCAGTTGCTCCCGGCAGCCTTTGTCGGTCGGGTTTAACGCCGCCGCCCACCGCAAAGCCGTCACCGACGGCCCGCGTTTGCCCGCCAACCAGTAGGCCCGGGCCAGGCGAACGTGATGCGCCGCTCGCATCGGGTCGAGGTCAATCGCCCTTTGGTAACTTCCCACCGCCACTTCGGTCTCGTTCAATTGCAAGGCCGCGTCACCCAGCGCCGCCCAATAATGCGGGTTGTACGGCGCCCAACGGACCGCCTCCAGCGCCGCCTGCGCACGGGCTTCGTCCGTCGCCGCCTTTGCCTTGCCAAAGGCGACCGATGCCGCGCACATCCGCCCCTCGAACCAGAATACCGCCAGAACCGCCAACACCGCCAGCGGCAGGCGCACCCGCCGTCGGGAATCCGTCGTTGCCGGTTGACCGGAACGCGCCAACCCCTGCACGACGCCGAGCAGCGCAAACGCCGGCAACGCGACACCGGGCACGTACAGGTTGGAGTCAATCAGGCCGTGCACTGTCCAGGCCACCAATGCCGCCACCAGCGCCGCACTTGGCGCATCGCCGCGCCGTCGCGCCAGCCGCGCCGCCTCCCACAAACCAACCGCCCACAGCGCCGCAAAGACCACGAAGGCCGCCACGCCTGAATCCGACCACATTTGGAGGAAATTGTTGTGCACAAGCTGCGCCTCCTCCGTCAACGCCGTCTTGTACTTCGGATAAATCGAGCCGAACGTCCCCGGCCCGGTGCCGAGCCAGGGATAATCTCGGATAATCCGCACGGCGCCGCCCCAATAATCCAGCCGCGCCTCCAAGCTGCTCCGTCCAAGGTGCAGGAAACCGCCTTTCCACGCCACGCCACCGAGAAGCACAAGCGCCGTCACGATCGCCAATCCCCACCGCCAACGGCTGGAACCTTTCGACAACACCAGCCAAGCCAGCGCCCCCGCCGCCACCGCCACAAATCCGCCGCGCGACCCCGACAACGCCAGGCACGCCCCCATCACGCCGCCGGCCAGCGTGACCGCGGTGATCTTGGTTGTTTTGCCGTCCGCTTTCAACCAGAGCCAGGCCAGCACCGGCGCGAATGCCACCGCCAAGAAACCCGCCAGCGCGTTCGGCGAGACGAAAGAACCGAAGACCCGGCGGCTCGTTAGTTTCAAGCGGAGCGCGTCCGAAAGGTCAGCGTGTTCCGCCGCGTACCGGCGCGTCGCGTCGAGGCCGCCGAATTGTTGTTCCAGCGCCGTCGCGCACACCAGCAGCGCGGTTGCCGACAACGCGCCGAGCAGCCACGGTTCCCATCCCGGCTCGCGCGCGCACCGGGCCGCCGCGAAAAACACGGCCGCGCACGCGCCAAAATGCAACAGCGTGTCCAAGGCCGTCTGCCGGCAAATGGCCGCCGGCACGGCCAGCGCCTGCGTGAGAAGCCACAGCAGCGCCAAGACGCCAAGCAGCCCGGGACGCGCCGCCGGTGCGCGTTCGAACACCAGCAACAAACCGATGACCGCCGCGGCCATCACGGCGAACTGGTTCGGCCACGACCAGAACAGCCATTCGCCGGACGACGACGGCAACACGACAAGCGACTGGAGGTTGACCGGCACGCTGAACTTCAGCGGCGCCAGCAACAACAGCAGTCCCGTCAAGGCAAGGAGCCAGCGTTTCATTTAGATCAGTTTCAGCAACCCGACTTCGAGCGCAAACGGCTCGCTGATGTGGCGCGCCAGCGCGTCGCGGATTCCCTCGACCGCGTCCAGTTGCGCCGCCGCGCGTTCCCAACTCAGGCCGGCGGTCGCGCGCCGCAACTCGTCGAGGTGGTCGCCGTGCGCAAGAACCGCCGCCTCCGCGCCGGACACGCACAGCAACGCGTCGGCAAACCACGTGTACAGCTCCTCCAGCACCCGCTCGCGGCGGCCGCGATATTCACCCTCGATCTGGGCGGCGCGTTCCTTTTCGAGCTTCTCGCGGCCCTCCGCTTCGACATCTTCGTCCAGCGGCGGCACGGTTTCCTCAACCGACGCCCGGATCTCGCCGAGCAGTTTCGTCAGCGCCGCGTGAAGCCGGTACACGTGGGCGATGCCGCGCGGTTGGGCGGCGGCGAACTCGACGAGCAACGACAACGTCCGTTCCTGTTCCGGTGTGCGTTCCGTGAGGATTGCTCCGAAGGACAAGCGCAGGCAACGCGAGAGAATGGTCGGCAGCAGCCGTTGCGGTTCGCCGGTCAACAGCAGAATCACCGTGCGCGACGGCGGTTCCTCCAGCGTTTTCAGGAAGGCGTTTTGGGCGGCCTCATTCATGCACTCGGCATCCGTGATGACCCCGACCTTGACGCGGGCATCCATCGGCTTGAGCGCGATGGCATTGGTGAACTCGCGTATCTGGTCAATCTTGATCTGCCGGCTTTTCGACTCCGGTTTCACCCAATGCACGTCGGGATGCGATCCCTTTTCAATGTCGAGGCAGGACTTGCACCGGCCGCAGGCGTCGTGTTTGCGCTGGAGGCAGTTCAATGCCTGCGCCAGCGTGGCCGCCACGGCGCGCTTGCCGCTGCCGCGCGGCCCGGCGAACAAATACGCGTGCGCGAGGCGGTTCTCGCGCAAGCTGCGCTGAAGCCGCTCGGCAACCGCGCGATCACCGCTGAAATCGTCAAAGGACATGTTTGATCAACCCCCAAATCTGCTCGCCAACCTCCGCAAGACCCCGGCTGCCGTCCACCAACTTGACGCGCTGCGACTCGCGTCGGGCAAGGTCGAGGTAGCCTTGGCGGACGCGCTGGTGAAAATCGAGCGCCTGGTTTTCCATGCGGTCGAACTGTTCCCGCCCCTTGGCGCGCTCCAGACCGATGCGCGGGTCGAGATCAATCACAACGGTCAGGTCCGGCACACAATTGCCGATGGCGAACCGATTGATGGCGGCCACCTTTTCGGAGTCAATCTTCCGGCCAACACCTTGATAGACGGAGGTGGAATCGAAGAACCGGTCCGCCAACACAATCTTGCCGTCGCCCAGCGCCGGAGCGACAATCTCGCGCACCAGTTGCGCCCGGCTGGCGCAGAACAACAACAGTTCCGTCTCCGGCACCATGCCGACCGATTGTTTGCTGTACTGGAGCACATGGCGGATTTGTTCGCCCACGTCAGTACCACCCGGCTCGCGCAACGTCACAACCTCCCGCCCCCGCGCGCGCAGGCGCGCGGCCACGCGCTCAATGTGCGTGGATTTGCCGCAGCCCTCGCCGCCTTCAAACGTGATGAATGTGCCGGTGCGCCTCATGGAAGTTGGCCGTGATGATAACCAGCCCACGCCCCCGGCTCAAGGCGCTTCTTTCGTGAAACTTCGAGTGCTGTGTATCTCGGCACTGCCACCATGCCTTCGCTTCCCTGTAGCCGCGAGCAGGCTCGCGGCCACAGTTGTGGCAGTGCCCGAATGCGCCAGTTCAGAGCTTTGGGCAGGAATGTGGGGCAGGTTTGCAACCTGCCTGTTTTTCATTGAAAAGCAGGTTGTAAACCTGCTCCACATTGAGCAGTTGCCCAAAACTTCCAACGGCACCATTCCCACCCCGGCGCTTTGACCGGGGCGCGCGCTGTGGTAGTGTGCGCGCACGGCATGGAAACACGGTTCACCGACAATCCGTTTCGCGAAGGCATCGTGGCGCGGCGCGCGCCGGAGCCTTGCGCGCTGGTCATCTTCGGCGCCACGGGCGACCTGACCAAACGCAAACTTGTTCCCGCGCTCTACAATCTCGCGCACGAAGGACAATTGCCCGCCGGGTTTGCGGTCGTCGGGTTCGCGCGCCGGGAAAAATCAGACGATGAGTTTCGCGCCGAGATGCGCGCGGCGACCGGACAGTTCTCGCGGTTCAGCCCGCTCAACCCCGGCGTCTGGGACAATTTCGCGCGGGGCTTGTTCTATCATCGCGCGGATTTCACCGCGCCGGAAGGGTACGCGGCATTGCGGCAGCGGTTGGAACAACTCGACCGCGATCGCGGCACGGCGGGCCGGCGGTTGTTTTACCTCGCGTGCGCGCCGTCGGAGTTCGCCGCCGTCATCGAGCAGCTTGGCGCGGCGGGTCTCGCGCACCGGCACGGGCCGCAACGGATCATCGTCGAGAAACCGTTCGGCGCCGACCTGCCGACCGCGCGCGAGTTGAACCGCGTGCTGACCAACGCGTTCGCGGAGCCGGAGGTGTTTCGCATTGACCATTATCTCGGCAAGGAAACGGTCCAGAACATCCTCTCGATGCGGTTTGCCAACGCCATCTTCGAGCCGCTCTGGAACCAGAAATACGTTGACCACGTCCAGATCACCGTCGCCGAGTCGCTCGGCGTCGAGACCCGCGGCGCGTTTTACGAGCAGGCCGGGGCGTTGCGCGACATGGTGTCCAACCACATGATGCAATTGCTGGCGCTCACCGCGATGGAGCCGCCCTCCTCGCTGGCCGCCGAGGACATTCGCGACGAGAAGGTCAAGCTGTTGCGCGCCATTCGTCCCATCCGTCCCAATTGCGCCTGCGATTGCAGCGTGCGCGGGCAGTACGCGCGCGGCACGGTCGGCGGCAAACGGGTCGCCGGATACCGCGAGGAACCGAACGTGGCGCCCGATTCCAACACCGAGACGTACGCGGCATTGAAGCTTCACCTCGACAACTGGCGCTGGAGCGGCGTGCCGTTCTACCTGCGCCACGGCAAACGGCTCCCGAAACAGGTGGCCGAGATCGCCGTCCAGTTCAAGCCGTCGCCCGCTGTGTTGTTCGCGGCGGCCAGCGCCGTGCCGCTGCAGTCGAACACGCTTGTGTTGCGCATCCAGCCCGACGAGGGCATCTCCCTCCGCATGAACGCCAAGGTGCCCGGCACGGCGTTGAACATTCAGCCGGTCAAGATGGATTTCCGGTACGGCGGCGCATTTGGCGCCAGTTCGCCGGAGGCTTACGAGCGGCTGCTGCACGATGCGGTTGTCGGCGACTCGACGTTGTTCCTGCGCGGCGACGAAGTCGAGTGCGTCTGGGCGATCACCGACAGCATCCGCGCCGGCTGGGCTGAGAACCCGACGGCCCCGGCGCTGTACGAAGCCGGCAGTTGGGGGCCGCGCGCGGCCGACGAGATGATTGGCCGCGATGGGCGCGAGTGGAGACGGCCATGAGTTCGGCGCTGGAGACGTTTACCGGCGGCGGCGCGATGCCGGTGGACGTGGCGCAGATCGAGCGGCAACTGCGCGCCCTCTGGCAGCAAGGCGGCGAGACCGTCTCGCGCGCCTGCCTGTTCAATCTCGTCGTCTGGTGCGAATCAGAGGACGACGCCGAGCGCGCGACTGCCATTGTCGGCGAGTTGACCGGGCGTCATCCTTGCCGTGCGATTGTCTTGGTAGCCGAGCCGGGACGCGCCGAGCCGCTGTTGGCCGCGGCGCTGAACGCCCACTGCCGGCTCGCCGGCGGCGGACGCAAACAAATTTGTTGCGAGCAAATCACCATCCGCGCCGCCGGCGCATCGGTGTCGCAACTGGCACCGACGGTGCTCTCGCTGCTGGAAGGCGATTTGCCGGCGGTGTTGTGGTGGCGCGGCAATTTCCTTGAGCGCGCCGTTCATTGGGAACGGCTGCGCGCCGTGGCCGACCGGCTCATTTTCGACACGGCAACGTGGCCGGCGGCGGAACGCTGGCTGCCGGCGCTCGCGTCGGAAATCGCCCGGTCAACGTCGCCCCTGTACGCGGACCTGAACTGGGCGCGGTTGACGTTGTGGCGGAAACTGACGGCTGATTGTTTTGACAATCCTTCGTTTCACGATGTGCCGGCGCGGATTCGCCGCGTGAGCGTGGCGCACGGCCACAGCGCGGGCGGGCGGTTGCGGGCGATGTTGTACGCGGGCTGGGTCGCGGCCCGGCTCGGATGGCCGCCCGAGCAGGCCCGGAAACGCGTCACCGTTCAGGAACGCACCGGCGATGACGTGGCCGAGGTGGGCATCGAGTCGGTCGAACTGGCCGCGGGCGACGCCGTGGCGCGGTTGCACAAGGATTTTGCCGCGAACACGGCCACGGCGGAAGTGACGATGGCGCACGTGTGCGGGATGCGATGCCAACAGGCGTTTGCGCCGTTGAACGAGGCGGCGCTGATGTCGCAGGAGCTTGACCACGTCGCGCCGCACGGCGGTTATGAGCGTGCGCTGGCGCTCGCGATCGCGCAAAACGCTTGACGGCAGGCGATTGATTGCGGACTCTGGGCGGCGTCATGAGAACGCGAATTGGCTTGATCGTTTTGGCGCTGGCGCTGGCAAGTCTCAGCGCCGGCTGCAAGGAGAAACACACCGCGCAACCCCAAAAGCTTGTCGTGCGCGTCGCGCCGGCGGCGCCGTTGGGCGAGAGCCAGCGCGACACCTCGCCGTCCTACATCGCGCTGGTCCGCGCCGACAACGAACCGGACCTGAGTTTCAAAGTCGGCGGCATCCTCGAATTGATCGGGGCGTCCGCCGACAAGGACTGGGACGAGGGGACGCCGGTGAAGAAGGACGCGCTGCTGGCGCGGTTGGTCCAGACCGATTTTGTCAATGCCGCCAAGGCGGCGCGGGCGCACGCGGATCTCTGCCGCAAAGACCTTGGGCGATTCAAGCAATTGCTGGCCGAACGCACGATTTCGCAGCAGCAATACGACATGGCCGTCTCCAACCAGCAGACCGCCGACGCCCAACTCGGGCAGGCCGAGCAGGCGTTGAAAGACTCGGCGCTGCGCGCGCCGTTCGACGGCGTCATTCTCGCCCGGTTTTATCGCAACGGCGAAACCGCTTCGCCGGGCAAACCGGTGTTGCGAGTGGGCGACCTGGGCGTGATGTCCGTCGAGCTGGGCGTGCCCGATACCGTCGTGAGCCGGATCCGGGTCGGGCAGGCCATTCCCGTCACCATTGCCGCGCTGGAAGCCGAGCCGATCGTCGGGCGGGTGTCCGAAGTCGGCGTCGCGGCCAAGGAAGGCACGCGCCTGTTCAAGGTCACCATCAAGATTCCCAATCCCGACGGCCGGATCAAATCGGGCATGACGGCGTCGGTGCCGTTCGACACGGGGCGGCGCGTGGAACCCGGCTCGGTGCTGGCGCCGTTGTCGGCGTTGAGCACCAGCGGCAGCAGGCTGATCGTCTTCGTCGTCGCCGGCGGCGCGGCGCGCGAGCGGGCGGTGAAGACCGACGACATCGTGGGCAACTCGATCATCATCACCGAGGGGCTGAAGGCCGGCGAGAGCGTGGTCGTGGCCGGCGCGGCCAATCTCTACGACGGCGCCCCGGTGGAGGCGCGGCCGGTTGATGAATGAGGCCATCAGCAAACTGAAAGGCGGCATCAGCGAGTATTTTGTGCAGCACCGCGAAGTGTCGTGGCTGATGCTGGTGGCGTTGCTGGTGTGGGGCGGCGTGTCGTACACCCGGCTCGCGCAGCAGGAGGACCCGAAGATTCCCGAGCGGCGCGCGCTCATCGTGACCCGTTTCCCCGGCGCGGGCGCCATCAAGATGGAACAGCTCGTGACCAAGAAGATCGAGCAGAAGGTGGCCGAGCTGCAATCGCTGGACGAGATCTCCTCCGAAACGCGCGACGGCGTCTCGATCATCCACGTGTCGCTGTTGTTTTCGAGCCAGAGGGGCGTGGACGAGGAATGGAACAAGCTCCGCGCCAAGCTCCGCGAGGTGTCGCTGCCCCAAGGCTGCGGCGAGCCGTGGCTGGACACCGATTTCGGCAACACGATCACGTTGTTGTACGCGATCACCAGCCCGCCGATCAGCGACGCCGAATGCATCGCGCGCGCGAACCTCGTGCGCCACCGGCTCGCGCAACTCCGCAGCCGAACCGGAGCGGAACAACGGGCGGCCGTCGTCGCCTTTTTCCCGCCGGCGATCTCGCGCAGTTACCGGGCGGTCGTGTCGCAAAAATTCGTCCAGTACCTCCAGCGCGAGGCGGCGGGCTGGGACGCGCAGGTCTGCGCCGGCGATTCGTTCATGCTGGCGGAGTTCGGGACGAAATCGGCGCGCGCAGAGATTGAGAAACTGCTGGAGCGGTTTGCCGACGAGCTGGTCGGCGCCGACCGGTCGTTGCACCCGGATTTCCCGTACCCGCTCGTGCTGGTGGGCGACGAGGACCCGCTGCCGCAGATCCGGGCGCGGGCGATTCCGCGCTACAGTTACCGGCGGCTGGAGATGCTGGCCGAGGAGCTGCGCGACCAGTTGTACCAGGCGCCGGGCGCCGGGCGCGTGACCGGGATCGGCGTTGTGCCGGAGGTGGTGTATTTGTTGTTCTCGATTCCGACGGTCGAAGGCTATCAGATCAGCGCGGACACCGTGATGGGGTCCATTGCCGCCCGCAACGCCGTCATCCCCGGCGGCATCCTGCGGGGCGAGGGGCACAATTTCCTCGTGCAACTGAGCGGCGAGTTCAAGAACGAGCAGGAGCTGGAGGGCGCGATTGTCGGCGGCAGCGCGGATGGCGGGGCGGTGTACTTGCGCGACATTTTCGAGGTGCGCCGCTCATACGAGACGCCGATTTCGTACAACGTGGAGATTCTTTCCCGGGACGGTCCCGGCCGGGAACTGGCGCGGCGGCGCTCGACGCTGGTGGCGGTGGAAATGAAAGACGGCCAGATCATCGCCGGCTTCCAGGAGGAATGCCGGCGCGCGCTCGAGCGGTTCCAGGCGCGGCTGCCGGAAGGCGTGGAGATCCTGACGGTCTCCGACCAGCCGAAATCGGTGCGCCATCGGATTGATCATTTCCTGCGGTGTTTCATTGAGGCGGTGGTGGCGGTGGTGATCGTGGCGGTGTTCCTGATGGATTTGCGTTCGGCGCTCGTGGTGGCGCTGGCGATTCCGCTGACGGTGTCGTTCACCTTCGGCGGGATGCACCTGCTGGGCGTGCCGCTGCACCAGATTTCCATTGCGGCGCTGATCATCGCGCTGGGGATGCTCGTGGACGACCCGGTGGTCGCCTCCGACGCCATCAACCGCGAACTGGCCGCCGGCCAGCCGCGCGCGCGCGCGGCGTGGGAGGGGCCGTTCAAGCTGCGCCACGCGATTTTGTACGCGACGTTGATCAACATCCTGGCGTTCCTGCCGCTGCGGCTGTTGCCGAGCGACAAGGGCGCGTTCATCGGCGCGCTGCCGCTGGTGGTGACGCTGGCGCTCATCGGGTCGCGGATCGTTTCGATGACGTTCGTGCCGTTGCTGGGCTACTACGTGTTGCGCGGCCAGAAGGATTTCTCGGCGGGCGCTGAGGCGCGGACGTTCCCGTTGTTCGCGGTGGTCGACCGGGCGGTGCTGGCCGTGCTGCCGAGATACAAATGGCTGCTCCAGCACGCGCTCGATCATCCGTTCCGCTTCGTCGCCATCGGGTACGGGCTGCTGGCGTTGGCGCTCCTGTTGACGCCGCTGTTCGGCCGGCAATTCTTCCCGCCGGCGGAACGCAACCAGTTGTTGATTGACGTGACGCTGCCGGAGACGGCGTCGGTCGTGCAGACCCGCGACGTGTGCCAGCAGATTGTCGCCTGCCTGCGCGGGCATCCGCAGGTCGAGACCGCCGCGGTGTTCGCCGGCGGCACGGCGCCGCGGTTCTACTACAACGTCGCGCCGGAACCGAACGCCAACCACCGCGCGCAGGTTCTGGTGAACACCGCGCGCCAGGAGGACGCGCCGGTGCTGGTGCCGCTGTTGCGGGACCAACTGGCGAAAGCGGTCGTGGGCGCGCGCTGCACGGTGAAACAACTCGAACAAGGCCCCGCCGTCAACGAGCCGATCCAGATCCGCCTCAGCGGCGACGACCTCGATGTGTTGCGCGGCCTGGCCGACCAGGTGGCCGGCCTGTTGCGGGCCGCCGGCGGCTACAACGTCAGCGACGACCTCGGCCGGCGGGTGCCGACGCTGGAGATTGTGATTGACCAGGAGCGCGCCAACACGCTGGGCGTGGACAACACGCTGGTGGGACGGATCAGCCAGGCGGCGTTCGCGGGGCTGCCGGTCACGCAGTTGCGCGAGGGCGACCATCTCGTCCCCGTCGTCATCCGGTTGCGTCCGGAGGAACGCAACGAGGCGGCCCGGATCAAGCGGCTGTACGTCGAGTCGCGCCGGCAACACCGGTTGATTCCTCTGGAGAGTTTCGCCGACGTGCGGGTGAAACCGGAATACGCCGCCATCCCGCACTACAGCCAGTTGCGGACGGTGACGGTCAGCTCGTTCTCGCGGTTCGGCGAACTGCCGTCGAAGGTGCTCGAACGCGCGCGCCCGGCGCTGCGGCGGCTTCAGGACGGGTTGCCCGCCGGGTATGCGTTGCGCTATGCCGGCGAAGAGAAGGAAATCCGCGAGAGCCAGCGCGACATGACGCTGGTGGTGCTGGTGTCGCTGGCGTTGATCACGCTGGCGATGGTGATGCAGTTCAACTCGGTGATGAAATCGCTGGTGGTGATGTTGACAGTGCCGCTGGGATTGATCGGCGCGTTTGTCGGCATGGCGCTGATGCGCGCCAATTTCGGGTTCATGGCGATGCTGGCGATGGTCAGCCTGGCCGGCGTGATCGTCAGCCACATCATTGTGCTCAGCGATTTCATCGAGGAAGCGCGCCGCGAGGGAATGGAATTGAAACAGGCGCTGGTGCAGGCGGGACTGGTGCGGTTGCGCGCCGTGCTGGTGACGGTGCTTTCCACGGTGGCCGGACTGATTCCGCTGGCGTTGACCGGCGGCGCGCTCTGGCATCCGCTCTGTTCCGTGCACATCTTCGGTCTGCTGTTCGCCACGGTGTTGACGCTGGTGCTGCTGCCGGTGTGGTATTTCCTCTTGTGCGCGAAATTGAAATGGATCCAGTAGCAGGCTTGACGAGCAGGCAGGCCGTGGCGTAAATAACCGCTCCCTTGACAAAGAAAGCAGGAATATCATTATGGCAACAGCACCCAAAGGCACCACCCCGGCACGACCGAAAGCAAAGGACGACAAGAAAGGCGGCAAAGACAAAGCCCCGACGTATCCGAGCCAGTTCGGTTCGCACACCAGCATGGTCAACGCGGAACTGAACATCGCCGAGTCCAAACAGGACTCAGCCGATCCGTGGCAGATTCTGTCCGACGAGCGCGGCCAGTACGCCACGCGCAAGTCGCGGCTCGATTCCGGCATGGCCGATCCCCATCGTTTCGCCGATCTGGCGGTCCGCGAGCAATTGGTGAAGGACCTGACAGCGGCGTAACCGCGCTTGATCATTCCATCGGGGGCGCACGCTGTGCGCCCCTACTTCTTTTCGGAGGCGTTCAGTTGTTTGACGCCGTCGAAAACGTACCAGACGCCGGAGACCAGCGTAAAGAATCCCGCCGCGTACAACGCCCAATGGTGCGACGGCGTATCCACCTTCAATAATACCCAGCCGAGCGTGATCATCTGGAAAAATGTCGCGCATTTGCCCACCAGCCGCGGACGGGCGGTCACTTTGCCGGTCAACATGTGAATCAGCATCGTGCCGGCCAGCAGAATCAGGTCGCGGCTGACCACCAGCACGGGAAACCACAACGGCAGCGGCGCAAACGGCGAGCCGTCCTCAAACCGGATGCTGAGCAGAATCAACGCGGTCACCAGCAGCGTCTTGTCCGCCAACGGATCGAGGAAGGACCCCAGTTCGGTCTTCTGTTTGTACCGGCGCGCAATGTACCCGTCCACGGCGTCGGAAATCGTCGCCAGCGCAAAGACGATGCACGCGAGGATGCGTTCCCATTCCGCGGCATGACCCCGTTGATAGTCGCGGATGTAATCCAGCGTCAGCCATATGAAAACCGGGATCAACAAGATCCGGCAAATGGTGATCTTATTGGCCAGCGTCAGTTTGTTGGTGGTGTCGTTCATGCGCGAAGTTGGTCAGCCGCCCGCCGCAGGCGCGCCAGCACACGGTCGCGTCCGAGCACTTCCAGCATGTGATACAACGATGGCCCGGCCGATTTGCCGGACACGGCCACGCGGCACGGATGAATCAATTCACCGGTTTTCACGCCGAGTTGCCGCGCCAGTTCCTTCAGCCCCGCTTCGAGGCCGGCCGCGTCCCACGAGGCGGCCTGCTCGTAAGCCGCAGCGAGCTTCAGCAACCGCTCGCCGGTCTGCGGCGCGCTGCACGACTTGGCCACGGCGGCAGGATCAAACGGATAGTCGTCGGTGAAAAAGTAGTTCGTCCACTCCGGCAGTTCCTTCAACAGTTTGACCTTCTCCTTGACCAGCGCCAGCACGCGGGCATCGTCGTGGGCCACGAACGGCTTCGCCAGCGGCAGAAATTGTTCCAGGGGCATCGCGCGGAGATATTCGCCGTTCATCCACGTCAGTTTCGTGATGTCGAAGCGGGCGTTGTGCCGGAGAATCTGCGGGAGGTCGAACATCGCGATGAACTCCTCGATGGGCCGGACTTCCTTGCCGTCCTTCGGCGAGAATCCGAGCAGGCAAAGATAATTGCGGACGGCCTCGCTGACAAATCCGTCCTCGATGTAGCTGGCGAGCGACGCGAGCCGCGCCTTCGCCGGGTCAGGGTCGCGTTTGCTCATCTTCGAGCCGTCGAGGTTGAGGATCATCGGAATGTGGGCGTATTTCGGCGGCTCGACGCCGAAGGCGCGGAACAACGCGATGTGTTTCGGCGTGTTCGACAAATGATCCTCGCCGCGAATGACGTGCGTGATCTTCATTTCCATGTCGTCCACGACATTGACGAAATGAAACACGGGATTGCCGTCGCTGCGGACGATGACAAAATCGGGGTCGAGCATCTCCGTTTCGTTCAGCGAGCGGACCACGCCGCCGCAGATGACATCCGGGACTTCAATCGGCTGGCGCGTCATCCGGAAACGAATGGCGCCGTCGCGTTCGTAGGCCATGTCCTTGGCGATGAGTTCTGCGACGCGCCGTTGGTAGATGTCGGCGCGCTGCGACTGGAAATACAGGCCGACGGAACCCTCTTTGTCCGGGCCTTCGTCCCAGTCGAGGCCAAGCCAGCGCAGGCCGTCGAGAATGGTGCGGAGCGATTGCTCCGTGTTGCGCGCCGTGTCGGTGTCCTCGACCCGCAAAATGAACGTGCCGCCGGTATGGCGGGCGTACAACCAGTTGAACAGCGCCGTGCGGACGCTGCCAATGTGGAGGAACCCCGTTGGACTCGGCGCAAATCTGACTCGAACATCACTCATGATGACGCACACCGTAGCAAACTTGCGCCCTTCTCCGCAAGAGCGGACATTTAGCGGACATTTAGCGGACATTTTCGGTGGACAGCCCCCATGGAATCCGGTAGATAAACAGGTCGGAATACTGAATTTATGGCGGCAATCATGTACAAACAATCCGACGGCACCGAGAAACTCCTGGAGGCCGGTGAAAACCCGCTGGTCATCGGACGGCTGAAGGATTCCGATATTCCAGTGCGCGACCCGTTTCTCTCGCGCATTCACTGCGGCATCATTTATCACAACCAGCAGTTCCACCTCAAAGACCTCGGTTCCGCCAACGGCACCTACCGCAACGGCTCCCGCGTCTTCGAGTGCACACTCGCCCCCGGCGACCGCATCCAAGTCGGCAACACCACACTGTTCTTCGAAGTCCCCGGCACCGGCCCAATCGTCCTCCGCCAAGGCGTGCGCCCATGAAGGCGTTGTTCGTGACGCTCCTGCTGACCGCGTCCGCGATCGCGCAGACCAACACCACCGCCCCGTTTGTGCGCGGTACCGTCGTCAAACTCGAACCGAAATCCGGCGAGTTGCTCCTGAAAACGCCCAAAGGCGAACACACCTATTTCCTCACGCCGCGCACCTACATCTTTCGCGGCGAAGAAAAACTCACCGCCGACAAACTCAAACCCGGTGACTACCTCAAGCTCCGCGTCACCGGCACGCAGACCAGCCAGTTCAGCGTTGTCCGCATCAAGGTGGACACCAACACCGTCCCGATGCCGCCGCTCACGCCGCCATGAAAGTTCTTGTCCCGCTCGCGCCCGGCTTCGAGGAGATCGAAGCGATCACCGTCATTGACATTCTGCGCCGCGCCGGCGTCGAGGTTGTCGTCGCGGGCACGCAGTCCGGTCCGATTCCCGCCTCACGTAACACCCGACACCTGCCGGATTGTTTGCTTGATGAGGTGAACGCCGGCGACTTCGATATGCTCGTCTTGCCCGGTGGCCAACCCGGCACCAACAATCTCCGCGCTGACCCGCGCGTCCACCGGATCATCGAGAACATCCAGCAGCGCAACGGTCGCATCGCGGCGATTTGCGCCGCGCCCGGCATTCTCGCCGCGTATGGCATGCTCGAAGGTCGCGCCGCCACGTCGCATCCGGTCGTGCGCGATGAAGTCACGGCGCGCGCCAAGCAATACAGCGAAGAACGAGTTGTCGTGGACGGCCCCGTGGTGACGAGTCGCAGCGCCGGCACCGCGATGGAGTTTGCATTCAAGCTCGTCGAGATCCTGTGCGGCCCGGAGAAAGCCACCGAGGTCAACAAGGGCGTGCTCGCCTGTCTGTGAGCCAGTAACTGCATTCTCGGCTTACAGAGTCAGCCTTCTATGCCCGTGCAGTGCGGAACAAAGGTGGCCAAGCCAATGAAGCCGAGGCACCGCCACAGGTTACTCAATTGCTGTTTGCGTTTGCGAGAGGATGAAACCCTCTTTCCCATCCTATTGCCAATTTCAAGTTTCAAGCTCTGTCTCCGTTCCCAGATATTCAAATTGCCTTCCCCATCTTCTGGTGGTATTTGTTCCATCACAAGGAGGTCGTACAATGAAGCGGAGTATTTTCATGGGAGCATTGTGTCTATTGGTCATGGCGTGCAGCACAACCAAGCCAACAGCATCTTCCACCAACCAACCGAGCAGTACCGAAGTATCCACCAGCGACCCAGCACAAGAGGAGATGAATCAACTGGTCTTGTCAATTATGCAACAAGCACGACAAGCACCACCGGAACCGCCAATCGCAGAGATCATGCCGCCGAATTTCCAGTCGGATGGACTTTTGGAGAAAGAAGCCACCTTCCGGGATTACACACTCCGAATCTACAAAAACACGAACACGTTTGAGAGTTTATTTGAGATTCTTCAGGGCAATAAACGGCTTTATGCCAAAACAGGCAACTCGTTTATGGTCAATGAAACCTTTGAGGGTTCAGATAACGAAAGGGCATTTCCGATGGGCATGGAAATTACCGGTGACGGCCAACCCAATCTTCTCGTTCTGGAATACACGGGCGGCGCTCATTGCTGTTTGCGGTATCACATATTCGAGATTGGCAAACGGTTCAGGGCCATAGCGGTGATTGACGCTGCGGATAGCACGGCGGTTTTCGAAGACTTGGATAACGACGGTAAACTGGAGGTTGAAATAGGAGACTGGACCTATGCCTACCAGTTCACGTGTTTTATTGATTCACCTGTCGAGCGTGTGGTGTTGCGTTACAAGGATGACGGTTATTTCGTGGCACCTGATCTGATGTACAAGCCAGCGCCGACAGAAGACGAGCTACAAAAGAAAGCACGCAAAGCAAAAGCCGTGTATGAGAAAACGAAAGCTAATCCCGGTACATGGGGTTCGCCGGCTGGTCTTTGGGTTGAGATGCTGAACTTGATCTATACCGGCCATGAACCGCTTGCTTACAAGTTCTTCGAGATGGCGTGGCCAGCAGAAATCACAGGGAAAGACGCTGCCTTGGCGAAATTCAAGAAAGTATTGCTGCTCAGCCCGTTTTATCGTGAGATGAAAGGGATTGGGCAATCTCAACAGGAGCCGATTACCGTGCATTGAAGAAGTCACGTGCTGCTTGGGTGAAACGCATTCCGAAGGGGTGGCCTAAAGAGTAGCTTATTACTTCAGGGGGCACTTTCAGGGGCACTTCAGGGGCACTTCCGGCTTGATTCGTCCGCTCTTGTCGGAGTATTATTCGGGTAACAACTAAATATTTGCTGCTTCGGCTGCTGTCCACGGTGAAACTGGTAATTTCGATCAAAGGACGGTGCTTGAAAGCACGCCCCACAAGGGCGTGCCGAAAGCGTTCCTTTGAAGGCATACCAGTGCCTACCGTGGGGCGTGAGTAAGTGCGCCCCATTTTGTTTAGGTACTGGTTGTTACCGAAATTATCGCTCTGGATCTGCTGGGTGTGCAAGAAATGAGCGTAAATGACGATAACAAGACACGGTCAATCCTCACCCATTCAGGGTTTACAGAGGCACATAGTCTTCTTTTTTGTTGCTGTTCTTTTCACTCTCAATAACGTCCGCGCAGACTCCTCGCGAAGGTGCGAACAAACAGCGCTTGATGGCCTACTAGCCATTACTGAAGCACAAACAAGATTTGCAGTTCGGAATGGACGGTATGCCAAGAGCATCGCGGAATTGGGGTTTCAGTCATCGGTGATGAGTGCGGGGCAAATCACTATGAAGGCGGCGTTTGATGGAGATTATGATAACCAAAGGCGAATTGCAGCAGACGGGTACTTCTTCCGTGTCTTGCCGATCAGAAGCGAATCGTCAGGGACGGAGAGCAACTCATTTTGGGCAATCGCCATTCCGGATAGCAGGCGGAACGACTTGCCCGTCTATGTGACAGCAGGCCACCGGATTCGAAATATCAATTTCCCGTTGGTCAACTGGTGGGCGTTGCGGCTGCACGATAAAACCCGGCTGCAAATTGCTGGTATGCTTACCACTCAGTCGGCGGTGTCGCCTCAAGAGATCGGCTTGGATCCTGACAGGCCTGATGTGTATCCGAACGTATTTGTTATCCGTCGCTTTTTACTGGATTCGAATGTGAGCTACCCGTCGTCAGAACAACCCCAACCCCCAGCACAAGATTACCGTATCATTCTGATCGTCGGTGGAATCGTAGCTGTCGTGTTTCTGTTACTCCTGAGCCGAAAATCAAAACGTTGCTAGAAAGGAAATCCTATGAAAGCAAACCGTATCAGTGTCGTGATGTTTGCCATTACTCTGCTTTTTGTGCATCTCGTCTTTGCGCAACAAGAGGGTATGGTGAAAGTGCAAAAGCCGCTTTCCGACGTGGAGCCGGGAGAGTGGTGGCGAACGTCATGGCAGGCTGGTTACCAATATTACCACGCCGCAGAGTTCGAGCTTGTGTGTGAAACCAAGTTTGTGCCGGGAGATACGCCACGCTGGATTGATCAAGTCGCAGCGAAACACTTGTTAGCGGGTGCGTCACTGCGCCTTGGTGGTATCGCACATATCAACTCCTTTGCGCTGGAAGGTTCACCGAACCCTCTATTGGCGCGGTACTACGAATCTGTTCATGTGGATCGAAAGCTCAGCGGGAAGTTCCAATACCTGACAAACACAACTCAGGGGATGCACCAATGGCTGTTCAGCGGCGGCATCAAGGAAATTGCTAGGCAAGCAGTGAATTGGATTGGAAGTATTGTTTCCAGTTACGTGCTTAAGAAGCCAATTCCACCAAAGGTCGTGGACGCGACCGGTGCCGGCACGTATTTGGGTAAGAAAGCACAAGAAGGAACGGAGCAGTATCTTCGCGGTCAAGGATTGTCTATCGAGAAAGACGGTTTTCAGATTAAGACTGATTCGCAGGTTTTTGCGAAGCTGCCCTTCGCAGTCGAGTTAAAGGGCGTGGACAACCTCGCCGTGCAGATGACCGAAGATTTTCGCAACCGATTCCTTGTGATGCAAACGCAGGGCAATCAACTGAAGGTCCATGACGGCACTGAGTCCGCAGAGAAACTCGCAGCAGTGATGGATAAACCTGGCGAGGCCAAGAAGCTGATTGCCTCGCTACCGGAACCATCGAGCGAGCGCGTTGGGGCTGTGCTTCAGCGTGAAACGCTCGCCCTGAATAAGGCTATCTTCGATGGCAGAACTCGAAGGGTTGGCGATGTTTGGACGATTGATGGTAGTGTTTTGTCGGGGTTTCTGCATCCTGACCTGAAGGGAAACTTTCAGGGCCGGGTTGTACTCAAGTACGAGAAGGACGATCCAACGCGCAAGAGCGAGCACTACAAGGATGGCGGAGCGACGTACACTGCCCAAGTGCTCCACATTGTTCCATCTGCGCAGATCAAACGCGAAGCCGTCCATTCCAATCTGGAGTACGTCGAGCCGAAGTTCAGGGCAAAGATCAACGATCAGACAGAAGCGACAATCTACGTGGACGCGAAAACCGCAATGGTTCGCGAGGCGATTCTGGACTTTCAGACCGATGCCTCGCGGGAAGTGCTACCGGACATGGTGATCACAAGCGGATTGCAGGCGGCCGGTAAAGTGCGGTTGACCATCCATTATCTCGCGACCCGCTCTGAGATTCCGAAATCCCGGCCATAAAATGAGAACAGTATGGCTACGGCATTCGAAAGCGATGTAGTTCGCCTCACGGATTTCCGAGCAAATCCAGACAGCATGGGTCGTGGGAAGGCCATCGGAATGAGCGTGCGGAGCTTGCGGCTGCAACGCAACCGCACATACGCATTGGTGAGCGCAAGCGGGCGCGGCAAATCAGTGTTCCTCAGTTTGCTTGCTGGATTCCCACCTTTCGCTTGGCAGAACGCAATGCGTTGGTCTGCATGGGAAGTCTTTGGTAAGAACATATTGCCGCCAGACGGTAAGCGTAGAAACAGTTTCTCACCGTTGTTTCCCATAGATGGTCAGAATGCGATCATTTACTTACCGCAAACTTTTCCACAGGACCGGGCGGAGGATTTGCCGGCACTGGAGGCGATGGCCTTTGTGCTATGTGTCGGTGGATCTGCCAAAAGTTTGGCCGAAGCCAGAGAGCTGGTCAGAGAAGTGGCCTGTGCAGAACCTTTTGTGCTGTCTGCTAAAAATCTGGATCAGCCACTACATCAGTTGTCTGGCGGAGAGCGTCGTCGCTTGGAATTGGCTACTCGTTTGACAGCGATTTATCCGCGCAACAACGCGTCACCGGCGGCGAGTGGAAGACGCGCTTTAATCCTGCTCGACGAGCCAACGACGGGGTTGGATGTTCTCAGCGAAACAAGGTTCCAACTCTTCTTGTATGAACTGGTCGAGAAGGCTCACTCCAACGGGACTGAGATTACAACCGTTGTGGCGACCCACGCATTTGCCCACCTAGTGCCAGACCTCCCGGATTCTGTTGAGGTTTTGGTTCTGGATAGGGATGAGCAACTTGCCCAACCGCGCCCTCCTCCCAGCATGATCCGCCTAGTGTTTCAAGGGTCAGTCCGAGAAAGTTTCGAGCATTTCGCACAGTTTGCCGAAGGCGGAAAAGAGATGGACGGTTGGCGGTCGATCATTGAAATCCTTGAACGTAGATCGTCCCCTGAACTGGAGCGCGCTTTTTTCGACGAGTCCAACGATGAATAGTTTCGCGCTCGATCTTCGTCGCCAATTTAGCAGGCGTGTTTGTTCGCCGGCGAGTCTTCGGCGCGAATGGCGTGAACTGCCACAAGCAGCGCAACGCCGGGAATGCTTGGGTTTCAAGAAGCTCCGGCGCGTGCTACCGGAGACGTGGCGCATCGTGCAGTTGGGAGGGTTGCCCATCTTGGTAGCGATACTGATCATGCTGGCATTCATGAGTTCCAGCCCGCCGAAAGACGACAAGTTCATCTTCTTTTCAACGCTTTATGCCTTTTGGCTTGGGTTGTTTGGAAGTTGCCAGACGCTCAATGGTGAAGCGGCCGGTGGAGAATGGAGCTATTGGGTACTCGGCAACCGCTTGAACTTCCGCAGGCACTTGTTGGCTGTTGCATCGGTCAGTCTGGCCATTTCCTGTCTTCAGGTCGCCTTGTTTGCCGCGACAGTGCTCGCGTTGGACCGGCTAGTGATGCTTGACACTCTGGTTGCGGTTTTTGCCCAAGGCGACTTCCAACTGCGTATTCCCGACAGCCAAGGCGCGACCGGCATGCTCTCAGCACAAAGCCAATGGGGGCTTGCCGTTTTCATCTTTGTCACTGCTCTCCTAGCCGCGGCCACAAGCGGCGTATGCTTGGGAACGATGTTTAGCGCGTCGTTTAAGGAACAAGCTAGTTCCGTGCGTGCCGCGGTCGCTGTCATTGTGCTCCAAGCGGTAATCTCAGCGACCGTATTGGGGAGAGAGAGCCGATTCCCGTTGCTGGCGGTTTGGTGGAAAGTAACGCCGCGCTCAGCATTCTTCGATGACGTGCGGCATGGTGGCGATCCGCTGCCAGCACTCGGGTTGCACAAGGGCGAAGCCTTCTTAGAAGACCTTTCTCTGCTCATGCCACAACGGTACTTTCATAACCTAGGGCGAATACTTAGCAGCAACACATCACACGTTGATCGGCCCGGCGAGCGCGGGAAATTTGCCCTGAATCGCGCTTTCGAGGCCAACCCCAAACTATGGTCACAAATTCAGCAATGGAGAACACCAGATCCAGAACAGCGACCTACGAACAAACAGTTCCGGCACTTTTTCCGGTTCTTGTTTTGGCGATTGATGCTGCCGGAGATCGCCGCCTTGGTTGTCCTCAACACCATCTACCTCGTTATTGCCTGCCAGAGAATCCAGAAGGGAGAACATTACCATGTACTTCGCTAAGCCATCGTGGGCCTTCATAACTTTGCTGCTAGTATCCGCGTTGCTAGTCAGCGCTGCCGCCTCAGCTCACCAAAATCGTGGTGTCCGCTTTCAGAGTAAGGTTGAGGACGTGTCAAAGACAATGCTTCTGTGGCAGCCGAACGTTAAATACGAAAGCACACTAACACTTTCATTTGAGGCAAATAACGTCGAAATCCTCGGCGATGCGTCTGGAAAACCAATTTCAGGAGTCGGCAGCAGGCCTCTCTTTTACTCGGGCAAATTGAAGTACACCACCGATATGCATCGAGGAAACCGAGATCAGGGTAGCGCAATCCGCCGCTATGAAGTTGCCGAAATGAGTAAGGTCGTAGGTGACACGTACGTCACTATCAGCGGATTTCCTCTGCGTGAACGATTGTGGCACATCTTCAGGAAATACGCGGGAGAAGGCAGCGATTATGACATGGTACAAAGTCGAATCACGAAGGATTTCATAGTAGTTCGCCCGAAGAAGAATGAATTTGCCAAGATGGTCGACGAGGTTGCACCGATGTTTGAAACCATTCCCAAACTTAAGGGGCAGACCTTCATTCTCAGTTGGAGCTCCGACACGCAAGCACGCAACGCAGCTCTGAAAGTCGCAATGGCTGATTCAAATTACGAACCGTCTCAAACCGAACAACCACCCGAAATTGTCAGCGATGTCATTAGGCGAGAAGCCAGCCTGCTCTATAACGCAGCGCTGGGAGACCGAGACCGGAAAGCCGGAGACACTTGGGTAATGGACGGAACTGTTCTCGGCGGACTGATCTATCCAACACTGAAAAGCGCTTTCACCGGTCAGGCCGTTGTGCGGGCCGAGGAATTCAAGCAAGCGACACCGCCTTTGGATCGCTACCCCAACAGCGGAACAACGGCTTCCCCAGATTCATTCGCACACAAGCCATTCAACGGCATTCGCGTTGTGTTCACACCGTCTGGACCAATCGAGGGGCAACGAATCATCTCAAAGCTGCGCTACCGGACTGAGACTGCTGACGGTGGACAGCGTGAAATCGGTATAGATTTCGGTGATCCATCCAAAGTGGTCGGTGACATGTATGTGGACACAGACCGGCAGATGATCCGTCACGCCTATCTGAAGGTAACCGATGCTGAATACACCGGCAGCATTCCGAAATTCGGCAGCGTCACAGTGAACGCAAGGGTCAAAGGCGGCATTGTGCTGCTGCTGCAATACGACTGCGTTCCGGTCAGCTACCAACCATAGGGCACTAGCGTGAGACTTCTATACTCGTTTTCAGTCTGCACCTGCATGCTTTGCTTGGCATGCAAGACGGTGTCAGTTTCTAATAAAGATCCGGTGACGACTGCTTCAATCTGTCAGTCTCAAGAGCAAGACTCACCGAGGAACAATCTCGCACTCCCAATAGGAAGGTATGCCGACGAAAGCGGCGGACGGGTTCTTTTTGTTACCCGAGAGGATAATGCTAAGTATCGGCTGGAAATTCGTGCGAAAGACACGTCTGACCGGTTTGTTAATCTCGCTGCCATTCCGCAGGTTGTAGGCACGCAGATTTTGCAGATGGAAGGTGTGAATGACATTACCGGTAACAAAGAGACCCTACGGGTCACACTCGAGAGTAACCAGTTGCAGGTTGAACGGCTAGGCGTTCCTTTTCTTGAAGTAATTCTTTTTAAGAAACAGTAGTTATTCATGCTTTCTTAAATTCCTCCTTCTATTCTGGCATTATTATTAGTCGGTGTTGGCATCATGTTCTGCATTTCCAAAACAATCCAAAGGAGGTAAATCATGAAGCAATCCACACGGCGCATTAAACCCATATTCTTTACATGTCTGACAGTCCTGTTTCTCGGTATCGCTCTGTTCAAAGACTGGTACAAAACTCCCTTGCTCGTTGTTAGGGTGTTATTCAGTAATGACGTTCGGTTTTCAACAACATGGTTAGAGCGAAAGCTGACAACCCGCACGCAAATCGGTTGGACAAAGCTACGCGCCCAACCATTCGACGCGACAGCCAATGACGGGACCTTGCTGAAGTGCTTATTCGTTACCAACAGCCTTCCGAAAGCTAGAGGAACGGTTCTGGTCTTGCATGGACTGGGCGGCAACAAAGAAAACGAATTGTGGTTGGCGAGAGATCTTTTCAGCACTAATGGATTCAACACGATCTTCTTTGATTCTCGCGCTCATGGTGAAAGTGGCGGGCGGTTCTGTACGCTTGGTGTCAAAGAAGCACCGGACATTGGAATCATAATCAAAGCAGCCGAGAAGAAGTTTGGATCACTGGGAAACATCGGCATCTTTGGACCGTCGTTGGGATCTGCTACTACCATTCAAGCGATACCCATTACACCACGATTGAAGTGCGCAGTTATCTTTTCGCCATTCTCCAAATCAAGTGAAGTGCTAAACGACTGGAAAATGAAATGGATGAAAGAGCTACAACAGAAACGCATGAGATCCGATGACGCTGATATTGATTCTGTCGATCTTCTGGAAAAGGCTCCGCTGGTGACAATACCGATTCTTTTGGCGCATGGAGAAAAGGACACGATGATGCCAATAGAACAAGGCCGTATGGTGTTTGCGAAATTGGGATCTGTGGACAAGCGATTTCTACCTATTCCACAAGCCGGGCATGAAGATATGTGGAATACAGACGCTCCGGTGCATGATGGAAAGACTCTGCGGGAAATAGTGGTGCAGTTCTTTGTTGATCATCTTGGCGATAGGTAAAAATGGGGCATGGGGCGGCCATGGGGGGCCATGGGGTCAACCATGGGGGCCATGGGGTCAAGCCATGGGGTCAGGGGTCAAGCCATGGGGTCAGTCAAGCCATGGGGTCAGCTCCGTAAACTGTCAAGCCATGGGGTCAGCTCCGTAAACTGTAAATTCCGGCTTGCTGACAGGCAGATTCCTCGCCGAAAACTTGCGGCGCGGTCGGAGACCGGCGCCGAACAAGAGCCCGTTTTGCAAGGCCGCGAGCAGGCTCGCAGCTACAATCAGAGGACATTGAGTTGATGCGCGTCAATTCTTGCGTTACGCAATCGGCGTAACATCTCCGGAATGAATGGAACAGATCGTCCGCCGATGCCGCGCGAACATGGCGCGTGGGGCATGTTGCTGGTGCCTTTCGCCATCGCCGTTGCCGTCAGCGGCGTGTTCGATTGGAAAATGGCGTTGCTGTTGGTGAGCACGCTGTTGTTTTACATCGCGCGCGCCAGTTGGCTCCGGCGAAACTGGAAATGGATGACCGTGTTGTTGATCGCCAGTCTCGCGGCGGCTGCGCCGTTGTTCTTCGTCTGGAAACTGTGGTGGCTCGCGGCGTTCAGCACCGTGGCAGCCGCGTTCGCGGCCCGCCCCAACCCGCGCGGTCTCGCGATGCAAGTGGCCGCTGTCGGCGGTCTGACGTTGACCGCGCCGGCGGCGTGGTATGTGGCGACGGGTGCACTGGACGCAGCGGCATTCTGGATCTGGCTGTGGAACACGCTCTACTTTGCCGGCGGCGTGCTCTACGTCCGGTTGCGCATTGAGCGGTCGGGGCCGCGTTGGCCGGTGCTGGCGTTTTATGGCGCGGTGTTGTTGTTCGTGCTTGCGTTGGCGCTGGCGAATGTGGTTTCCTATCGCGTGCTGCTGGCGTTTGCGCCGGCGGCAACGCGAGCCGCAATCGGGGTGGGGCGACTCGCGCTGCCGTTGCGCGTGAAACGCCTTGGCTGGTCGGAAGTGGCGCACTCGCTTGTGTTCGGTGTGCTGCTGACGTTTGCATTGCGATAAGTGAAAATACTCCTGGCAATCTTGTTCGGCACGTTGGCCGGCGCGGGCGGATATACATTCTACTACGCGCGCGGCCTGTCCTATCTTTCCGACGATCCGCGCGCGTGCGTGAACTGCCACATCATGCGCGAACAGTTCGACGGCTGGCAGAAGGCCAGCCATCACGCGCACGCCACGTGCAACGATTGCCATGTGCCGCGCCATTTCACCGGGAAATGGGTCACGAAGGCGGAGAACGGCTGGCATCATTCGCGCGGGTTCACGCTTCAGGATTTTCACGAGCCAATCCGCATCAAGCCGGGCAACGCCGCCGTGCTGAATGCAAATTGCCTGCATTGCCACAAGGATTTCGTGCGCGAAATCACCGCGCACCGCGTGTTGAAGGATGAAGAACTGTACTGCGTCCGTTGCCACGACAGCGTCGGGCACGGGCCGCGCCGTTGAGAAAGGAATGCGATGATCAAGAAAATTGGATACTTGTTGTTGGCGTTGGTGGTCGCCGCCGCGACCGTTGGCGTGATGTTGTTGCGCGAGAACATCGCCACGCGAAAAGCCGAAGCCCGTCAGGTCGCGTTTCAGGTCGTGCCGCTCGACGAGACCTCGGACGACCCGGCGCAGTGGGGCAAGAATTACCCGCGCCAGTACGATTCCTACCGGCGCACCGTGGACATGGAACGCACCCGGCACGGCGGCAGCGATGCCGACCCGTTTGCCGTCGGCGAGCACGGCGTCCGGAAAACCGTCAGCAAAATCGAACAGGATCCGCGCTTGAAAACGATGTGGAACGGGTACGCTTTCGCCATTGATTTCCGCGAGGAACGCGGCCACGCCTACATGCTCCACGACCAGAAGGAAACCGACCGCGTCTTGAAACGCCCGCAGGTCGGCGCCTGCCTGCATTGCCATTCTTCGACCACCGTCGCCTACCGGAAAGCCGGCCGGGAAGCCGGCGCGCCCGGCAAACTCACCGACCCGCTCCTCGGCCCGACTGGCATGGAGCAGTTGATGAAAGGGTTCCCCATCGTCTCCGCCGAGCCATACAGCAACGCCGTCAAGCGCGTCGAGCATCCCGTCTCCTGCCTCGACTGTCACGACCCGCAAAGCCTCCAGTTGCGCATCACGCGTCCCGGCCTGATCCACGGGTTGACGGCGCTCGCCGCAAGCGCCGATCCCGTCCCGCACCTGCCATCCATTGAACGCTGGCGCAAAGGCGACCGCCGACAACCTTATGATGCCAACCGCGATGCCTCGCGCCAGGAAATGCGTTCGCTCACCTGCGCGCAATGTCACGTGGAATACTACTGCGCGTCGAAGGCCGCGTTGTTCTTCCCGTGGGCCAAGGGCTTGAAGGCCGAACAGATGGAGGCCGTGTATGACGAATACAAGTTCCCCGACGGCACGCCGTTTGCCGACTGGAAACACGCCACGACCGGCGCGGACGTCATCAAGGTGCAGCATCCTGAATTTGAGTTGTGGAGCCAGGGCATCCACGCCCGATCCGGCGTGGCCTGCGCCGATTGTCACATGCCGTACAAACGCGAAGGCGCCATCAAGATCAGCGATCATCACGTCCGCAGCCCGTTGTTGAACGTCTCCAAGTCCTGCCAAGTCTGCCATCATTTCAGCGAAGACGAAATCAAGGAGCGCGTACACGCCATTCAGGATCGGACCAAACAGTTGATGGACCGGGCGCTTGATGCCGTTTGCGGCCTCATTGCCGCCATCGAACAGGCGAAGACAAACGGCGCGACCGACGACCAGCTCCGCGCGCCACGCCAGTTGCAGCGCAAAGCCCAGTACCGGGTGGATTTTGTCAACGCCGAAAACTCGATGGGGTTCCACGCCCCGCAGGAAGCCGCCCGCATCCTCGGCGAAGCCATTGACTACGCCCGGCAAGGCCAACTCGCCGTGGCAACCCTCGCGCAGAAACATTGACTTTCCGCGCAATTCAGGGCAGTTAGAACAACAAGTTTTCAAGAAAGGAAAAGCCACAATGAAAGACAAAGCAGACATCGGACTCATCGGACTTGCCGTCATGGGTGAAAACCTCATCCTCAACATGGAAAGCAAAGGTTTTACCGTCGCCGCTTTCAACCGCACCACCTCCAAGGTGGACGAATTCATGGCCGGCCGCGCCGCCGGCAAGAACATCATCGGCTGCCACAGTATCCAGGAACTCGCCGACAAGCTGGAAAAACCCCGCAAAGTCATGATGCTCGTCAAGGCCGGCAAAGCGGTGGACGATTTCATCGAACTGCTCATCCCGCACCTCGAAGCCGGCGACATCATCATTGACGGCGGCAACAGCCATTTCCCCGACACCATCCGCCGCACTGCCTACGTCGAGAGCAAAGGCCTCCTCTACATCGGCACCGGCGTCAGCGGCGGCGAAGAAGGCGCGCTCAAAGGCCCTTCCATCATGCCCGGCGGCAGCCCCGCCGCGTGGCCGCACGTCAAACCGATCTTCCAGAAGATTTGCGCCCAGACCGACACCGGCGAACCGTGCTGTGACTGGGTCGGCGAAAATGGCGCCGGCCATTTCGTGAAGATGGTCCACAACGGCATCGAGTACGGCGACATGCAGTTGATCTGCGAAGTCTATGACCTCATGAAACGCGGCCTCGGCCTGACCAACGCCGAGATGCACAAGGCGTTCTCCGAGTGGTACGACGGCGAACTCAACAGCTACCTCATCGAGATCACCCGCGACATCCTCGCCGTCAAGGACGATGAAGGCAAAGAAGTCATTGACCTCATCCTCGACGCCGCCGGCCAAAAAGGCACCGGCAAGTGGACCGTCGTCGCTGCGCTCGACGACGGCATGCCGCTCACGTTGATCGGTGAAGCCGTGTTTGCGCGTTGCCTCTCCGCCGTGAAGGAAGAGCGCGTCGCCGCCAGCCAACAGATACCGGCCAAAGTCAGGCCGTTCACCGGCGACAAGGCGAAGTTCGTCAACGACCTCCGGCAGGCGTTGTATGCCTCGAAGATCGTCAGCTACGCGCAAGGCTACCAACTCATGCGCGCCGCCGCGAAGACCTACAAGTGGAACCTCAACAACGGCGGCATCGCCCTGATGTGGCGCGGCGGCTGCATCATCCGCAGCGTGTTCCTCGGCGACATCAAGAAGGCGTTCAAACGCAACCCCGACCTCGTCAACCTGCTGCTCGACAAGTTCTTCAACAAGGCCGTCTCCAAGCGCCAGGCCGCGTGGCGTCGCGTCATCATGCAAGCCGTCAAGATGGGCATCCCGGTGCCCTGCCTCAGCAGCGCGTTGGCGTACTTCGACGGCTACCGCAGCGATCGTCTCCCCGCGAACCTGCTTCAGGCCCAGCGCGACTACTTCGGCGCCCACACCTACGAGCGCGTGGACAAACCGCGCGGCGAGTTCTTCCACACCAACTGGACCGGCCGCGGCGGCACCACCACCGCCCGCACCTATACGGTGTAACAGAGACTACACAATCTGTGAGAGCAACAGCTAGGGCAACGTGGCCGTTGCCGTTTTCGAGGCTTGCCGAAGCTACCGGTGCGTGTTAGCGTTTGATTCATGAGCACGCTGACTGAAATCGAAGCCGCCGTGGAATCCTTGCCGCCGGAGGAGAAACAGGAGTTGTTTGCTTTCCTCGCGGAGCGGGTTCAGGGCAAGGCAGCGCAGTCGCCCGCCAAGCCGGTCGTGCATCTGTTGACGCACCACTTCGGTCTGAATCCATCTGTTGACTTGAACAAGCTCGGTCAGTTGGCCGAGGAGTATTGAGGACGACAGGCCGATGGTACTGGTGGATGTAAACCTGCTGATCCACGCCGTCAACGCCGATTCCCCCGACCATACTCGGTCCAGAACATGGCTGTTGGAATTGTTGCGCGGTCAGGAGACGGTCGCCTTGCCGTGGGCGGTGCTGATTGGTTTCGTGCGGATCACCACGCACCCGCGCATCTTGCCCAACCCGTTGCCATTGGCGGAAGCACTGCGGCAGGTCGAAAACTGGCTGGCATTGCCAAACGTGACCGTGCTCCAACCGACCCACGCACATTTGCGGCACTTCGACAGCCTTTGCCGGACAACAAATGCCACCGTAAATCTGATCACCGATGCTCACTTGGCCGCGCTGGCAATCGAGCATAGCGTGGAACTCGCCTCCTGCGACACGGACTTCAACCGGTTTCCTGGTTTGCGCTGGTTCAACCCCTTGACGAGCTGATCCGTTGTTTTCGTTTCGTCGCGCTGCGTTTCATTGGTCGGAAGATCACCACGCCCTGCAAGTGGTCGCGCTTGTCGTATTCGATCATGACGGGGAACTTCTGGAGTTTGCGCTTGGGTAGCTCGCTGAGAAATGCGCTGTAGGGCATCGGTTTCATCGGCTTGCCTTGCGGCGGCAGTTTCAAGTGGACGCCATACGTGTCCAGCCAGCACTCCATTCCGTCCTCGAACAGACGTAGGATTCGGTCTCTGGCGATGGTGATGTCGTGTTTACCGCGAAACAGCTTCGATTTGTATTGGTTGTGCACGGACACGCGCAACGTTGCCCCGTGAAACTGAATGCCGTCCTCCGTGATGGTCGCGGCTTGTTTGCTGGGAAAGACGCGTGAGGAATTGGGGCGTGTCTTGACGCCGATCACCTTCTGCCCTTTCGCCGGCAGCAAGAGCCAACGCTCTTCCGTCCCCTTGATCTTGCCACAAATCCGGCAGGCAAGTTTGCCGCCGCTCACTTTCCGGTAGCCATCCCAGTGCCGGCACTGCAAGGCAAGATGCTCCCACGCAGTGCCAAGTTGCTGGTACACCTCGTAAAATGCGGCGGCTAGTTTGGCCGGTGCCCCTTTCCGCGCCAGATAGCGGTCGCTGATGAAATCCATGGCACGGAACAGCCGGCGCAACTCGCGTTTGAGTGCCGGTTTCGGCGAGTCAGCTTTCATGCGCGATAGCTTCCGTCAATCCGCTGTTGTCGTCCACTGAAAAAACATTCGGTTTATCGGCGGTCTTGATTGCGAGCGCGGGCGTGGCTAATCTATTGCCATGAGCACAGTCATGGAAATCAAAGAAGCGGTGACCGCCCTTTCCGAAGCCGAGCGGTACGAGTTGATGCGCTGGCTGGAAGCGGAACAAGCGGACTACGGGGACATCCCCGACGCGGCGTTCGTCCAAAACGCCGCTGAGATGTTCCAAATGCTCGACCGCGAAGAAGATTCGCAAGGAAAGCATGCCCAAGGCTCATCGCGGTGAAGTCTGGCAGATTGATCCCGGCATCACCGGCAAAGTCCGGCCGGCTGTGGTTGTCAGCGTCGAGTTTTACCGGGGGCTTACGGGTTATTTGACAGCGATAGCTCTTGGTGCTAGGGTGGACGCGAGGTTGAATAAAGAAAATCATGGCTGTCACGAAGCGAGATCTATCTGGCGTGTTTGACGCGGAACTGCAAGGCAATCCACAACGCAAGTCGGCCGTATTGGACAGTGCCTTCTATCTTGACCACAAAGGCATCACGTTCATCTCCGACCGGGCGGTTCCGGAGTGGACAGAAGTTGGGATCGAACTTCGCATTCCGCAGAAAATCACCTGTCGCGCGGTGGTGGTGGAATGCGCCCGTTGCGCCGTCGAGCACGGCTACAAAATCACGCTGCTGTTTCTGGACCTGCCGAAACGCGCGCGTTCCCAACTTGATCTTCCCCTTGCCGGCGCCAGCGCTGCCTGCATTTCCATTCTCCACTGAGGCATGGAATACCTCCACAGCCTTCTGAAGTTCGCCCTCGACCACAACGCCTCGGACATACACATCAAGCCCGCCCATCACCCGTGCATCCGTGTTTCGGGCGAATTGATCGTGATCCATGTGGATCCGCCCACCGGTGATCAGGTGGATGAAATCGTCCATCACATGCTTCCCCGCCATTTGGAAGCGCGGCTCGACCGGGACCGGGAAGTGGATTTTTCTTATTTTATCCCCTCTCTTGGGCGTTATCGCGTCAATGTTTTTTGCCAGCGTGGCGAGCTTTGCCTCGCCATGCGCTACGTCAAGCCCCACATCCCCTCGTTTGCTGAACTGAATCTTCCGGAACACCTCGCTTCCATTGTGAACGCCGAGAACGGCATCATTCTGGTCACCGGCGCCACCGGCTGCGGCAAATCCAGTACCATGGCCGCCATGCTGGAACACGTCAATCTGACCGAAAAATGCCACATCATCACCTTGGAAGACCCCATCGAGTTCATTTTTGAAGACAAACAATCCGTGATCGAACAACGGGAAATCGGCCTTGATACGTTGAGCTTTGAGCGGGCGTTGACGCACGTGATGCGCCAGGATCCTGACGTCATCATGATCGGCGAGATGCGGGACTGCCAGTCGTTCATGGCTGCGCTGGCCGCCGCCGACACCGGTCATCTGGTGCTGACCACGCTGCACACCACCTCCGCTCATTCTGCCATCGGGCGGATTCTTGATTTTTTCCCGGCTCAGGAACGCGATCAAATCCGACGCCAGATGGCCCTGAACCTGCGCGCTGTCATTTGCCAGCGTCTTGTGCCCGCCATCGCCGGTGGCGCCGTGCCGGCCGTTGAAATCATGATCAACACGCCGATAGTCCGGAAGCTGATCGAAGAGGATTCCCTTGATAAACTGTTTGCGGCCATTGAAACCGGCTCTGAAGATGGGATGCAGACGTTCAACCAATCCCTCTACAAACTCGTCAAGACCAAGAAGATCACGGAGGAAAACGCGCTTCTTAAGGCGTCCAATCCTGATGCGCTCCGGATGAATTTCCGCGGCATTTTCCTTGACGAGTCCCGTCGCATCCTTGCCTCCTGAGCCAGGGGCTGTGTTTTGGTTTTTTCTGCTTGCTGTGAGGCTGTTGCTTTCTTAGTGTGACAGCTAACCACCGGGAGAAACCTATGAAAAAAATTGAAGCCATTATCAAACCTTTCAAGCTCGAAGATGTCAAAGAAGCGATTGCCGCAGCCGGTATCGAGGGCATGACAGTATCCGAGGTAAAGGGTTTTGGGCGGCAGAAGGGGCACACGGAAATCTACCGGGGAAGCGAATACACGGTGGACTTCCTGCCAAAACTGAAACTGGAAATCGTCGTGCCAGACAACACCATTGAGCCGGTCATCCAAGCCATCATCAAGGCTGCCAAGACTGGCAAAATCGGAGATGGAAAGATTTTTGTCGTGCCGATCGAACAAGCCGTCCGCATTCGCACGGAGGAGCGCGGCGACCAGGCCGTTTGAAGATCGTCACTCGGCGCGGGGCCAATTGCCGACCATGTTGCCGTCAGCCAATGCAACGGTGGACGAGAGAGAAAAAAATTCCATTGGATAAAAGATTTTTCTTGTACAGTGCAGCGCCGCCGAATAAGCTGCGCGCGCCAAAGGCGAAGGCGAGACGAAGTGAGGGTTGTGAATAAGCTGTGAATAACTTGGGCCTGAATCCGGGTAGAACCGGGGATTGGTTGTAATGGTTCAAGAAAGAGATTTGAAAGATCGCATACTCTCCTTGCAGTAATCAGATGGTTGTTTGGAGTATGATGGCAGTCAGCCTGGTGTAGTGGCTGGGTTAATGCGAGTTTTGTGAGTGCTTCCATCAATATTGTGACCATTTGTGAAGATCGTTGTGGGTCTTGAAGCCCAGCAGTTTCAGTATCTGAAGATTCTGCATTTCTCTTCTCCCGCGGAAAAATGCGTCGTTTAGTCGCACCAAATAGCCCTAGATGGCCTGTGAATAACTCGGCGCCAGTGGAGATAAATAATGCATATTAACTTGTGGAAAGACACATGTGGGATGTTGCGGACAATGCTCAGCGCGGAGCTGTTCAACCGGTGGTTTGCGCCCATTCAACCCCTTGAATTGCGCGATGGCGTTCTGGTGTTGGCTGTTGCAAATGAGTTTTCGCGAATTTGGTTGCAGGACAATTTTTTGCCACTGATCCGCGAGACTGCTTCGAAGGCCGCGAAAAACCCGGTGCAGGTTAAGTTCCTTGTGGTCGCACACGCATTCAAACGAGAGGAGCCACCTGCTTCCCAATCGTCCGTTGTTTCTGAACGGGCCAATTCATCCGCGCCTTCTTCGATCAAGCTGAATCCTCGCTATACGTTTGATTCATTCGTCGTTGGCCCCAACAATCACCATGCGCACGCTGCTTCTCTTGCCGTTGCCCAAGCTCCTGGTCGCGCGTTTAATCCTTTGTTCCTTTACGGCGGTGTTGGCCTTGGAAAAACACATTTGATGCAAGCCATCGGCCATTATGCGGCTAGCCACGGAAAACAACGGCGTGTCTGCTACATTACGACAGAGGATTTTACGAACGATTTTATTCATGCCATCGGCAATGGTTCCGTCTCGAAGTTTCGCAAGAAATTCAGGCAGCCGGATGTTCTGTTGATTGATGATATCCATTTCCTTGCTGGAAAAGAGCGCATGCAGGAAGAGTTTTTTAATACCTTCAATTCTCTGTTTGATGCACATAAGCAGATTGTCCTCTCCTGTGATCGTCCTGCCTCTGAAATCGCCAACTTGGAACAACGTCTGGTCTCTCGGTTTGAGTGGGGTTTGGTGGTGGATTTGCAACCGCCTGCTCTGGAAACGCGTATTGCCATCTTGAAGAAGAAAGCGGCAGCTCTACACGTTCAACCAACAGACGAGATCCTGTCATTTTTAGCCGAGAAGATTAAAGCCAATATCCGCCGTCTTGAGGGTGCGTTGATTCGAGTCGCTGCATATTCTTCTTTTTCAGGCTGCCCTCTGACAATTGAATCTGTGGAATCAGTTTTACGTGATGTGTTTCAAGAAGAGGGGCGCCGATCCCTGTCAATTGAAACGATACAAAAAAAAGTGGCTGAGCATTTTGACATAAGGCTGGCAGACATGACGAGTCACAGACGCACTAAAAACATATCTTTTCCAAGGCAAATAGCCATGTTTCTGACCAGAGAACTTACTGATTTCCCTTTTGTTCATATAGGCGAGTCCTTTGGAGGGAGAGATCATGGAACAGTGTTGCACGCATGCCGAGTAATAAAAAAGAGTTCGGAAAAAGAAGAAAAAGTAATGCAGACGATTTCATTCCTAACAGAAGCACTCAGGCGTGAACAACATGTGTAAAGACTGTGAAAAGAGCAGCAGAAATAAAGAAAGAGCCGAAAGCAGACGAACAGACAATGAGAAACAGGCAGACTTCCACATTCGTATGTACTTGAGGACTGCTTGACAAAAACTTTGATAGCATTTATTCACACGCTTTAATGGGAGTGCTTCTAAAAGAATAAAGAAATAGAGGAATAAGACGATGCCAATTAAACTCCATGTCACGAAAGAGAAAATTCTGGACGGCCTTCAGAAAATTCAGAATGTTGTAAGCGTTCGCTCTACACTACCCATTCTTTCAAACACGTTGTTGATCGCTGAAAAGGATGGCCTTTGTTTGACTGCAACTGATTTGGATGTGGGAATCCGTTGTCGTATTGCTGCAGAGGTTTTGAAGCAGGGATCCGCTACAGTGCCCTGTCGTAAATTGTTTTCCATTCTTCGTGAGTTACCCAGTCAGGATTTTGATCTTGAGGTTGATGAAAAAAATACCATGTCTCTCCGCTCTGGAGGCTCTTTTTTCCGGATTTTGGGCTTGCCTGCTGAGGAGTTCCCTCGTTTCCCCTCATTTCCCGAAATTAAGGAGATTAAAATTGACCAATCTGTGCTAAGGTCTCTTTTGAAGAGAACGGCCTATGCCGCATCCACGGACGATACGAGATTTGTGTTAAATGGAGTTTTTTGGAGTTTCAAAGCGGAAAAACTCACAATGGTTGCAACAGATGGCCGCCGTCTTGCTTTGGCAGAAGCTGAACTGGCTCATCCAGTTTCCTCAGAAATGGAGTTTATTCTCCCCTCAAAGGCGGTGTCGGAGCTTTCTAGGCTCTTAGCGGATGCCGGAGACGCCTGTATTCGTGTCACTGAGAATCAAATTCTGTTCGAACTTGGAGATTCAATTCTGGCCTCAAAGCTGGTCGAGGGTGTATTTCCGAATTTCCGCCAAGTGATTCCTTCGGACTCTAAGGAGAGGATAAAAATAGAACGTGAGAGCCTCCTTGCAGCACTTCATCGAGTTTCTATTCTTGTAAGTGAAAGACAAAATGCTGTAAAACTAAACTTCTCAAAGAATTCCCTCTCCATTTCTGCGTCCGCGCCAGAAGTAGGCGAAGCGAAGGAATCTCTTCCCATCAACTACAAAGGCAAGGACATAAGCATCGGATTCAACCCTCAATTCCTAATGGATCCCCTGAGAAATCTGGATGCCGATGAAGTAATCATGGAACTAACCGACGAACTGAGTCCTGGAGTTTTGAAGATAGATGCGCCCTTCCTTTATGTCATTATGCCAATGAGGTTGAACTAATCCTCAAAAGGTTGTAAAAGGACAGATACAACTGCCTCGTGGTGTAATGGTAGCACAACTGACTCTGGATCAGTTTGTCTAGGTTCGAGTCCTAGCGAGGCAGCCACCTTACTTGCAGCACATTGCGTAAGATTCATGGCGCAGCGACGGCACGGTGGATTCAATCTGGATACCATACGAGGATACCACAAGCCTATTCGAGGGGA
>VHCW01000029.1 GCA_016871575.1 Verrucomicrobiota bacterium
CAGGAGAGGTTCTGGGAAACAGACTGTTGGAGTGTTGGTGGAGTGGGTGGTTTTCATAGGTGATTGATCATCACCTATTTGACCGGCCTCCCCGGCCTTCGTTCAATCAATCAGTGAATTATTCAGGTTAGCTTCCACAGTTACCGGGGGAGGGACAGTTGCGCCAATGTTACTTGACAACGTTATCGCTTCAAGTTTTGAAGTCTTGAGCGAGCAAGGCGTCTTGACTCCGGATCAAGCCCGAGTACTACAGGGCGCAAGTGCGGTAATTCAGGCACTGAACGGCGCTAGAAAACCTGAAGAAGTGCTATCCGCTTTGGATGCTGTTCGCGGTGCGTATCGCGGATTGGTTGAGTTAGGTGTTGTTGATGACAAACAACTGAATGCTGGCATCCGTACACAAATCAAATCTGGAGTTGAGACACTGAATCTCATCATCAAGGCCAAACAAGAACCGAAGTCTCTGCCGATATCCTCTTCACGTGCTGAGAACTGGTATGCGGGAACGTGGGATGCGAGTGGCTTGCCTGTTATCAACGGACATCCGACAACTGTGGCCTTACGAGTAGAAGTTCTAAGCGCAGATTCTGGCCTTTCTGTGAAAGGTGCGGAAGTGCAAATTGAGGGCGAATGGGTTGATGAAGACGGTCTTAAGCACGACTTCCGGTTGAGTGCATTTACCGATTCCAAGGGGATTGCAATCATTGGCTTGGGCTGGCGAGACGAGCGGCGGCAAAGTGCGGTGCGACTGATTGAAGTACCCGACGATATTGAGAAAGCGCAGCGTATGAGTGTACGAAGAAGTGGTTATGCCTATGACCAAAAGGCGCTCAATTTGCCCGTACTGAAGCGAGATAAGAATGCTTGGAAAAAGGTTGTGCGTGAAACACCCCAAGCGAAGTACTTTATGCTGATGACTGGCGAGGATTTCAAGAACGACAGCACGACATCAACAATACCATTGTTCTTTCAGAAGGTTCGAGATGAAGACTACTATAAGGTATTCACGGCAGATGCCTTTCCTGGTCGCGAACTCGATATCCCGAATTTCCGCGAAAGACTGACAATTGGCCCCTTCATTGCGCTCCCGTTCCGTGTGGAGTTGCGCTCCACCGTTACAGATTTAAAAGTAAACCAATGAAGACACAGGGACCGACGGAGCTAGACCTTCACAATTTACAGAAAGACAGACGGCAGACCTTCGACATCCGGAACAAAGCCGGAGCATGACGTTGGACGGATTCTGACTCCAGATTTCGGTTTCTGACTTCTCTTTGCCAGTCAACAGGGTCATGTCAACAGGATCAACAGGGTCAACTCCTGACATGGGACAGTTGCTGCAAACATTTCGTGACAGACGTGGTGAGCCAAGCTTCCGACAGCCGGAACATTGCAGCCGCAGGCGGGTACGGATACGGGAAGGAATCGCCGCAAGAAGGCGCAAGAGTCGCAAACAATTCAAGCCAGTAAGGGGGATAAAGGGGTCAGTCCATAGTATTGATCACTCCTCGCTGGTCATTGTAGGCAGTTGGGGCTGGTAGCATGCTGTTGGATTCTACTGGAATCCATCTTTGTTCCGCTCGTGTTCATCCTGTGACTGAGATGGTGTTCCAAACTTCCGCCAGACGGAACAAGGCCAAAACATTGGGCGTTTCTAGCGAGGCACGAAGCCATGCGGAGTGCCGTGGTTGTGTGGTATGTGGTGGACATCGCGCCACTCCGCTTCGCTGCGTGGCGTACTACAAACAGGCAGACGGAACATCACCGCATTCCTCAGTCAGCGGTTACTTGCCGTGTTGGGAGCGGGTGTGCTAGTGTTGACGGCGTGAGGACGCATCAGGCAATTGATCAGCGCAGTCTGGCGTTGGCTCAAGCGGTCGTGTCGCGGATTGATGAGGATCCGACGCGACGCGGGCTGGGGCTTGCGCAGGAAACCTGTGCGCGTTGGCTCCGGGATAATCCGTCGCCGGTGCTGGCGGAGTGGGCGGAGATTTTGAAGCGCGACTGGCAGCAGGTGCGGTCGGTATTGCTTGATGCGGGGACGGAAGGGCAGCGACTGCGTCAGAGCAGTCCGTTCTGTGGCGTTCTCTCCCCGTCGGAACGGTGGGTCATTTACCAACAGTTCGCAGATGAACAGAAAGTAGCTTGATGGGTGGACGGACGCAACCATAAAGGGTGCGGCTACATACCTGTAGTCGCAGGCTTCATGTCTGCGCGGGCATAAAGCCCGCAACTACAAAGCTGCATCAACTTGGCGGAAGGTGTTCCAGATCGTCCAAGTCGCGGTGACGGGCGGCGCGTGCCTTGAGCTTGCGCAGCCACGACAGGGAAACAAACCGTAAATCACCCAGAGCCACACTGTCGGCAAACAACTCTTCGACGGAAACATCGGGGAAACCGGGAATGTAATCGTACAGGTCCAGAAAACCGAGGTCAGTGGACAACATCATAAGATGTTGTGCCTTAAGATAGGACTCCGAGACCGGTACGAGACGCTCCAATCCCGTCGTGGCGTCCTTCTCATCGCTAATCCAACAAGCATGGATGGATTGAAGCGCACGGAGCAATGATTCGTCGCTGGCCGGTGTGCGGCGGAAGACGATGTCGGCATCTTCGGTGGTGCGGATGTAGCCGTGGAAGTTGACCGCATGTCCGCCGATGATGACGAATGGCACGCCCGCTTGTGTGAGGAAGCGTAAGATGGTTAGTGGATCGTTCTGGTCAGAAGTGTGCATGAATGCGTCGTTGCCTGAGGTTCCGCTCGATGAAACGGCGGATACCTTCAGGGGAAGCGGCCAGCAGTTGGTTCGCACGCCGCTGCAACTCGACAAACCGTTGCAGTCGCTCCTGCGGGGTCAGATGGAGCGATTGTCTAGCCGGTGGTTGTTGCTGCGGTCGCATCGCGATGCTGACAATAGGCCGTTCAGCCACGAAACGCAATCTTCGATTGGCAGTAATCACAGGCGCAAACGGCGGGAGGAAATAGCCGCAAAATCGCCTTGTCGCCGGCGGGCGGGAGGCGTAAAGAGGCGGCATGAACACTCGAATCCCCCACCCTGTTGCCGCGATGCATATCAGTCGTCGCAAGTTTCTTTACTCTGCCGCTGTTGGCACCGGTGCTGCCTTGTTTGCCGGGCCGGCTTTGTTGCGCGGGCAGAACCTCAACAACAAACTCAATGTCGCCATCATCGGTTGTGGCGGTCGCGGCGGCGGCAATATGAATGAGGTCGGCAAGACAGAGAACATCGTCGCGCTCTGCGACGTGTTTCAACCGAATCTCGCCAAGGCTGCCGAGAAGTTTCCGCAGGCGAAACATTACACCGACTTCCGCAAGCTGTTCGATGATGCGAAGAGTTTCGATGCTGTTGTGGTCAGCACCACGGAGCACACGCACGCGCCAGCGGTGATGCGGGCGTTGAAGCTCAAGAAACACGTTTATTGCGAGAAGCCGCTTACGCACGATGTCTATGAGTGCCGCCAGATTCGCAAGACGCTGCGCGGTCTCAAGGTCGCCACGCAAATGGGCACACAAATCCATGCGAGTGAGAATTACCGTCGTGTCGTTGAATTGATCCAGTCGGGTGCCATCGGCGCGGTGCGCGAAGCCCACGTCTGGGTGGACCGGACATGGGGACGACAGAGTCCCGAAGACGCGAAGAAGTACGGCGACCGCGTGAGCACCGTCGAGCGCCCGACGGAATCCGAACCGGTGCCAGAGGGATTGAATTGGGATTTGTGGATCGGCCCTGCGCCGTTTCGTCCGTTCCATTCGATCTATTTGCCGGGATCAAAATGGTATCGGTGGTGGGATTTCGGCAACGGCACGATGTCGGACCTCGGCAGTCACTGGAACGATCTGCCGTTCTGGGCGCTGAAGCTCGACGCGCCGTTGACCATCGAGGCTGACGGGCCGCCGCCGCATCCGGAGATTGCCCCGGCCACGATGAGCGCGACTTACACGTACGGCCCGCGCGGCAAAATGCCGCCGCTGACGCTTACGTGGTACCAAGGGCAGATGAAACCGAAACAGTTCACCGACGGCACAATTCCGCCGTGGAAAAGCGGCGCACTGTTCGTCGGCGAGAAAGGCATGTTGCTTTCTGATTACGGGAAGCACGTCCTGCTGCCGGAGAACCGGTTCAAGGATTTCAGGCGTCCTGAGCCGTTTATCCCGAAGTCGCTGGGACACCATGCCGAGTGGATTGACGCCTGCAAGACTGGCAAGCCGACGACGTGCAATTTCGAGTACTCCGGCGCGCTCACCGAGGCCAATCACCTTGGCAACGTTGCCTACCGCCTCGGAAAGAAACTCGAATGGGACAGCGCGGCGCTCAAGGTGAAGAATTGCACGGAAGCTGAGAAACTTATTCGGTGCCCGTATCGGAAAGGCTGGACGCTGGTATGAAACGCGCGTTTATCTTGGCTGGCTTGGTTCTTGGACTGGTGTCCTGTGCGACAACGCAGAAGCTACATCCCGACTCTCGTGGCTGGGACCCATTGTTTACCGGAGACCTCTCCAATGCAATCTTCCCGAAAGGCGTTTGGTTCATCGAAAACGGGTTATTGACTGCATCGGAGGACAAATGCATCTGGACCAAAGACCAGCACGAGAATTTCATGCTCGACTTGGAATTCAAGATGGGCGACGCAGCCAATAGCGGAGTGATTGTTTATTGCAGCGACATCGAGAAGTGGATTCCGAACTCCGTGGAGATTCAAATTCTCGATGACCACTCGCCGAAATGGACGAAGGTTCCCGCAAACTGGAAATGCGGCGGCCTTTTCGGTCATTCGGCGCCAATGAAACAAGCCGTCAAGAAGGCCGGCGAATGGAACCGCATGACGATCACCTGCAAAGGGCAACAGATTCAGGTCGTCCTGAATGGCGAGTCGGTGACCGACGCCAATTTGCGGGACTGGACTTCCGCCAAGAACAATCCGGACGGGAGCGAGATTCCTCCGTGGCTAAGCCGTCCGTTTGCCGAACTGGCGACAAAAGGCCACATCGGCCTTCAAGGCAAACACGGTGGCGCGCCAATTTACTTCCGCAACCTGAAGATCATGCCGTTGAAGTAGTGGCAGGCTGTATGCCTGCGCGCACCCATAAAGGGTGCGACTACTTCAATGTTGCCAGTGCCTGCTTGATCGCCTCAAAGTTCGGCAGTTTCGCCGGGTCATCGTTGATTTCGGCGTAGCGGATGACGCCCTGCTTGTCCACGACGAACGCAGAACGTTTCGGGACTCCGCCCATGCCAAGGTTTTTGTCCGGAAGGAAGCTCTCGTACGCGCAACCGTAGGCGACGGTGACCTTGTGATCGTAGTCGCTGAGCAACGGCAGCGAGATGTTTTCCTTCTGAGACCAGGCTTCCTGCGCGAAGGGGTTGTCGCCGCTGATGGCCCAGACATCGGCGTTCAGGGACGAGTACTGGTTGAGGCCGGCGCTGATTTCACAGAGTTCCTTCGTGCAGACGCCGGTGAACGCCATTGGGACGAACAGCAACAAGGTGTTTATCTTCCCAAAATTGTCGCTGAGTTTGATCTTCTTGAGGCCGTCTGCCTGTTTGGACGACAGTTCGAATGCGGGTGCTTTGTCTCCGTTTTGTAGTGCCATTGGATTCTCCTTTTCTGTTTGGTGGCAAAAGGTAGTGCAGATCGGCACGAATGCAAATCAGATGGTGGACGATACAGGACTTGAACCTGTGACCTCTTCCATGTCAAGGAAGCGCTCTAGCCAACTGAGCTAATCGTCCAACCAAAACGCGCGGCATACTACCGGCGAGAGTCCGCCCTGTCAACGGCTTGCTTGCAGACCGCCCGTTGAGCCGTTAGGATGCCGCGGGAGGACAACCGACAACATGCGAATGATACTGGCAACAGCGATGATAAGTTTGGCGGCGGCTTTGTGCGTCGCGGACGATCTGTCGGCCGAAGCGCAGGCGTTGCATCGGCAGCTTTCACTGCGAATGCCGCCGGCCATGCAGATGTGGGTGTTGACGGAAGCGCAACGCGTGCGCGCCGACTTGCAATGGGAAGAACGGCACGTGAGGATGTCGGCCCAGTCTCAATTCACCAGCCGGCCGGTGATCGGAGACGACTTGGACGCGCTGGTGTTTCTGGTTTACACGGAAGTCCTCCAGCGATTCGAACGGCAACTCCACCCTCGCCAAGTGCGTCAGCCGTCCGGAAAACAATCACCGTCAGCAACAACAAACACCGTGCCCGCTGTCACCAACAAGTTCGCCGAGGCCATCGCGCGCCAAGAGCGGGAGCTTGCGGAACGACGCGCCAGACTGGCCGTTCGCGCCAATGAACTTGCGCAACGGTTATGGACATTGTCGGGCACATTACTACAGGAAATCCGGTAGGCAGCCATGCATATCTTTTTTTACGAGGCATTCGAGGAAGAGGTCGCCGCGCTGCGACGTTATTTGCCGCCAGAGATCAAGGCGGGATTCACGTGGAAGACGATTCAGGAAAATGACGATCCCTTGCCCCCGTCACGGTTGATCAGCATCCGCACGCAGTCAGCGATACCACAGGGATGGTTTGGAAACCTGGACGGCATCCTGGCGCGCACGACTGGATGGGACCATCTGGTGGGATTGCCGGTCCAGTGCGGACATTTGCCGTTGTATTGCAACCGCGCGGTGGCGGAACAGGCGATGTTGTTGTGGATGGCGCTGTTGCGAAGGTTGCCGCAACAGGTGGCGCAGTTCTCGCGCTTCCACCGTGACGGCCTGACCGGCGGCGAGTGCGCCGGGAAAAACCTGCTCGTGGTCGGCGCCGGGTATGTGGGGTCGGAAGTCGTCAAAATCGGCTGTGGCTTGGAAATGAATGTCCGGCGCGTGGACATCATCCCCGATCGCTCGGACGTTTCCATCGAGGAAGGATTGCCGTGGGCGAACATCATCGTCTGCACGATGAACCTGACGCCGGTGAATCGCGGCTACTTCAACTATGCGCGACTCAAACAAGCGCAACCGGGCGCGCTGTTTGTCAACGTGGCCCGCGGCGAAATGTCGCCGACAGCCGATTTGGTTCAATTGCTGGACGAGGACCGCCTTGGCGGTGTCGCGCTCGATGTCTATGAAAACGAAGGAAAAATGGCAACGGCCTTGCGTTCCGGTGAAGGAACCTTCCCGCTGGCTGGCCGTGCGAATGTGATTTTGACGCCGCACAACGCCTTCAACACACATGAAGCCGTCGAGCGAAAAGCGGAGCAAAGCGTTCAGCAGGTCCGACATTTTCTGGAACACGGGCGCTTTCTCTGGGAATCATTCCCGCGTGAATGAAGCCTCGACATTCCCCGCCTCCCGCATCTGGCCGCGATTGGCGTGGCTGGGGCTGTATGCGGTTGCGATGGGACTCTTGGAAGCCATCTGCGTCATTTATCTGCGACAGTTGTTGCCCGCTGAAACGGAGGTTTCCATCCCGTCTGTGATGAAACTCAAAGTCGAGGTGCCGCGCGAAATCTGCACGATTGTCATGCTGGTAGCAGTCGCGTGGCTTGCCGGCGTCAATCTGCGCTCGCGGCTGGCCTGTTTCTTTTTCGCATTCGGCATCTGGGACATCCTCTACTATGTGGGGCTTTGGTGGTGGACGGGCTGGCCGGAGTCGCTGCTGACGTGGGACTGTCTTTTTTTGATTCCGAAACCGTGGTACGGACCGGTCTTGGCACCGGTGCTGATCAGCCTGTATTTTATCGCCGGTTGTTGCTGGCTGCATTGGGATGAGGCGCGCGGAAGGCCGTGGCGGTTGTCTCTGCTGCTTGTCGTGTCGCAACTGCTGGCATTCCTGATTTGGTATTGGTCGTTTGTGAAAGACGCCGCGAACATTGCGTGCAACGGCTTCAAAACGGCCAGTTACTCATGGGGCTTGTGGGTGCTTGGCACAGTTATCGGAGTGGCCGGATTGTGGCGCGCGTCATCTTCGGAACAGCGATGAAAAACAGGTTTACCCCGACCGGGCGAACCGGTATCACGGCCAAATCGCGACGGCGTTCAACGGCAGTCGCCTGTCATTTCCCAACGTCATTGTCTGGAAACGGTGAATCTGGTAAACGAAAAGCCATGAGACGAATACTCGTGTTGGTTATACTTGCAGCATCGGCGTCAGCGGCGGAGTGGACTTCGTTGTTCAATGGCAAAGACCTGACGGGCTGGACGGTGAAGTGCAAACCGCAAGACAAAGGCAAGGAGTTTTGGAAGGTTGCTGACGGCGCGATTGTCTGCGACTCGATGGGGCGAAAGGACCACGATTACGTCTGGCTGATGACCGAAAAGGAATTCGGCGATTTTGAGTTGGCGGTGAAGTTCCGAGTATTCAAGGACTCGCGGGGCAACAGCGGCATCCAAGTGCGGAGCCGCTACGATGATGCCGCCGGTTGGCTGGACGGCCCGCAGGTGGACATTCATCCGCCCGCGCCGTGGCGAATTGGATTGATTTACGATGAGACGCGCGGCGAGCGGCGCTGGATCAATCCCAGCCTGAAAAGCTCTGCGATTGACGCTTCACATGCGCCGAAGCAATGGAAGTTCAAGGAGGATGATTGGAACGATCTCACGATCATTTGTCGAGGTCTCCACATCAAGACGATCCTGAATGGTGTCGTGATGAGCGACTACAACGGCGCGGGCGTGCTCGACAACGAGGCGCACAAGGCCCGCAATGTCGGATTGCGCGGGCACATCGCACTCCAACTTCATAACCGGGATGAATTGCGCATTCGGTTCAAGGAGATTAGCGTCAAGCAATGAAAATGTTTTACTGTCCCATTGTCGCGGCAGCGGTGCTTCTTTGCTGCAATCGCAACATCTACGCAGCGGCCCCGCCCACACCCAGCGTGGCGGAAGCCCGTCAGATCGTGCTTTCGTACATGACGCAAATGGCGACGCAACAATGGGTCTGCCAGACCTTCATGGATTTCACGAGAGCCAGACCCTATACGAAAACGCTGACCTACCAACCCGGCACCCGATACATCGGAATCCCATACGTAAGCAACCACCGAGGAGTGGAGTTGTTCCGTCATAACCTTGACGCTAACAAGGTCTATCTTGGCCCTACCAACTATGCGCATTGTCTCGGCGTCTCGTGCGCCCCTGCCATCAAGGTCGCGTACCGGAATGTCTCCCCTACCCTAACGTTCACCGGCACACCGAACATTCTGCCGCACGCGCGCAAAGGAATCGTCGCCGTCGGCAATTATCAATGGGAAGTGGACACACCCGCCAACGCTACGCTGACCAAAGACATTATTGCCGCCAGCGGCACCAACGCGATTCTGGAAGCCTACGCGCTCTTGCAGCCCGCTGACACCATCGCAGCTCGCACGCTCAGCGGCACGAACATTTTCGGCCATGCGCGACTGGTGTCCTCCGCACCGGAGGTCGTCCGCGACAGCAAAGGGAAAATCAACACGCGTGAAAGTTGGCTGCGCGTCACCGAACAATGCGGTTCCTTCAATAAGGACGTGGATTACAACACCACGTGGCGCGTCAACAAGAAATACACATTCGCGGATTTAATCGCCAAGCATTACGTTCCCTTGACGCTGGAAGAATTCAAGACCGGCAAGCTCGTTCCCGCCGAGATCACCGTCACTGGCCTGACACCGGCAGAGAAGATTCCCACGCAGAACAAACTCCAAGGCGAGGTGTCATCCAATTTTCTGATCAATCAAGTGGATGCGACGATCTACGATGCTGACGGGCGGATTGCATCACATGGACGGTCTTGTCCAGAGAGCCGCCAGTTCGACCTCGCTGCAATCTCTTTTGACAAGGACGTGACGAAGTTGCCAGCCGGCGCATACCGATTTGTGCTCACAGTTAAAATCGGCTATGGCGACTCGGTGCAGGCAGATTACACTTTCACAAAATAGGAGCACGCGTTCGCATTATGAAGAAGAAATCGCTTTGCATAGGGGCACTCTCTGCGGTGGTGCTGCTGACGGCCGGTTGCCGTCATTTCGACCAATCGCAGAATGTTGCGCCGAAACGAATGGTGGGCATCTTTGGCGGCATGGGACCGGAAGCGACAGCGAATCTTTACGCGGAGATTGTCCGTCTGACACCGGCGAAAAAGGATCAAGAGCATCTGCCGACGCTGATCTACAGCCGTCCACAGGTGCCGGACCGAAGCACCTGCATCGCATCGGGGAGCCGGGAGATTGTGCCGTACATTCAAGAGGCTGTGCGGCGGCTCGAACGTGGCGGCGCCTCGTTCATCGCCATCCCCTGCAACACCGTGCATTACTATCACGCCGACATGCAGCGCGCCGTGCGGATTCCCGTGCTGAACATGATTACCGAGACGGCGGACACCGTGGCGCGTGAGCATCCCAAGGCGCGCACGATTGGTTTGTTGGCCTCCAATGGGACGCTGAAGACACGGCTTTACGAAGACGCATTGCAATCGCGAGGCTTGCGCGTCATCGCGCCAGCGCAAGAAATACAACAATCCTGTGTGATGGACGCCATCTACAGCATTAAATCCGCCGGCGACAAACAGGAGCAGGCCAGATTGCTTGCCAAGGCGGCTGATGAATTGATCGCACAGGGCGCCGATGTTTTGGTGCTCGGCTGCACGGAGATCCCGCTGGCGTTTGACAAGAGTCGCTCGCGCGTGCCCGTGGTGAATGCGACGGAAGTGCTGGCGAAGACCGCTATCCGTGAATTCTACAAAAAGACGCCGTGAGACGCGCCTTCACACTATCATTTCTGGTTTATCTCTTGTGCGCAGGTTTGCACGTTCTCGCCACCGAGTCGCCGCGCATTGCCGTCATGCAGTTGCGACATGAGACGGTGACGTTTCTACCCAACGACACAACTCGGCAGGACTTCATTTATCCCGGTTCCCCAGCGAAGGGCGAGGCGCTGTTGAAAACCAGCCCCAGAGGCGAGATGGGCGGGTTCGTCAAGGTGGCGCGAGAGCACGGCGCGAAACTGATTGGCATCGAATCACCGGGGATGCCGATCACCGGCACTGGCTCCGGGTGCGTAACACTCGACGCATACGAATATTTCGTCGGGCGGATGATTGCAGAGTTGAAGAAACAGGGGCCGTTTGACGGCGTGTATCTCTGTTTGCACGGCGCAATGGCGGTGCGTGGCATTGCGCGTCCAGAAGCGGAACTCGCGCGGCGTGTGCGCGAGGTGGTGGGAAAAACGACGGTAATCGCCGGCACGTTTGACCCGCATGGGAATGAGGACGACGCATTCCTGCAACATGCGAACCTCGCCTTCACTGGGAAATACTATCCTCACTACGATGCCTATTTGCAGGGCGAACGCGCCGCGCGCGCGATGATTCGCGTGATTCGCGGCGATTATCGTCCGATCCATGCCGTCCGAACCGTGCCGATCCTGAGCGCCACGGTCTATCAATGGACCGGTCAACACCCCTGGAGCACACTGGTGCAGCGATGTCTGATTTGGGAGGCGCGCGAACCGGATGTGTACGTCAACTTCTTCTACGGTTTCCCTTGGGCGGACGTTCCTGATGTGGGGATGTGCTTTCAGGTCATCAGCAATGGCCAACCCGATTTGGCGCGCAAGGTGGCCGATGATCTGGCAGGAACCGCCTGGCGAATGCGGGCGGAAATGTTTTCAGCGACTCCGATTCATACGGCGAGCGATGCCGTCGCCAAGGTGAAGGCAGCGCTGGCAAACGGAAAACATCCGGCGGTCTTGGCCGATTACAGCGACCGTTCGGGAAGTGCCACGTGGATTTTGCAGGAGATCATTCGTCAGGATGTCGGGAAGACAGTCATTGCCACCATCCGTGATGACCGCGCATTGGCGGCACTCGCGAAAGCGGCCGCCAAGCCGGGAGACGCTTTCGACATGGAAGTCGGCGGTTACATGGACGACTCTGCCGGTAAACCGGTGCGCGTGCGAGGGATTCTCGAACATTTCAGAGTTTCAGCGAAAGGCGCGCCGTTGGGTGCGCACGTGCGTTTTGGTCGCGGCAATTTGTTGATGCTCAGCCCCCAACTGGTGCAGGTCACCGATCCGTCGCAGATTCGTTCCGCCGGTGTGGACATCGGACAGTTTGAGGTGTTTGTCATCAAGTCCCGCGTTCATTTCCGACGCGGCTTTGATGACAACGGCTTTGCCAAGACCGTTTTGCTCGTGGAACCGTCCGATCCACACATGGGCACCGTCCATCTTGAAACGCTCCCCTATCGAAACATCAACCTGAAGAAGTTTTATCCGTTCAGCGCGAAGGCCATCCGTCAACACAACGGGGGGCCTTGAGAAGCGGGGCCACTGGTGCTATGCTGCCGCACAAATAAGCGGAGACAAATCATGAAATCATTTATCTCCACCGTTCTTGTCTGCATCATCGTGTTGGCCGCCTTGGTCAACGGACAGCACACAGCCCCCAGCTTGGACACCCGACCGGCCTTCATGCAAATCCTCACGAACTACACGGTGCAAACCAAAATGCTCATCGTCACAAACTATTTGAGCGTTACGAACGCCGTCGTGGCCACAAACTTCTACAACGCGCAAGGTCAGCTTTTGCAGCCGGTTCCGCCGGCCAAGCCATCCATCCCCGGACTGATTCCCATTCCATCCACGCAACCGGTCGCCCCCGATCCCGCCGTCGTGAAAGCCCAGCAGTTGCAGGCCGTCCGCGATTTGCTGACACAGAGCTTGCTGACCGCATCAAACAAGGTCTGCGCCGCTGGTGCCTTTACGGGCGACTCAGCCAATCCAATTCCGATCCCACAGGGCGTCACCTCGCTCGATCGCAACCGAACGGAAGCGCTGTTGACCACCATGAATGTCACGGCGGAAAAAGCCGCACCCGATGCGCTGGCCGTCGTGTTGAAATCCGCCGCGCAATTTCAGGCGGAGGACCCGGGCACGCTGGTAAAAGGCGCATCAGACGCTGCCACCCGCGCATGGCTGGCCGCCCACCAGGAGGCGTTGGAGCGCGAGATTCTGGCCGTGGTACAGCAGGCCGGCGTGGAGCCCAAACTGCGCGAGGCGTACCGCAACGTAATGTTCCGCGGTGGCGGCCTGCTCGGTTCCGTGCTCGGCACGGGGCCATCGGTGGACATCGAAACACACGTCGCTCAACACCTGTTTCAAAAGATTGTCAACCAGGTTGCAACACAGGAAGCCGTCATCCGCAGCACGCCCAAAGCGCGGAAGACGCCCGCCTTGAAAAAGGCATTTGCAAAATAATCAGTCGTCGAGCGTCGCGCGCTTCCCAAACCGCAGCACGGCCAGCAGTTCCCCGAGTTCGGCGACGCGCAATGCCCAACAAGCAGCGCCAAAGGCGACAATCGCCACGGTAATCGAAGTCGCTAGATTCACGTACCGGTTAAGCGGGAGAAACTCGTGCGCGCTCCAGGCTGTCACACTCATCACGAGACTGGCCAAGGCAACCTTGGCGAAGGAGCGCAGCAGCGCGCCGCCCTCCATTTGTTGAAGTCGTTTCCGCATGTGCCAGAACAATTGCCCCAGATTTGTCAGCGCAACCAGCGCAGTGGACATGGCCAGACCTTTCGCGCCGAGTCCAAGTTTCCACGCGAACAGCCAGCAGAGTCCCGCATTCAGCGCGATGGAGAAAATCGCCACCCGCGCCGGCGTTCGCGAATCGCCAAATGCGTAAAACGCCGGGGCCAATACCTTGAGCGCGGCGTACCCGGCGAGGCCGATGGCGAACATCTGGAGACACTGCGCCGTGCGAGCCGTCGCGACGGCATCGAACCTGCCGTGTTGGTAGATGACGGAGATGATCGGCTCCGCCAACACCGCCAAGCCGCACGCGGATGGCAACGACAGGAACACCGCCAGTCGAATGGAGCGCGCCAGTGTTTCCCGGAATTTCTCAAGATCGTTTCGCGCTGCGAAGGCGCTGATCGCGGGAAGCGTGGCCGTGGCGAGGGCAACGCCGAACACGCCAATGGGAAATTGCATGAGACGAAAAGCGCAGTTAAGCCAGGTCACCGCGCCGTTCTCAACCGATGCGAACCAGCTATTCACGAAGATATTGACCTGTACCGCCGCTGCGCCGATGACCGACGGGCCGAGCATCGTGACGATTCTTCGGAAGTCGGGGTCGCGACGGTCGAGAATGGGTTCGTATCGGTACCCGACACGGCGGAGACTTGGCACTTGAATCAAGAACTGCGCTGCGCCGCCGATGAGTGTGCCGATGGACATCCCGATCATCGCGCGCGGACCGAAATGCGGATCGAGCCAGTACGCGAACGCGACGCCGCCGACAATGGAACCGATGTTGAACATCATCGAGGCGCTGGCTGGAATACCGAACACGCGCTTGGCATTGAGCATTCCCATCGCGAGCGCAGCCAACGCGACGAGCAACAGGAACGGGAACATGATTCGCGTCAATGTGATCGTCAGTTCCGTTTTGCCCGGAACACTTGCAAAACCCGGCGCGATGGCGTTGACCAACACGGGCGCAGCGAGAATGCCGATCAACGTGATGATACTGAGGACAACGAGCAGCGCATTCACGACAAGATTCGCCAAGCGCCAGGCTGGCTTGTCGCCTTCCATGGTGAGTTTCCGTGTGAATCCAGAGACGAATGCCGCCGAAAGCGCGCCCTCCGCAAAAAGATCCCGCAGCAGATTCGGGATGCGAAACGCCGTGATAAACGCGTCGAATGCCTCGCTCGCGCCGAACAGCGACGCCAACACCTGTTCGCGCACCAGTCCGAGCACGCGCGATCCGAGCACGGCAAAACCGATCGTGCGCGCGCTTCGAGTGACAGTATTGGACGGTTGACCCACGTCGTGCAGCATAGGGAAAAGACGCCGGGCTGGGAAGGAAAGAATGAACGATGACCGGCCTGGCGCTGATTGATCGTTCCCCTTCCCTTGTCAACGAGAGTTCCTTCCTGTACCATTTGACCACATTTGCAGACGACCAAAACCATTTTGTTGCTGCTCCTCGTCTTGCCGCTGTTCTCGTTGGCGGCGGCGCGTCCGTCGCGACTCAAGTTCGATTCGACCGTGTACGACTTCGGGACGACAAACACCCCGCCATCATTGACAGGGACTTTTAGTTTCCAAAATTCCAGCAGCGTTACGACCATGTTGCGACGTCCGTCGACCTCGTGCGGTTGCGCAGTGGCCAGCGTCACACCCGAACGCCTGCACCCGGGCGAACGGGCCACGCTTGTCTTTACAATCAACCTTGCGGGCTATCAGCGGGGGCTGATGGAAAAAACCATTTACATCCAGGCAGATCATCCCGGCGAAACGGGCGTGACGCTGATCGCCAAGGCCAACCTAATTCCGCTCTACGACATGGAACCGTCGCAACTCAGCCTCGGCGACCTGCCTCTTGGCGCAACAACAAACGCCACGGCGCGATTGTGGCGCACCGACGGCAAACCGCTTGATATCGCACGCCTTCTGCCATCACAGCCCAACATCGCAGCACGCCTCGAACCCCTGCCGAACTCAAACACTACCGCCCTCGTCCACGTCAAGGTCAAGAGCGAAGGCGGCGCGCGCTGGTTTTACGAACGGGTTGGCTTCCACCGCAACGCCGAAACACAGGAAGTGGCCGCAGTGGGAATCTACGCAAGGTTTGTGGGTGATGTGGTGCTCAGCCGCGAGGAGATTTACTGGGCCATCGTGAATCGAGCCATCCCAGGAAACCGCACATTTCGCGTCAAGGCGTCCGACCCGGCACGCACCTTGGAAATCAAGAACCTTGCCTGCACGGTGCCGGAAGTTGTCCTGAAATCGGAACCCGCTTCTGGCGGTGGTTACGAAATCATCCTGACACTGCGGCGACTGCCGGCGGAGACGACGCGCGGTACCGTCAGTTTCGACACGAACATGGCCTCGCAACCCAAGGTCACTGTCCCCATCACCATCAACATGTTGAGGTTTTGATGCGGGGCATCTTCCTGCGCGCGTTTCTCATTGTGGCCGTTGCAACGGCGGTCGGCTTTGGTGTGAATGCCGTCTCACCACGCCGCATCCCCTGGCTGCGGCCGCCGCCCCTGACCGTGCCGGCGAGCGAGCAGATACCGATGGAAGAAGCGCGTCGGCTGTGGGAATCCGGCGACGCCATTTTCCTTGATGCGCGCCCCGTCAGCGCGTTTGGTGACGGACATGTTGCGGGCGCGTTAAGTCTGCCTCTTGAGGATTTCGAGGGCCGGTTCACCGCGGTCCGTCCCCGTCTTGCGCCGGAGCAGCCGCTGGTGCTGTATTGCGACGGCGAACATTGCGACGACAGTCTTCGATTGCTCCAGCGACTACGCTCGATGGGTTACACCAACGCACGGGTGCTGGTCAACGGATGGACACTCTGGCGTCGCGCGGGACTGCCCACCAGCAAGGGGGACGCCAGGTGAAACGCTACGGCTCCGTCCTGCTGCGCCTGTTGCTGGGCGGGGTGTTTGTTGTCGCGGGCGCGCTCAAGGTGCTCGACCCGTCGGCGTTCGCGACCGACGTGGCGCGGTACGGGTTGGTGCCCAACGCGCTGGTCAATCTCGTGGCGTTGGCGCTGCCGTGGATCGAGGTGTTGGCGGGCGCGTTGTTACTGGCCGGATGCTGGCGGCAGCCGGCGGCGCTGGTGATTGCCGTGTTGAATGTGATATTCTTGGTCGCCATCTCGGTCGCGCTGGCGCGCGGGCTGGAGGTGTGCGGTTGCTTCGGCGCAGCCGTGGCGCGAAAGGCGAGCGCGTGGACGTTGGTCGAGGACGCCGTCCTGTTGGCGGCAGCACTCTGGTTGTGTCGAACGAAAGGAAACACCGATGAAACGAATCGTAGTGTCAACTGACGCGGCGCCGAAAGCCATCGGCCCGTATTCGCAAGCCATCTGGGCCGGCGACTTCCTGTTTTGTTCCGGGCAAATCGCACCGTCGGCGGGGGACACGGCGGCGCAGACCAAACAGGCGCTGGAACAAATTCGCGCCTTGCTGGCGTCGCAAGGATTGGACATGGATAGCGTGGTGAAAACCACGGTATTCCTTGCCGACATGAATGACTTCCCGCTGATGAATGATGTGTACGCCCAGTTCTTTCCCTTGGCGCCGCCCGCGCGTTCGACCGTCCAAGTGGGGCGGCTTCCGAAGGATGCGCGGGTCGAGATTGACGTGGTGGCTGTTCGTTGGAACTGCGGATGACGAAACCGCTGGAGGCTGCCTTTGACCTTGCTGCGCTTGTGTCCGGTGTGGTAGCTTGCGCCCGCTTTATGACGGCCCTTCACAAATGTATTTGCATCGCGCTCGGCCTGTTGGCGTTGAGCGCGCACGGCGGCGCCCCGGAACAACCGGCGGCGACGATTGACGCGAAGAATTTGCGCGTCGAACGCGAGAAGCAGCTGGCCCATGGCGAGGGCGATGTGGTGCTGCGGTACAAGGACCTGACGTTGCGCGCCGACAAGGTGCGCTACAACATCGCCACCGACGAGATTTGGGCCGAAGGCAACGTCCGCTTGAACCGCCAAAATCAGGAATGGGTTGTGCCCTCAGCGTACTACAACCTGAAGACGCGCGCGTTCAAGACCGATGTGGCGAGCGGCGTTTTCGACAGCCTCACCATGCGCGGCGAAAACATCCAGATGACCGGCTCGAACCGCTACAGCATCTCAAAAGCGACGCTCACGACCTGCGATTACGACCATCCACATTACCGTCTGGAAGCCGTCCGCGCCGACATTTGGCCGGGCGAACGCGTGGTGCTCTACAACGTGACGCTGCGATTCGGCAACGTGCCGGTGTTTTGGTTCCCGATGATGGCGTGGTCGCTGAAGGACCGCGAAAGTCCATTTGAAGTGGCCGTGGGACAAGAGTCGCGCGCTGGTTTTTTCATTCTGACGGAGTATCGCGTTTCGCTCAACCGCCACCTGCAGGCCACCTTGCACGTGGACGGACGAACCAAGCGCGGCCCGGCCGTCGGCACTGACTTTGACTACGTCTATGGGAATGCGGTCGGGTCCGTGAAAGGCTATTACAGCCGCGACACATCGTCGCCGGACGAGATTGACAAGCTGTACGGCAAGACCATCCCTCGCAACCGCTATCGCTTTGACTGGCAACACAAACAGGAATTGCCCGACGATGTCTCGCTGACGGTCAATGCCAGCAAACAGAGCGACAGCGATTTCATGGACGACTTTTTCCAGAGCCGATACCACCGCGAAGGCGAGCCGGCCTCGGTGGCCGACGTGACCAAGCGTGGCGAGAACTACACCTTGTCCCTGATGGCGCAGCCGCAGTTGAACCCGTTTTTCGCCGAGGTCGAGCGACTTCCCGAAGCCAGATGGTCGGTCAACCGCATGCGCGTCGCCAACACGCCATTGTTTTACGAAAGCGACACCAGCGCCGGCTACTACCACAACACGCACGGTCGCACCAATGACCCGGCCTTCGAAGGCCATTCGCCGCGCGTGGACACATTCCACCAAATCGTGTTGCCACAACAATATTTTGGCTGGCTCTCCGTGGTTCCCCGCGCCGGCATCCGCGGCACGTGGTACATGCGCGATGCCAGCGGCGCTTCTTCCAGCAACGAAGTTCACCGCTTTCTGTACACTGCGGGAATCGAGAGCAGCTTCAAGTTCTGGCGCTCCTGGAACAATGTCGAAGACAAACGTTACGACATTCACGGCCTGCGCCACATCGTCGAGCCTTTTGTCAACTACCAATGGGTCGGCTCGCCCAACGAACAGCCGAACGACCTCCTGCAATTCGACACGTACCGCTATACAACCCTGTGGGACAGCCGGCCGTTGCTGGTCACGCGCTATCATGCACTGGACTTCCCCGCCAACACGGCGATTGACGCCTTGGGGCGGCAGAACCTGGCCCGGTTTGGCGTGCGCCAGAAACTCCAGACGCAGCGCGACAACCTGCCGTGGGACCTTGCCACGCTGGAGACATGGACCGAGTACAGTTTCGAGGATACCGCGATGCACCGGGATTTCACTGATTGGTTTACCACATTGCGGCTTAATCCGTTTTATTGGTGCTCGTTTGACATTGGCACTCGATTTGACTGCCAGGAACAAAAGCTTGCCGAACTCAATACTGATGCACTTGTGTTCGACCGCGACCGCTGGAGCATCAACCTCGGCAACCGCTATCTGGATGGCGACTGCAACCTTGCCGGAGGACGAGCCTCCTACCGGTTGAGCCGGCATTGGCTGGCGACGTTGGAGCAATGGTTCGACATGCAGGACGGCACCTGGCTCTACCAAGAGTACAAACTCCAGCAGGAAACACACGATTGGCTGATCAACTACGGGTTCCGCCGCACCGGACAGCGCGTGCGCGAGGACGAGAATACCTTTTTCGTTTCCGTCAGCTTGAAAGCATACCCCGCCATCCGCATTGGGAAACATTGATTCATGAGCACACGCATCTGCATCATCGGCACCGGTTACGTCGGCCTTGTCACCGGCGCCTGCTTCGCTGAAGTTGGCCATCAGGTTGTTTGTGTGGACAACGACCTCCCCAAGGTCGCCCTGCTGAGGAGCGGCGGGATTCCCATCTACGAACCAAGCTTGGAGGAGATGGTGCAGCGCAACACGGCCGCCGGCCGACTTCGCTTCAGCGGCGACATTGCCGAGGGCGTTCGCGCTTCCGAGGTCATTTTTATCGCGGTGCCGACACCGCCGCGCGCGGACGGCTCCGTGGACATGAGTTACGTCGAGAGAGTTGCCCGAGAGATCGCCGGCGCGATCACCGAGCACAAGATCGTCGTGGACAAATCCACCGTGCCTGTCAAAACCGGCGAGCGCGTTGCCGGGACGATTCGCCGGTACAACAAGGGCAAGATCGAGGTGGATGTCGTCAGCAATCCCGAATTTCTCCGCGAAGGTTGCGCGGTGCAAGACCTCATGCACCCCGACCGAATCGTGGTCGGCGTCGCCAGCGAACGACCCGTCGCCACGATGAAGGCGATTTACGAGCCGTTCAAGGCGCCGATCATCGTGACCGACATCAATTCCGCCGAGATGATCAAGCACGCCTGCAACTCGTTCCTTGCGCTGAAGATTTCCTACGCCAACGCACTGGCCGCGATTTGCGAGGCGAGCGGCGCAAATGTCGAGGACGTTGTCCACGGCATGGGACTGGACAAGCGCATCGGGCGCGCGTTTCTCAACGCGGGTCTCGGCTATGGCGGCTCCTGTTTCCCCAAGGACATCAGCGCGTTCATTCAAATCGCGCACGAGCTTGGTTGCGAATTCGACCTCCTGAAAGAAGTCCAACGCATCAATGCCTCGCAAATCGAGCGGTTCCTCAAGAAGATCCACGACACCGTCTGGATCGTCAAAGACAAGACGATTGCCGTTCTCGGCCTCGCCTTCAAACCGAACACCGACGATATGCGTTCTGCGCCGTCGTTGGACATCATTCGCGCGCTCCAAAAGGAAGGCGCGCGCATCAGGGCGTACGACCCCAAGAGCATGGAGAAGGCAAAAGAACACCTGACCGGTGTGGAGTATTGCGCCGACCCGTACGCGGCTGCCAAGGATGCCGATGCGTTGGTGCTTTGCACGGAGTGGGACGAATTCCGCCAGCTTGACCTTGCGAAACTGCGTTCGATCATGGCGCAACCGATTATCCTCGATGGCCGCAATCTCTTTGACCCGGCCAAGATGAAGCAACTCGGGTTCACCTACAAGAGCGTGGGGCGCTAACTCCCCATGTTCTCGCGCCGGCTATCGCTGCTTTGCTTGTTTCTGTGCGTCACCGGCGCAAGCGCGCTACCACTCCTGCCGTTGCCGACCGCCGAGGACCGGATTCTCATCATCGCGCCGCATCCCGATGACGAAGTTCTCGCCTGCGGCGGCCTCATTCAGCAAGCCGTTGCAGTAGGCGCCGATGTGCGCGTGATCTACCTTACCAACGGTGACCACAATCAAATCGCCTTCAAGCTTTTCAGCGGATCTCTCTTCCTGACCGGCGCCGGGTACCGTCGTTTTGGGGAACGCCGCACTGCCGAGGCCGTTGCCGCCACCGCCGAGCTTGGCTTGAAACGCGAACAACTCACCTTTCTCGGCTACCCAGATTGGGGTCTTCAAAACCTATGGCGCGACTTCTGGAATGACACGCGCGCATTTCGCAGCGACGCGACCCGCACCAACGCCGTTCCGTACAAGGACGCCTACGCTTTTCAACATCCGTACCGACCCGAATCGGTGCTGGCCAACCTCAAAGCCCTGCTCGCCGAATTTCGCCCCACCAAAGTCTTCGCCCCGCATCCCGCCGAGGGCAACGCCGACCATCGCGCCGGAGCCAACTTCGTGCGGCTGGCCCTCCTCGAACTTCAACACACAGGTCTCCGTCCATCACTGTTGCACTATGTCATCCACTTTGGCGATTGGCCCAAACCCTACCACTATCATCCCCATGTTTCCCTCACGCCGCCGGTTCGCCTTCGGGACGACGGCGAATGGTTCAGTCTCCCTCTCACGCGCCGGCAAACCGAAACGAAACACAAGGCCATCCTCCACAACGGCACGCAACTCACCACGCGCCACTTTTATCTCGTCGCCTTTGCCCGCGCCAACGAGTTGTTTGTCAGCCTGCCCCGCGAAAGCGTCGCCAGCCTCCCGGTCGATGTTGTCCCCGACTGGCGTCGGGCCGTCCGCAACCGCGCCATCTCACTGGACGAAACAGCACCCAGTCCCAAGCTCAGCGGCCGCCGCGACGAAAACGAGCTTTCATCCATCTGCCTGAAAGAAACCCGCTTTCTCCGGCAAGGCGATCATCTCATCGCCGCCATTGATTTTCACAATCGCCTCGGCCCGCGCACCAACGTCCATCTCTTCCTGTACGGCTACCAGGAGAACACCGACTTCGCGAAGCTCCCCAAGATCCGCATCAACGTCAATCCACTCGGCACACTCCACGTGTACGACGACGACCGCCGACGCATCACCGACCACGGCGTCACCAAGACCGCGGTCATTGCCGACAAACTGATTTTGCGCGTGCCCCTGCGACTGCTCGGCGGAGAGAATCTCGACCATATTTTCACCGCAGCGCGAGCCAATCTCCGTCAAATCACCCCCAACGACACCGGATGGCAACTCTACCAACTCCAGACAGGAGCCCCCCGTGGTTGAATACCTCATCACCGGCGGCGCCGGTTTCATCGGCTCCAACATCGCCGCACACCTCGTCCGCAACGGACGCTCCGTCCGCGTCCTCGACAACTTCCTCACCGGCAAACGCGACAACCTTCGCGCCTTCGCCGACAAAGCCGACATCAGCGAAGGCGACATCCGCAACCCCGACGACTGCCGCCGCGCCGTCGCCGGCGTCCGCTACATCCTCCACCTCGCCGCGCTGCCAAGCGTCCCACGCTCCGTTGCCGATCCATCGCTTTCCCACGACATCAACGTCACCGGCACTCTCAATCTCCTCATTGCGGCGCGCGACGCCCGTTGCCAGCGCCTCGTCTTCAGTTCGTCCTCCAGCGTCTATGGCAACACGCCCACATTGCCGAAGCACGAAGCGATGACGCCCTCGCCGCTCTCCCCCTACGCCGTCCATAAACTCACTGGCGAACACTACTGCCGCATCTTCTGGCAACTCTACGGATTCGAAACCGTCAGCCTCCGCTACTTCAACGTCTTCGGCCCGCGCCAAGACCCCAAGAGCGAATACGCCGCCGTCATCCCCCGTTTCATCACCGCCATCCTCCGCGACCAGCAGCCAACGATTTTCGGCGACGGCACCCAAACCCGCGATTTCACCTTCGTCGAGAACATCGTGGCTGCCAACCTCGCCGCCACCGTCGCGCCGAAACCGGCGCTTGGCGAATCCTGCAACGTCGCCTGCGGCGACCGCATCTCGCTATTGGATCTCGTCGCCACCATCAACCAATCCCTCAGCAAGAACATCAGCCCGAAGCTCGACCCGCCGCGCCCCGGCGACGTTCTTCACAGCCAGGCCGCCAACACCAAGGCTCGCGACCTTCTAGGCTGGACCCCGCGCGTCACCTTCGCCGACGGCATCGCCAAGACCATCGCTTGGTACCGGCAACAAACCTAATCTACCCACATGAGCAACGTCGAGATTCCAAAGGCTTACGAGCCGAAACAAGTTGAGGACAAGTGGTACGCCGAGTGGCTGGCCAAAGGCTGTTTCACCGCCAACCCGGCGTCCGCAAAGCCCCCCTACTCCATCGTGATTCCGCCGCCGAACGTTACCGGCGTCCTCACCATGGGCCACGTGCTCAACAACACGCTCCAGGACATTCTCGCCCGCCGCAAACGGATGCAGGGCTACGAAGTCCTCTGGCTCCCCGGCACCGACCACGCCGGTATCGCCACACAGACCGTCGTCGAGAAGACGCTCCGCAAACAGAAGGTCATCAAACACCGCGACGACCTCGGCCGTGAGAAGTTCTTGGAGAAAGTGTGGGAGTGGAAAGACAAACATGGCGGCATCATCATCCAGCAGCTCAAGAAGCTCGGTTGCTCGTGCGACTGGTCGCGCGAACGGTTCACGATGGATGAAGGCTATTCGCAGGCCGTGCTCCGCGTCTTCGTTGACCTCTACAAGAAGGGCTTGATCTACCGCGGCAAACGGATGGTCAACTGGTGTCCCGTCAGCCGCACCGCGCTCTCCGACGAGGAAGTCATCATGAAAGAGGTCGAGGGACACCTCTGGCACATCAAATATCCACTTGTAGGCCGCGTGACCTCACGCGGCGATTCGGCAGACGCCGCGTCGGGTGACGCGGCCTACATCGTCGTTGCGACAACGCGCCCCGAAACCATGCTCGGCGACGAAGCCGTCGCTGTGAACCCAGAGGACCCGCGCTACCAACATCTCATCGGCAAGAAACTCTTACTGCCGTTGAAGGACAAACAGATTCCGATCATCGCCGATGCTGCCGTTGACCCGAAGTTCGGCACCGGCTGCGTCAAGGTCACGCCCGCGCACGATGTCGCCGATTACGAGATAGCCTTGCGACACAAGTTACCGTTCACTGTCGTCATCGGTCCCGACGGCACGATGACCGAGGAAGCCGGCGAGATGTTCGAGGGCCTCGACCGGATGGAAGCACGCGAGGCTGTCGTGAAGGAGTTGCAGGAGGACGGACTGCTGCTCAAAGTCGAGCCGTATCATCACAACGTCGGCTATAGCGAGCGTGCCGACGTGCCCATCGAGCCGTACCTCAGCGAGCAGTGGTTCTTGAAATATCCGCAGGTCCCCCGCTCCATCGCCGCTGTCGAGACCGGCGAGATTACGTTTTTCCCTGAGCGCTGGGCCAAAACCTACAACCACTGGATGACCGGCATCAAAGACTGGTGCATCAGCCGCCAACTCTGGTGGGGCCACCGCATCCCCGTTTGGTATCGAAAAGATGTAGGCCGCGTGACCTCACGCGGCGCCGCGTCAGGTGACGCGGCCTACAACGATATCCACGTCGGTATCGAACCGCCCCCCGATCCTGAAAACTGGACGCAGGACTCTGACGTGCTCGACACGTGGTTTAGTTCGTGGCTTTGGCCGTTCGCCACGATGGACGACGCCACGCGCAAGAAGTTCTATCCGACCACCGACCTCGTCACCGGCCCCGACATCATTTTCTTCTGGGTCGCCCGCATGATCATGGCCGGGTACGAGTTCCAAGGTCAGAAACCGTTCTCAAACGTTTATTACACTGGCATCATCCGCGACGCCATCGGGCGGAAGATGTCGAAGTCGCTCGGCAACTCGCCCGACCCGCTCGACCTCATCGCCAAGTATGGCGCCGATGGTCTTCGTTTCGGCCTGATGCTCATTGCGCCGCAGGGCCAGGATATTTTGTTCGACGAGAAACGCTGCGAAGTCGGCCGCAACTTCATGAACAAGCTCTGGAACGCCGCGCGGTTCATCCAGATGCAGCGCGCCGCGAATCCGCCCTCGCGTCCGCTTAATGCCCACGACAATCGCGTGCTCTGGGAACTTAACGAAGCGATCACGAAGATCAGCTACGCGCTAGAGACCTACCGGTTTAGCGAGGCAGCCAAGGAACTCTACGATTTCGTCTGGGGTGACTTCTGCGACTGGTACATAGAAGCCAGTAAAGTCTCCGCGAACATCGCCGTGCTCGACGACATCTTGAACACCATCTTGCGCTTGCTCCATCCGTTCGCGCCGTTCATCACGGAGGAACTCTGGAACGGCGAAGGTAGCATCCAGTTCGCTCCGTGGCCACGGGTCAAAGCAACAAATATCAGTCTCGTTGTCGAAACCCAAGCGCTTTACGCCGCCGTCACCGCGGGACGCCAGCTCCGCAGCGACAACGGCGTTGACCCGAAGAAGAAAATCCAGTTCGTCATCAAGCCCGGCAAATACGCCGAGTTTTTCCGCAGCGAGACGCCCTTCCTCGCCGGCATCCTCAACGCCGAGTCGGTCGCGATTGACGAGCAGTACACGCCGACCGGCCTGACGCCGAGCCTTGTCACCACGGATGCGACCATCTTTCTTGTCGGCGCCGTTGACCCTGCAGCCGAGCGCCAGAAGTTGACCAAGCAACTCGCCGACATCGAGAAACAGATTGCAGGAACGGAAGCGAAACTGGCGAACGAGAATTTCGTCCAGCGCGCCGCCCCCATCGCCGTGCAGCGGGAGCGCGAGAAGCTGGCGACGTTGCGCGAGCAGCGCGACAAGGTGACGGTATTATTGCGCGCGCTATAGGGGCGACGCCTGCGTTGCCCCTACCGGTCAAACTTGTCCAGATAATCACTGATGGGGTCGCGGCGCAGGATGTTCATCTCTTGAAGAACGCCCAAGAGCCTCAACTGCTGACGAACTGAGTCACGCTCCAGCGGCGCGCGCTTTTCTTCCACGCCGTCCAGATAATCGCTGACGTGGCGGGTGAGTTCATCCGCAGCACGATGAGCGCGCTCGGCCAGTTTCGCGTCTCGCTGAAACCGGCTCACGTGACGGGATCTCAAGTGTTCCAGCGCCCGAACGTACCGTTCAATCGTGTCTCGATAAGAAGGATGGGCGGTGGCGCGCAACGCAGCCAGTTGAGCGAGTTTGTCGCGCACCAGCGGCGCGAGCCAGTCCTTCTCGGTGTAACGGCCAAGGTCAGCGAATGCCACCGGAGCCTCGGCGATGGCGTCGGGAAGGCGCATTTGGAGCTTGCTCGGCAGGACTGCTGCAAGCCGTTGCGACGTTTCCGCAGCGGTTTGTCCCTCCGCCAGCAGCGTGGCAGCGCGATCCGCCAGCAACAAACTCCACCACTTCTCCCGGTCTTCGGCGTCGGGAAACATCCACCGGTAGATTTCATCGAACGATTCGGGTTCCCGCAACAATCGGCAGAGTTTCTCTGGACCTTTGGGCAGTGACAACAAGCCTTCCACCAGCGCCCACGCATACGCTTGGAATCGAAGCCGTTCGCCCGGCTCGACCGGCACGCTCCGTGCCGCAAGCAGTTCCTGCACACCAGCAGGAGTCCCGCCGCTGACGTATCGGCGCAACACCGGTAGGAGCCACTCCGTATCAGCGGCAACCGATTGCGCCAGCCCTTCCACCAGCCACGGCGGCGTCTCCGCAATCGCATAAGGAGGTTCGCGACGGAATTCTCTCGCGCGGTTGGCGTATTCGCCGCACAACGCGCCAACCATTGCGCTCACGACCTGTGTCTGTTCCATCACCGGAGGAAAGCGAAGGTGGATTTCAAACTTCAGGTGCAATTCCGTCCTCACCACATTCAACCAAATACCCGGCGCGGACGAGGCAGCGGCGGGACGTTCGGCGAGCACGAGCACAATCGGGTCGCGCCATTGGTCGGGGATGTCAAGCCGACGAAGCCACTCGCGCTTGACCTGGCTTGCCAGAACACAGAGCACCGAAGCCGAGACCGCCTCCGGGGCGTGCGCAGTGAACTGCCCGGCGGTGCTGGATATGAGCTTGGGCGGCGGATTGGCCTGCGGCAGCCCGTGCGTCGCGAACGTCAAGGACAGCACGCAGCAGGCAGCGCGCCGCCAACGACGGTGTTGTCGCAAGCTCATGACCAGACGGCCCGCTCAGTGGGGCTGGTATTGCAAGATGGCAAGATCAGGGCGCACATCAATCTGGCTCAACTGGGACAGTGTATCCTTCTGAATCGTAAAACGGCCAAACACGATTCCAAACAGCCGGCGATGGAATCCCACGGCTTTCACCAGGGGCAGCGGCCACCGAAGACGGCCAAACGTGCCGCCGGTTGGCTCGAAGGCGAACTGGCCGCCTTCGACTTTCGGCGCGCCGCTGTAGGTCAGCCAGAGTTTCTTTTCGAGCACCCCACCCAGGCGGAAGGTCGCCAGTACATTCACTTCAACGGAGCCTGCGGCAAACTTCATCCAGATCCGATCCGGCACCAGCCCCCATTTCATGTTGGCGCTGTCAACCCGCATGTTCGCCAGCAACGCTGACGCCTCGGCGGGGGTAAGTTCGATGCTGCCCGCTTGCCGCTTCCCGACAAGGCGTTCCAACGACAACCATTTCTTGTCAGCGAGCGTTGACTCCTGAATCGTCGGCATCGCCGGCTCGGTCGTGACCTGCAACATGACAAAAAACAGGTACAGGAACCCCGCCAGCAACAGCAACTCGATAACGTGGCGGATCCTTTTTGCCACTGCTTGTTTGTCCTTCGGGCGAAGCGATTTTCCGCCACGGCTGGGCGGCTTGATGGCGTCCAAATCAAGCTTCTGGCCGCATTGATGGCAGAAAATCCGCCCGAGTTCATTGTCGTAACTGCATTTCGGACAGGGCAACATATCAACTCTTTTCTCCCGATGCTTTGGTAGCCGCGGGCTTGGGGGTTGTCGTCTCGGACTTCACGGCCTGTTTGTAACCGGGTTTGCGATAATCGGTGATGTAGAAGCCCGATCCCTTGAAAAGCAGCCCGGCACCGGTGCCCATCAGCCGTCGCACACGGCCGCGGCACTGCGGACAACTTTTCTTCGGCGGCTCGGTGATCCGCTGAAACACGTCGAACCGGTGATGACACTTCAGGCATTCATACTCATAGGTAGGCATAACAGGCAGGCAGCTTAGTAGAGATTTCCCGTCCCGCAAGGCAAAAACTGTGCTTGCAAAACCGCGCTGTCTCCTAGCATCATCACCTGCCATGAGAAAGACCCCCCGTTTTCATCTCAACAATTATCTCAGTCGCGTCGGTTCCCAAGTCAACGCCGCCCTCGACAGGTTCATCCCCGATGAAACCGTCGAGCCGCCCACCATCCACAAGGCGATGCGCTATTCCCTTCTGGCGGGCGGCAAACGCATCCGCCCGGTGCTTTGCCTCGCTGCGTGCGACGCCGTCGGCGGCAAGACTGCCAATGCCATGCCGCTCGCGTGCGCCGTGGAATGCATCCACACCTACTCGCTCATCCACGACGACCTGCCGTGCATGGATGACGACGATCTCCGCCGCGGCAAGCCGACCAACCATAAAGTGTTCGGCGAAGGCATCGCCGTCCTTGCCGGTGACGCGCTCCTCACGCAGGCGTTCGAGTTGGTCGCCCTCGCCAAACCGCCCCGCCGGCACGATATTGCCACGATGGTGCGCGAACTTGCCTTCGCCGCCGGCAGCCTCCGCCTCATTGCCGGGCAAGTCCAGGACTTGGAAAACGAGAACCGTCGCGCCTCGCTCGATGAAGTCCGCACCACCCACATGAACAAGACCGCCGCCCTCATTACCGCCTCCATTCGGCTCGGCGCAATGGCCGGCAATGCCACGGCACCACAACTCGGCCGCCTCACCAAATACGGCCAGGATCTCGGCCTCGCTTTTCAGATCATTGACGACGTCCTCGACGCCACCAGCACCAAGGAAGCAATGGGCAAAAGCGTCCGAGCCGACCAAAAACACCAAAAATCCACTTATGCCAGCGCGCTCGGCGTTGACAAATCCCGCGCGCTCGCCGCCCGTCTCATTGCTGACGCGCACAAGCAGCTTGTGATTTTTGGTGACCGCGCGACGCCGCTCCGCGTCATTGCGGATTTCTTTCTGACGCGAAAACATTGAGCGACGGATGCAACGCATCCCCGAACCCGAACTGATGTCCGACGACGAGCAGGCATTGGCCTACGCGCAGGCGGACTTTGATTCGGCGCACAGCCGCTATCCCATCCTCTTTGCCAGACTCTTCCCCAACCGTCCACGCCGCGCTCTTGTCCTCGACATCGGGTGCGGCCCGTGCGACGTGACCCGTCGCTTCGCCAAGGCAAATCCTGGTTACCGGTTTCACGCCGTGGACGGCTCACCCGCCATGCTCAAGCAGGCAAAACGCCATCCGCGCATCAAACTGATTTGCGGTTTCGTGCCCAACGTGAAGTTGCCTGCCCACCCGTACGACCTGATCGTATCCAGCAGCCTCCTGCACCATCTGCACGACCCCCAGTTCCTCTGGCAAACTGTCCGCCGTTACTCCCGACCGGGAACAATGGTCTTCGTCGTGGATTTGCGCCGCCCCGCCACGCGCGCCGCGGCCAGGGCGATTGTCAGGAAATACTCCGCCGGCGAGCCTGCGGTGCTCCAACGCGATTTCTTCAACTCGCTCCTCGCGTCATTTACGGTGCCGGACGTGCGACAGCAATTGCGAGAAGCGGGGCTGCATTGCCTGGGCGTCAGGACAATCAGTGATCGCCACCTGATGGTGGCGGGTCAAGTGCCGTCACAATCGCGCGTGCCGTCCGGTCAGCCGCGCCGGCGCCGCCGAGCGTCGAAATGACCGACGCCAACTCGCGTTGCATTGCCATCCGTTTCGATTCGTCGCCGAGAAGTCCCGTCGCCGCCGCCGCGATCCGTTGCGGACACGCCTCGTGCTGGATAAACTCCGGCACAATCGCGCGTCCCGCGATCACGTTGGGCATCGCCAGCCAATTCACTTTCACCAGGGCGCGCCCGACCAGATACGTCAGCCAGTTCACCTTATAGACGACGACCATTGGACAACGGCAGAACGCGCACTCCATCGTGGCCGTCCCGCTGGCCGTGATAGCCAACGCCGCCTGTTGCATCCAATCCCGCGCTGTCCCGATCTCCACTCTCAGGCGCGGATGTCGCATCATAGCTGCCGTCTGCCCGTTTACCGCCGCTGCCACAAACTCCATGTGCGGCATCGCGTCCATCACTTTTGCCATTACCGGCCAGATTTTCGCCACCTCCCGCTCCCGGCTGCCGGGCAAGAGCAAGACCAATTCTGGATTTCGGATTTTGGATTGTGAATGTACCGCAAACCAGTCAGCCATCGGGTGACCGACGAACTCGACGGGCAGTCTCGGTGAGTGCGCCGCATACCACGCTTTCTCAAACGGGAAGATGGTCAGCATCAGCGCGACGTCGCGCTCGATTTGTTTTGCGCGTCCTGCGTGCCATGCCCAGAGTTGCGGCGAGATGTAGTAAATGACCTTGATCCCCCGCTTCTTCAGCTGCGCTGCAAACCGCAAATTGAACCCGGGGAAATCAACCAACACCACCGCAGCCGGGCGCCGCTTTTCGGCCTCAGCGACAAGCTGGTTGAAGATCCGTCGAAACTTCGCGTAATTTTTCAGCACCTCGACCAGCCCGACGACAGCGTGCTGCGTCAAGTCGAGCGTCAATTCCATTCCGGCCGCCTGCATTTTCGGCCCGCCGGCGCCAAATGTGCGGACGCGAGGTCCGAGCGCGCGAATCACTGACGCGGCATTCGCGTCTCCGGATGCCTCCCCGGCGACAAACATGATGAGTGGGTCCGATGCCATGGTGGTTGGTGGCGTGCAGACTACCCATCCCGCGCCGATCGCGCAAGCACCTAGGATTTGAAGTCGCGCAAACAAAATGCCATCGCGCCGACGATCCAGAACGTTGCGCCCAGCGCTGTGAGATAGACCAGCGACTCTCCGATGGTCCACCACGGGATGATGTCATGATACACGCGGACCCAACTGGCTGTGTGATGCGTGATGAAGTAGTGCTTGAACGACTGGAAGAAAGGCACATTGCGCAGCACGAAGTCCGTGAACATCACGGTCAGCGTGAGTATGGTTGCCGCCGCGGGCTTCATTTTGAAACAGGAAAACATGAAGGCCAGCGTTGTGATGATCTGCATCACCAGCGCCAGCAACACGATGGCCATGCCGTACCGGCACAGCCCGTCGGCGGTCGGAAAAACAGCAAACAGGTTTTCCGGCGGGACGAACACGAACAACTGGCCCAATCGCCCGCGATAGATCACGCCGGCAATGAGGCTGGTGATTCCGAGGAACAGCATCAGGACTCCGGTATAACCGGCGCAGGCAATCCATTTGATCGCCAACAGCCGCAGTCGTGACACGGGGCGGGACAGGACCATTCGCATGGTGCCGTCCTCGATCTCCTTGGCCACGACATCGCCGCCCACCAGCGCGAGGTACAGCGCGCCCATCAGGAAGATGCTAAACTCAATGATCAGCATTGCCAGCGTCAGTCCGGCGTAATAATCCTCCGGCAAATAGCCGTTCGTCGTCAGCAGCTTGTCAAATGCCGCCCTCGCCCGCGGCAATTGCAGCAGCGCGAGGATCAACACCTGAAGCCCGACAAATGCGCCAAAGCCGATATAGGTCCGTTTCCGGGCGAACAACTTGACCGATTCGTGGCGCAATTGACGGCGGAACATCATCGCGCATCTCCGTTGGGAGTAGTGGCCGCCGTCTCGGCGGCCGGGCGGGAGGCCGCGGAGACAGGGTCCCTTCCGTGAACCGTTTCGAGATAAAAATCTTCCAGCGTTCGTTCAATGGGACGAATGGCCTCAACTCGAAACCCCTGTGCCACCAGCCATTCCGCGACCCAGGGAACATCAGCTCCCGTCGCAAGGCGGGCGCGGCCGTCGTACTGAACCTCATCCACCAATCCGGCCTCCAGCAAGGCACGCTCCGCCTCCGCCTGACGATCCACGCGCACGCACAGCCATTGCCGGTGCGTGTTGATCAGGCGCCAGTCGCCGGCAAAGAGCAGCCGCCCCTCGCGCATCACGGCCAAGTTGCTGCAGAGTTGCTGGACCTCGCTGAGCAGGTGCGAGGAAAACAGGATTGTCAGTCCCCATTCGGCGTTCAACCGCAGGATCAGGTTTCGCATCTCGTGAATCCCTTCAGGGTCGAGTCCTTCGCTCGGCTCATCGAGAATGAGCAGTTCCGGTCCCGGCAACAGCGCCTGCGCCAACGCCAGCCGTTGCCTCATCCCGTGCGAGTAGGCGCTGACGCGGTCGTGGATTCGCGCATCCAATCCAACCAGGTGGACGACGTCGCGCATCCGTTCCTCTGAGGCTGGCGCCGTGTATTCGCAGAAGATCCGCAGGTTGCGCCACCCGCTCAGGTAATCGTAAAATGCGGGGGTCTCGAAGATGGCGCCTACCCGCGCCAGCGCGCGCGCGCGGTCGGCGAACACGTCGCAGCCGTTGATCTCCAGTTCGCCCGCATCGGGCATGACCTGCGCCAGCAACATGCCGATGGTGGTGCTTTTGCCGGCGCCATTGTGGCCGAGAAGGCCGAAGATGACCCCGCGCGGCACAGTCAACGTCAGGTCCTCGACGGCGAGGCGTGTCCCAAAACGCTTGCTGACGCCACGGATCGAGATCATCGGCCCATCTGCATGATGTGTTGAATCTGCTCAACCAACGGTTGCAGGTCCAACCTGGTCTCGTCGCTCGCGTCGTTGTAGAAACTGTTCAGCCCTTCCTCAATGACCCGCTTCACCGCTTCGTCGGACAACAAGAGCATCGCATCAGTGTTCTCCACCTCCCCGCGAAGGCGCTCCATGTCAATCAACGCGCGGTTGACGATCTGTTTCCGTTTCGCCCGCGTCATGCCGTTGAATGAGGTCAGGGTGTGCTTGACGCCTTTCGGCAGTGTCCGTTCGATGTACTGTTGCTGTTCCGCGTCCGTCAACTGTTCAAGCCACGGGCGCAGCTCGTGCCGGTGGCGCAGCCGTTGCCGCTCGTCAAACGAGAGGCGGTTTACCCTGTCGGCGACCTCGGCAATGATCGGTTGGCGTTCGGCGTCTGCCAAGCCGTTCAATGGGTGCATCGTGACGTACTCGATGGTCCTGCCGGCGGTCATCCGTTGGGTGCGCACCAGCCCGATGACCACGCCTGCCACGACCCAGACCGCGGCCAGTGACATGCAACCCCACAGCCAGACCTGCCGACGCTGAAACATTCTCTTCTCCTCCTAGGTCTCCGAGATGTCCTCGTCCTCTTGTGTCACGCGCGCAACCTCTTCGAGGCTGGTCACGCCCGCCTTGACCTTGTCCCAGCCATCGTCACGCAATGTCCTCATCCCGTTGGCGATTGCGGCGGCTTTGATTGTGGAAGATGCCGAGCGCTCAATGATGAGCGGGCGCAAGTTCTCACGGAGCACGAGGATTTCGTAAATGCCGGTGCGGCCACGGAACCCGGTGAACCGGCACGCTTCACAACCGCGTCCGCGATACAATCGCACCGGACCGCCATTGCACGGGAACCCGACTTCCTTGAGCAATTCGGGTTCCGGCGTGTACTCCTCCTTGCAATCCTGACAAATGCTGCGCACGAGCCGCTGCGCGATGAGCGCCTCGACTGACGAGCTGACAAGAAACGGCTCAATCCCCATGTCAAGCAGGCGCGTGACCGCGCCGGCGGCGTCATTGGTGTGTAACGTTGAGAAAACAAGGTGGCCGGTCAGCGCGGCGCGAATGGCAATCTCGGCCGTCTCCTTGTCGCGGATTTCGCCGACCATGATGACGTCAGGGTCTTGCCGAAGGATGTGGCGCAGTCCGCTGGCAAACGTCAAACCGATTTCCGGCTTCACCTGAATCTGGTTGACGCCTGGAAGTTCGTATTCGACGGGGTCTTCGATGGTGATGATGCGCTGGTCAATCGAGTTGATGGTGCTGAGGAACGCGTAAAGCGAGGTGGACTTGCCCGATCCCGTCGGGCCCGTGACCATGATGATGCCGTGCGGCATGTCAACCAGCTTGCGGACGATCTTCTCATCCTCAGGACCGAGACCAAGTTTATTGAGACCGAGGAACAAACTGCTTCGCGTGAGCAAACGAAGACTGACACTTTCGCCGTGCGCCGTCGGCACCGTCGAGACACGCACGTCAATTTCCGCGCCGCCGCTGCGGACGTTGATGCGCCCGTCCTGCGGCAACCGGCGCTCGGCGATGTCCATGTTCGACATGACCTTGATGCGCGACACAATCGCCGGCTGAAACCGCTTCAACTGCGGCGGCACGGGCGCTTGATGCAGAACGCCGTCCACGCGATAGCGGATGCGCAGGTCGTTCTCCATCGGTTCAAGATGAATGTCGGTGGCGCGTTCCTTGTACGCCTCGGCGATGATCTGGTTGACGAACTTGACGACACTCGCTTCCTGATCGCCTTTTTCAAGATCGTCCTTCGTGACAGCGGGCGCTTCGAGATCGAGGTCCACGACGTTTTTCTGGATCAATTCATCGAGCGTCTCCGCGCCAACGCCGTAGTATCGTTTCAACGCCTTCGCGATGTCGGACTGCGTCCCCAGCGCCAAGCGCACTCGGCACCCAGCAACAAGGCGCACGGATTCAGCAATCGCCATGTCGAACGGGTCGTTCACCGCGACCACCAACGTGTCGCCGTCGAGGCGCATGGGCATGACGTTGTACTGGAAAACGATCTTGGTCGGAACCTTGATGCGAACGGTGGAATCAATTTCCTGCTCCGTCAGGCGGGTAAAGGTCAGTCCCAATCCGGCTGCAATCGCTTCGAGCAGTCGTTCCTCAGAGACGGCGCCCGATTTGACCCAGGAGACAACGAGCGACGCGCCCGGTTCGCGCGGCGCCTGCAGGAGCGCCGCAATCTGGCTTTCGGTCAAGTGGCCGCCTGTTGTCAGGAGCCGTCGAAGGTTGTGTGCCGATGCGTTCATCTGAGCCGGTGCGGAGCTTACCAGTAGGCGGCTTCGTTGCGCAACGTCAATTGCTGGTAGTGCGACTTGGGCAACTCTTGAATGAACCGCGACGGACGTTGGAAGCCGCCGGTGTCGCCGCCGGTCGGGCGAAAGAGCGGATAGGTCATGTACAGTTCGTCCTTCGCCCGGGTAACGGCCACGTAGAACAGGCGACGCTCTTCCTCAACACCCTCGATGTTGTCGAGCACGCGTCCAAGGGGGAACATGCCGTCGCACAGGCCGATGACGAAGACGACTTTCCATTCCTGGCCCTTGGCTTGGTGGACGGTGCTCAGACGGATAAACTCTTGTTCGTTGGCGGAGAGCAGCGTGGCGTCCTCGGCTTCGAGGTTCGTCAGCAACGCGAGCTGGCTGAGGAATTCTTCCATCGCGGGGAACTGGAGCGAAAAGGACGCAAGCTGGTTGATGTCCTCCTCGCGGACGCGGGCATTCTCGTATTTCACCTTGAGGTAATCGCTGTAGAACCCCTCAAGCACGATCTCGATCATCTCGTCGGCATGTTTGTCGCCATCGGATTTGTTGCGGAGGTCGTTGAGGATGGTGGAGACATGTTTCCAGTCCTCGGCAGCTTTCTTTGGGACGCCCGGATGCGTGCACGGCAATTCACTGGTGAGGCCGCTGATGATGGGATGAACTTTCTCCCACAGTTTGTCAGCGGTAGCGGCGCCCACACCCGTCATCAACCTGGCGATGCGCTTGAACGACATTTCGTCGTGCGGGTTCAACGCGAGCTTGAGGAAACAGGCGACGTCCTTGATGTGCGCCTGCTCGAAGAACCGCAGGCCGCTGGTGATGACGTACGGAATGTTCCGGCGGGTCAACTCCAGTTGCAGTTCCATCGCGTGGAAGTGCGCGCGGTAGAGCACAGCGATCTCGTTTAGCTCGACGCCTTCGTCACGCAGTTCGAGGATGCGCTGGGCGAGGAACTGCGATTGTTGGTTCGCGTCGGCGCACGGTATGAGCCATGGCTTCGCGCCACCTTTGCGGACGGCTTGCAGGTTCTTCGCGAACTGGTTCGGGTTCGCCTTGATGGCGTCGTTGGCGAGGTTGAGGATCGCGGGAACGCTGCGGTAGTTGACTTCGATTTTGTGGACGACGGCGCTTGGATAGCGTTCCGGGAAACTCAGGATGTTCCGGTAGTTCGCGCCGCGCCATGAATAGATGGATTGCGCGTCATCGCCGACCACCATGAGATTGCGATGCTGCATCGCAATGGCGTCAATCAGGTCGGCCTGAATCTTGTTCGTATCCTGATACTCGTCCACGAGAACGTGGAGGAACTGCTCCCGGTAGCGTTCGCCGACTTCCTTGTGTTCTTGGAAGATGCGAAGGCAGTTCACGAGCAGGTCGTCGTAGTCCATCGCGTTGGCTTTCAGCTTCCGCTCGCGATAAACGTCGCGCAACGTCTTGATCGGTCCGGCGAGGTGCGAGAAATAGTCGTACTGCTCGGCGAGGACACGCTCGACGCTGCGCTCGGTGTTGACGGCCAGTGAGTATATCTCCGCCAGCACGTCCCCTTTCGGGAATCGTTCCGCCTTCGTGTCAATCTTCGCCTCGGCGATGCAATCGTTGAGCAGGCTCGCCGAGTCTTCGCGGTCGAGGATGGTGAAATCCGGTCCATAGCCGAGCAACTTGCCGTGCCGGCGCAGGATCCGGTTGCCGACGTGATGGAACGTGCCGCCCCAGATTTGCGAGATGTCCATCGGCAATAAACCCTCGACGCGCCGCAGCATTTCCTTGGCGGCTTTGTTGGTGAAGGTGAGAAGCAGAATTCGTTGAGGCTCGATGCCGTGCTCGACAAGCCACGCCACGCGATAGGTCAGCGTGCGGGTCTTGCCGCTGCCCGCGCCCGCGATGACAAGCATCGGGCCGGAGTTCAGAGAGCCGTCCGCGCCGCGCGCCGTGACGGCGGCGAACTGCTGTTCGTTGAGTTCCTTGCGGTAGTCAATGTGGAGGTCACGCGGCGCGTGCGACGGATGCAAAATGTATTCTTGTGTCATAAACAGTTCTTCAAAGCGGCGTCACCCTACCGACTCGTCTCCTCTTTGTCCATATTTTGCCTTTACTACAGGCGCAACGGTGCCATAACGCGTTGCGTTATGAAACCGATCTTGCTCCTCACGTTCGCGGTGCTGACGAGTGGCGTGTCTGCCCAACCCTTGACGATCGCCACGCGAGGGCAGCCTGCTTCCTACATCATCGTTCTCCCATCGAAGGCCTCACCCTCGCAACAACACGCGGCGGAAGAATTGCAAACATTCATCGAGCGCTTGAGTAGCGTGAGACTTCCAATTGTCACTGACGACGCACCTCTTCCGAAACACGCCATTCTGCTCGGTGACACCCGTTACACGCGGCAGTTTCTCGGCGGCAACGCTGACGTTGCGAGTCTCGGTGATGATGGCTTTCGCCTGAAAACGGCTCCCCCTCATCTGATCATTTGTGGCGGGCCTGTGCGTGGCACGCTGTATGGCGTCTATGAGGCACTGGAACGCTTCGGCGGCTGCCGGTGGTTTGCTTCATGGCACGCTGCCATACCGCGACTCGATGCTTTTGTTGTGCCCTCAATTGACGAGACGCAACGGCCGTCGTTCGCCATGCGCGAGCCGTTTTGGTTCGACTTTTTCGACGGCGACCTCGCTGTGCGAAACAAATGCAACGGCAATGCCATGCGCCTGACAGCCAAGCACGGGGAGAAGATTCGTTTTGGCGGCGGACTATTTGTCCACACTTTCGAGACTTTGTGTCCCCCGAAGGAATTCTTCGACAAACATCCTGAATACTTCAGCGAGATTAACGGCAAGCGCGTCAAGGAACATTCGCAGCTTTGTTTGACCAATCCGAACGTGGTAAGGATCGTGACCGAACGCCTGCTGGCGCGCATCCGAAAAGACCCCACGGCCAAGCTTTTCAGCGTAAGCCAAAACGACTGGTACAACTTCTGCACCTGTGCCGCTTGCAAGGCGCTCGACGACCGCGAAGAGTCGCACGCCGGCACGATGATTGCCTTCGTGAACCAAGTGGCCGAGGCGGTGGAGAAGGAGTTCCCGAATGTCTGGATTGAAACGCTCGCCTACCAATACACGCGCAAGCCCCCCAAAACCGTGCGACCGCGCGCCAACGTCGTCCCACGTCTCTGCACGATTGAGTGCGATTTCGCCCAGCCGCTTGACCTCAGTGCGTTTGAGCAGAACAAGAAGTTTGTGGGGGACATCCGAGGTTGGAGCGCGATAACTGACAAGCTCTACATTTGGGACTACACGACAAACTTCCGCGCCTACATCGCTCCGTTTCCCAATGTCCTGAGCCTGCAACACAACGTGAAGTTCTTCCGCGAGAACCGAGTGGTGGGGCTCTTCGAAGAGGGCGCCTACCAAGGTCGCCATGGTGACTTCGCGGAGTTGAAGGCGTGGTTGCTCGCCAAGTGGCTCTGGAATCCCGACCAGCCGGCCGAGCCACTGCTCAGAGATTTCTTCAACGGCTACTACGGCGCAGCCGCGCCATTGGTGCGGCAGTACTTCGATGAACTTCACAGCTTCTACACCAACACAGCAACCCGGCCGCTCCGGATTTTCGAGGACATCAAGAAGTCGGAAATCCCCGACAGTTTTCTGGTTCGCACCACTGCGTTGTGGCAACAAGCCGAAGAAGCCGTCAAAGACTCTCCCGCGCACTCATACAACGTTCGCATGGGCGCAATACCAACGCTCTTCGCCCGTCTCGAGCGTTTGCCGGCATTCGACGAGATCAAGGTTTGGGTCACGAGCGACCCGCAACAGTATGCCGTTCCCGCCGAGCACCGGACGCTTGCTGCCGAGTTACTGAAACGATTCAACGAAGCCAAGAACATCCGGATTTCCGAAAGCGCGGATAGACACGAGCAGACACTTTCCCGCATCAAAGCGCTCGCCAACCCGCCTCCCCTTCCCGCGCCGCAATCCAGTGCCACAGTGGAGGACACCGCTCTCTCGCTCGGAAACCGCGGTACTTGGGGAAATACCGTGAGCGACCCGCTGGCCGAAGACGGTTCCGCGATGAAACTTTTCAACACACACTACGAATGGTGCACAACGCTTCCCTTCACCCGCGTCGCCTTCGACCCCGGCGCGAGATACCGACTTCGCATGCGCGTGCGCGTCGAGAAGGAACCCAGGAAAAACGGCGAGGCGTTCTGGGCGGGTGTGTACGACAGCAAGAACAGGAGAAGCTGCGGTGGCATTGAGCGAAAGACCGCTGCCTGCGAAGACGGTTACGTCTGGTATGACGTGGCTGAATGGATACCGGAACGCGACCACTATTTCTGGATTGGCCCTGGCCGGTTTGACAAGAAAGCCGGCGCCACCTCCGCCATCATCGCTCTCTATATTGATCGCCTGAAGATCGAACGAGTTACAAAATCTCCGGCAAGCGCACCCGCCCATCGTAAAGCGCCTTCCCCACAATCACGCCGGTCAAATTGAGGCGGTTCAGTTCGCGCAAACGTCGCACATCGTCAGCGTTGGAAACGCCGCCACTGGCGATGATGTCGCACTTGACCGCGGCGCACACAGCGGACACCGCCTTGAAGTTCGGCCCCGTCAGCGCGCCATCGGTCGCGATGTCCGTGAAGATGATCGTGCGAACGCCGAGGTCGCTGATCTGTTGCGCAAACTCGACGGCGGGCAGCGTGGTCTTTTCAACCCAGCCTTTGACGGCGACAAATCCGTCACGCGCATCAATACCGACGGCGACCTTCCCGCCGAACGCAGTCACCAGCGTCTTCACGAACGACGGCTCACACGCCTTCGTTCCAACAACACACCGCGACACGCCCATAGCCAGTGCCTCGGCGATTTGCTGGCGCGTACGCAGACCGCCGCCAAGCTGGACGGGGATCTTCACCGCCGCGAGAATTGCGCGAACGCAATCCCAGTTGCGAGGTTCGCCACTGAACGCCCCATCGAGATCAACAACGTGCAGCCATTCTGCCCCCTGCCCCACCCAATCACGCGCCGCGCTGGCCGGGTCCTTACCGTAAACTGTTTCGGCATCGGCGCGTCCTTGATGCAATCGCACCACACGCCCGCCTTTCAGATCAATGGCCGGGTAGATCGTCATTGCAAAGCCACGAAATTGGAAAGCATCTTCAAACCGATGGCTTGCGATTTTTCCGGGTGAAACTGCGTGGCGAAGATGTTGTCACGCCAGAGCGCGGCGGCGAACTCGATGCCGTACTCGGTCGTGGCCGCGATGACGGCGTTGTCGCGCGGCTGGCCGTAGTAGCTGTGGACAAAATAAACATGGCTACCGTCGGGCACACCGCGCAGCAACGGACAGTCAGGCCGCTTGATACGGAGTTGGTTCCAGCCCATATGCGGCACCTTGAGTCTGCCGTCGGCAAACCGCGGCACGGTGCCGGGCAGGACGCAGAGGCCGGGGACGCCACGCGATTCATCACCGCTCTCGAAGAGCATCTGGAGACCGACGCAGATGCCGAGGAACGGACGTTTCGTCGCAATGAAATCGCGGATGGCGTTGACGAGGTCGAGCTTCGCAAGGTTCGTGACACAATCGCCAAATGCGCCGACGCCAGGCAGGACGACGGCGTCGGCAGCGAGAACGTCGGCGGGTGCGCTGACAATGCGCACGTCGCCGCCAACCTTCGCGAGCGCCTTTTCGACGCTGCGCAGGTTGCCGCTGCCGTAATCAATCAGTGCAATCATCGTGATGGCGGAACGATTACACAGTTTTTCGCCCACAGCAAGCTTGTGTAGCGGTCTGTTCGCGTCGGGCAGGACCGAAACGCTTGCTGCGATTGACTGTCGCTGCTACAGTCGCAGTGCCTTGAAGAAACCGCTGGATCCAACACGCGAACAGGTCTGGGATGAGTTCTGGGGACAACGCCCCAGCGTTGCCGACATTTACCCAGCCGTCTCCGACATCGTCACGGAGATTTCGCAGTCGCTCCCTGCGCTGCGCGGACTGCGGCTGCTCGAAGTGGGTGCGGGCACAGGCCGTGAAGGCCACCAGTTTGCGGAGCGCGGCGCGGAGGTGACGCTCCTGGACATTTCATGGGAAGCTTTGCGGCTTTCGCGCGGCGTATCAGCGCGACCGCGATTTGTGCGCGGTAATGCCCTTGATGCGCCCTTTGCGGATGGCACATTCGACCTTGTCTATCATCAGGGATTGCTGGAACATTTTCGCGACCCGATGCCGCTGTTGCGCGAGAACTACCGCCTGCTGAAACCCGGCGGCTCGTTGTTGGTGGACGTGCCCCAACGATACCACCTCTACTCCCTAATGAAACATGCGCTGATGGCGGCAGGACAATGGTTTGCCGGCTGGGAAACAGAGTTTTCGCCGTGCGAACTGGAGCGCCTGCTGCGGACGGCGGGCTTTACGATTCAGCGACGGTACGGCTACGCGATGCATCCCGGATTGACCTACCGGATCACACGCGAACTTGGCAAGAAATGCGGCGTCCATCTCCCCATGTATCCGAACCTTGGCCCGTTGTATCGCGGCTGGCATCGCCTGATAAGGCGAATGGAGCGTTACCGAGCCGGACACTATTTTGTTGTATCCGTCGGCGTTCTTGCAAGAAAGCCGCAAGCACCCGAGAAACCATGATTTTCTTGTGTCAACGGTTGTTCGATAAGCAATAGAGAGATTGCCGGCCGCGCAGAAACATCTGGTTCCCCACGATGGCTGGGGACGCTTCGAAACCGTCATCCAACCGGTTTCGAGCCAGCACTTCGATGGCGCCTTTGTTCCGGAGAACCACGGCGTTGCCGTCGCGCCCGACCAGGTACACGCGGTCGGCGGCGCCGACGGGTGATGCGTACACCTGCTTGATGCCCTCGAAACGATGGGCTTCAACAAGCGCGTTCCCCGTCGTCGCTTCTAGGATGGAGAGCACAGCATTGTTCCAAGAGATCAGGTAAAGCAGGTTGCCATACAACAATGGTGACGGCACATACGGCGTATGTTTCTTGCGGAACCAAGCAACCGCAGGCGTGCCGGCAATGTCGCCGTGTCCGTCGGGGCGCATCGCATACACTGCGTTGCCGCGATAGCCGCTGGTGACGAACACCAATCCCTGCCCCGCCACCGGCGATGGAATCGCGTTGAGCGTCTGGCCGCCACATTCCCAAAGCAGCTCGCCGGTGGAGAGGTCGTAGCTGCGGACTTTGTTCGTGCCATTCGCCACGACCTGCCAGCGTCCCTTGTGCTCGATGATGAGCGGCGTGCTCCAACCAGTCGGTTCATCGCGTTTTTGTCGCCACAATTCCTTTCCGTCTCGCACATCAATCGCCACGATGAAATCGTCGTCTTCGTTGTCCCAGAGAACCACGATGATGTGATTCTTCAACGCCGGCGACGTGCCTTCGCCGTAGGCGTACCGCGTTCGTTGCCGGCCAAGGTCTTTCTGCCAAAGCAACCGTCCCGTGAGGTCGTAACAGAACAACCCGTTCGACCCGAAATAAGCCACAAGATACTTGCCGTCGGTGATCGGTGAACCCGACGCATAACCATGATCGCGATGAAAGCCTTCATGCGGCACTTGCTCGCGCGCTGTTTGTTGCCAGCGGACCTTTCCAGTGGCACGATCCAAAGACATGACCGTGAACCGTTGGGCTTCACTTGCCGGATCAACCATTTTGGCATTGGGGCCATCGGGAACAACGCTCGGTTTCGCTTGCTTCCCAGTCGGAATGGCCGTCAGAATGAACACTTGATCCCGCCAGATAATCGGCGTGGAATGGCCGCGTCCGGGTACTGCAACCTTCCACTGCACATTCTTCGTCTCGCTCCACTCGATGGGCGGATTGCCGTGTGGCGCGACGCCGTTGGCTTGTGGTCCGCGCCATTGCGGCCAGTTCGAGTCCCAAACATTTTCGCCGGCACAGGCAACGCTGATGCTGACAATTAGCACGAGTATTTTCATTTCTTCAACACCTCATCAATAAACCGGTAGGCAGCCTCGCGGGCTTCCATCGGAAAGCCATGCTTGCCCGGCGGATAGACCGCCACGATTCGATCCGCAGCGCCGAGCAGCCGATACACCGCCGACGCCGCTTCGACACATCGCTGCGCGCTCTCGACGCGGAAATTGCTGTCGTCCAACGGCGCGTGCACATACAAATGACGCGGTGCCAGCGCGGCCAGCACTTCGGGGAAATCGAACGGCATCTTCTTCGGGTCTTTGCCATAGACCGTCTCGATGCGCATCATGTAACGTGGCTGGCACCAACCCGACAGATCGCCGCCCTTGTAGTCGCGGAATGAATCGAACCCGGAACTCGACACCATCACCTTCAATCGCGTATCGAACGCACCGACGAACAACGAATTGTGGCCGCCAAGCGAAACGCCAACGCAACCGATCCGTTCCGGATCCACTTCCGGCAACGACTGCAACAAGTCCACCGCCCTCATGTGACTCCAGATGCCCATCATTGTTCCACTCTCGAATCCTACCGTCGTGGGATCAATTTGGTTCTCACCCAGCAACGTGTAATCCGGCGCAATGGTCACGTAACCTCGCTCGGCAAGCTCCAACGTATAACGCGGATAATCTGCGCCAATTCCCGCCGTCCGTCCTTTCGGCCCGCTGGTTCCGTGCAAACAGAGCATCGCCGGCGCGCGTCCCTTCAGCCCGTGCGGAATCAGCAGATACGCCGGCACGCGATAATCCTTTGTTGCGGCGTAGGTGATCTTCTTCCGCGTCAGCTTCGACAACGTCTCCGTCTGCACCACCTGCACATCGAGCGGCACACGGCGGTCCGGCGCAGGCAACGCCCCCATCACCGACTGCATGTTCGCCAGAATCTGGGCCCGCCGACGCTGCCAATCCTGTGCGTCCTTCGCCGGAAGATCCAACAACTTTGTCTTGTCGGGATAAAACGCGTGCGTTTCCGGTTTTGTTGTCCCCGCTGCCTCGATCCACGATGCCAGCCACAAAAACATCAGCACGGACAGTAGCAACGCGTGTTTCATCGGGATCATGCTTTTTCATCTATCATTTCGGGTTCCGCCACGCAATCCTTGGACGGATCCATGACCGGAATCCAGAATACAGCGCAGCCCCTGTGGGCGCCGATTGCAAATTGGTGTAACAATTGTTACACGAACGTGCAACCGCACGGACGCTGGAAGTAGCGCCGGGTTGGATGCAAAACGCATTATTCGTAGATGCTTTTCATTTGCCACGCATCGAGCGATTTCAACAGCGCCTCGCGGCCTTGCGCGCGCAACGACACGCCGACGCTGTCGGCGCGGCCGGGATAGACGCGCAACGCGAGATACTGGCGTCCGTTGACAAACACTTCCACAACGCTGCGGTCCACGAACACGCGCACCTGGAAAGCCTCCTTCTCCCCGAGAAACACCTCCGCATTCTCCGTTGGACGTGAGCGCGCATCTTCAAGCACCGAGGAGCGGGACGAATCGAGGCTGACCACGCTCATCTGCCGTGACGGCGTCATCCAGCGTGTGCGATAGCCGCGGTCTTTGAAAAGCGCGATGCGGGTGAACTCCTCCTTGTTCGGCGAGCGCAGGACGTTCAACTCGAGCATCGGCGAGTTCTTCGCGTCAATCTCCGCGACAATCTCCATCGCGTTGCCGTTGATGTTTGGCAACACGATCTCCTCATTCGCCGGCAGCTTCATCGCGCCGACGTGTTGGTGCTCGCCGCGCAACGACTCGATGTCGCCGGCCGGTTCGATGCCCAATTCCTCCTTGCCGGCCAACGTCAGTCGCATCGGGAGCGTCATGATTTGATTCCAGCCCGCCGTGCTCTTGGCCGGGTTCATGTTGAAGATGGCGATGAGGCCGCCTTTTCCGTCGGGTGTCGCCGATGGCGCGTGGACTCCGCCGGGGGAAACGGCGGCGTGGTTGAACTTGCCGTGCGCGGTGACGACGAACTTGTCGCGTGGTTTGTCGTAGTCGCCCAGCAGATATTGGCCGCCGCTCATGTGACTGAAAAACAGCAAAATATGCCGGTCGCCGATGGGCCAGAAATACGGGCACGCGCCGTCGTCGCCGACCAGCGTGAACCGGTCATCCTCAACGAACGGGTGCAGATACTCCCATTTGACCAAGTCCTTGGAGCGGAACAGGGATTCCAAGGCCACGGTCTTGCCGCCCGGCCCTGTCGGCTGCGTGCCGCCGGAGAGCGCGTAATAGGCGCCGTCCTTCTTCCAGATGCACGGATCAAAAATCCGATACGGTCGCGGCGAGCCATCCTCGTTGTTCATGGGTATGACCGCTTTGCCGGTGAGTTTCTCCCAGTTGAGCAGCAGCGGGTCGCGCGACACGGCAACCATGTTGCCGACCATGGTGCCGTGGTACATCGCAATCACCCGGTCATTTTCCACAAGGGCTGCTCCCGAATAACAGGCGCGTTCCGGGTCGGGATAAATGGCGTAGGGGAGATCGCGCCAATGAATCAGGTCACTACTGATCGCATGTCCCCAGTGCTGGCGCGGATCCTCCGGCGGATATCCCTGATAAAACAGGTGCCAGTTCCCCTGCCAGAAGCAAAGCCCATTCGGGTCGTTCAGACGATTTTCCGGGCTGGTGAAATGATAGAGCGGATGGTGCGGGTCTTTCCGTATTATTGCCCGCGACACCCGGAACCGTTCCAACATCGGATTAACCGCCAACTGTTTTTTCTGCTCTTCGAGGCTGTTGGCAAAGGTGTACTTCGGCACCTTCGAGGCAAAGTCTTGCAGCTCCGGGGTTGCACCCTTGAACGATGGCTTGCGCGGCATGTCCGACTGCACGATCTGGTCAACATTGATATGCCCCCAGCCGCCGGTGTGATCGTCAACAATCTGAAGAACCGCTTTCTTGCCCATCAACTCCTTAACATCCCATGATTTCCAGTCGAGGACTTCCTGCCCATTATCCTTGATCGCGAACCCAACGGCAGAGCGAACCACCTTGCCGTCCACCAGCAGGTTCATGCAGGTCTTCCCCTCATGATTTCCGGCGCCGATCAAGAAGTTGATATGCTTCCGTTCGATGACAAATCCCGGTGACGTGAGCATGCCGGTTGTCTTGTCACCGTTCAGATAGCTGTTCACCAATCCCTGTCCCTGATGCCCCGTCACCTTGTTTTTCGGCGAGACATTGGCTACGGCCGGACGCGAGCCAAAAGCTGCACCTTCCACCTTCCACGCTCCGTAATCCTTGCCTTCAAAGTCAGCAAGAACGATGTCAGGTTCAGCGGCGCGGCAGAGTTGGACGGTGAGGAGAACGGCGGTGAGGAGAAAGCGTTTCATGGCCGCTGTGATAACGGAATTGCTGCGAAGTTTCAATCTTCGGAACGTTGTAGGCCGCGTGCCCTCACGCGGCGGAGAAAATCAAGAGCGCGGACGGGGAAGGAAATTTACCACGGAGACACGGAGAACGCGGAGTCGTTGCTGACGACTGATCGCTGATGGCTGTCTTCTTCCCTCCTGTCCTTGCGGAAAGTTGTTTTAGCGGCAGCGGCTTCTCCTACTCTTTCGCCAAATTTGAATCAGCCGATGGGAGTGGGGGTAAGCCTAGTTCTTTGAGGAATTCATTGTGCTTACTCGTTGCCGTCTGGATGGAGTTCTCGATTTCTACCAACTTGGCATGAGTCGCCGGTAGGTCGATCTCGGCTTCCTGCTGGGCGGTGCTGATGTAGCGGGAGATGTTGAGGTTGTAGCCTTCCTCGGCAATGCGCTCCATCGAGACGCGCTTGGAATAACGCTCTTCCTCCCGGCGGTGCTGGTACGTGGCGACGATCTTGTCGATGTGCTCGGGGAGCAGGACGTTCTGGCGCTTGCCTTTCTCGAAGTGCTCGGCGGCGTTGATGAAGAGGACGTCGTCGGGCTTTTTGCACTTCTTCAGCACGAGGATGCAGACCGGGATGCCGGTCGAGTAGAACAGGTTTGCCGGCAGGCCGATGACGGTATCAATGTGGCCGTCTTCGAGGAGCTTGGTGCGGATGCGTTCCTCGACGCCGCCCCGGAAGAGCACGCCGTGCGGCAGGATGATGGCCATGACGCCTTGGTCCTTGAGGTAGTGGAAGCCGTGCAGGAGAAAGGCGAAATCGGCGGCGGAACGCGGGGCGACACCGTGGCTCTTGAAACGCACGTCGTCGCCCATGTCCTCTTTGGGTTCCCACCGGTAACTGAAGGGCGGATTGGCGACGACGGCGTCGAACTTGGGCATCTTGGCGGGATTGGTCTCGCGTAGGAAATCCCAATCATTGGTCAGCGTGTCGCCGTGGTAAATTTCGAACTCCGTGTCCTTCACGCCGTGCAACAGCATGTTCATGCGGGCGAGGTTGTAGGTGGTGATGTTCTTTTCCTGACCGTAGATTTTGCCGATGCCGTGCGGCCCCATCTGCTTGCGGACGTTGAGGAGCAACGAGCCGGACCCGCAGGCGAAATCGAGGATGCTGCCGAGTTGCTTGACCGGGCCAGTCTTGGGCTCCTGACTGTCGAGGGTGACGATGCGGGAGAGGATGGTCGAAATCTGCTGCGGGGTGTAGAACTCGCCCGCCTTCTTGCCGGACCCGGCGGCGAACTGGCCGATCAGATATTCGTAGGCATCGCCGAGGGCGTCAATGTTGGTGGAGAACTCGGCGAGTCCCTTGGCGATCTCCTTGATGATGTCGCAGAGCTTTTTGTTTTTATCGGCGTGGCTTCGGCCGAGTTTTTCGGAGCCGAGGTTGATCTCGGAGAACAAGCCCTGAAACGTGCTCTCGAAGGACTCGTTCTCGATGTACTTGAAACCGTCCCGGAGGGTGGTGAGCAGTTCGCCGCTCTCACTGCGGGCGAGGTTGGCGATATTGGCCCAGAGGTGATCCGGCTTGATCACGTAATGAACCTTGCGCCGCATCTGCTTCTCGAAGTCAGTCACATCGCTGGGATTGTTGGCGCACCAGACCGCCAGCGCGACCCGGGGATCGCCGGCAGGGATCGAGGGATAGTCTCGGCCCAGTTCCTTCTTCGCCGCGGCCTCGTAGTTGTCGGAAAGGTAGCGCAGGAAGAGGAAAGCCAGCATGTAATCGCGGAAATCGTCCGCGTTCATCGCTCCGCGCAGTTGGTCGGCGATGTTCCACAGGGTTTTGCCTAGTTGTTTTTGGTTCTGTTCGGTCATGTGGGAAATGGGGTTAGGATTTGGGACGGTGTTTGAGCTTGGCTTCAAGGGTCTTGAGTTCGGCTTCATCCGCTTGATCTGCGGCAATGGCCTCTTGCGATTTGCGACGGTTGTCGAAATCGAGGTACAGCCTGCCGGTGGCTTGCTCCATTTGCTCGTGGCGGATGCTCCCCGCGCCGCTCAAAAGCGGAAAACCGTTGGAACTGACGATCTGGTTCACGTTCTCCTTCCAGAAACTCATTCGGGTTTCGGTGCGGTTCTTGGCGCGTAACTCGGCCGTTTCAAGAAAGATGACCACGAGCCGGTTGAGCGTGTCGATCTCATTTTCCGTCAGGTAATTCTTGGCAATCAGAATGTCGGTCTTGCGCACCTTGTCCCCCTTCCAGGCGAGCAGGCCAAAGTGCGGGTCATGGGGATTGGCGCGGTCGGTAATGAGTTCGGCGGCGGTCTTTTGGGTGACGGCATACAGCAGGGTATTTTGGACGGTGGCGAAGAATTCCTGGGTGGTCTGGTCGGTCTTGTCGTAATCGCTGCTCAGGGCGAACAGATCGCGCACTTTCTGGTAAAACCGCTTCTCCGAGGCACGGATGTCGCGGATGCGTGCCAGCATCTCGTCGAAATAGTCCGGACGGCCATCGGGATTTTTCAGCCGCTCATCATCCATGGCAAAACCCTTGAGCAGATATTCCTTGAGGACGGTGGAAGCCCAGCGGCGGAACTGGGCGCCGCGCGGCGAGCGCACCCGGTAACCAACGGCCAGAATGACATCGAGGTTGTAAAGCGTGACCGCGCGTTGTACCTCCCGATCTCCCTCGGTTTGAACTGTCAAGGATTCCTTGACGGTTGCCGATGTGTCCAGCTCCTTGTCCTTGAATATGTTCTGGAGGTGGAGGGAGATGTTCTGCTTGGTGGTGGCGAAAAGTTCCGCCATCTCCAACTGGGACAGCCAGACTGTCCGTTGCTCCGCCCGAAGCCGGATTTGGCTTTTGCCATCGTCGGTGGTGTAGAGAATCAAATCGCTCATGCTGCGTTCTCCGCCGTGGATGGAAACAGGCTCTGCATCAGCCCTTTCTTGTGGGTCTTGAGGGCTTCGAGTTTGCCGGTTTGGGCAGCGATCAGGTCGTCGAGCGAGGAGAGGCAGTTGGCGATTCGCTGCTGCTCGTCTTCCTTTTCTGGAATTGCTAGCGCA
>VHCW01000030.1 GCA_016871575.1 Verrucomicrobiota bacterium
GCGGCTCAGTTGGTCGAGGCAGAGAAACGTGATGTTGGCGCGAATCGGCAGCGGCAGCAACAACCCTTCCTCCTTGCGATTCTCGGTCAACAGCGCGATGCCACGGCGGACGGCGTCGCGCGGCGACCGGATTCGCGCGGCGCGCTTCTCGTCGCGCAGAAATATCTCACCACCGTCGGCGCGATCAGCGCCGAAGAGCGCGCGCATCGTCTCGGTGCGCCCGGAACCCATCAAGCCGGCGAAGCCGAGAATCTCGCCGCGTCGCGTCTCGAAGCTGACGCCCCGCACTGCATCGCCCCGGCGCAGTCCTTCGACCCGCAACGCGACCGGTCCCGGCGCTGCCGGATCACGTCGGATCGCCTCGCCGAGTTCGCGCCCGACCATCAGCCGCACGATCTCGTCGAGCGACAGTTCCGCTGCGGGCCGGGTCGCGATCAGGCGGCCATCGCGCAACACGCTGATCCGGTCGCTGATGCGTTGGATTTCCTCCATGCGATGCGAGATGTAGAGGATGGCCGTGCCGGCGGCCTTGAGCTTCGCAATCTCGGCAAACAACCGCTCGATCTCCGGCGCGGTCAGGGCAGCGGTCGGTTCGTCGAGAATCAACACGTCGCAGCGCTGCGCCAACCCGGCCGCAATCTCGACCAATTGCTGGCGGCCGACGCCGAGGGATTTGACGAAGCAGCCGGGATCAATATCGGTCAAGCCCACGCGCTCCAGGATACGGCGCGCGCGAGAGTGGAGTTCGCGCTGGTCAATCCAGCCGAAGCGATTCGGCAAGTTCTCCAGCAACACGCTCTCGGCCACGGTGAGATTGCCGATGAGGTTCAACTCCTGCATCACCATGCGCACGCCATGATGCTCGGCGTCCTTCTTGTTTCGTGGCGCGTACGGTTCGCCGCGCAATGTCATACTGCCCGCATCCGCTTTCACCAGCCCGGCCACGATCTTCGAGAGCGTGCTCTTGCCGGCGCCGTTCTCGCCCACCAAGGCGTGGACTTCACCGGCGCGAAGATCAAACGCAACGTCGTCCAACACCGGCCCGGCATACGCCTTGCACAGACCTTGAATCGTGAGGAGTGACGCGACAGGATTCATTTAGGGAGCGGTGAGCACGTCCACCGGCGTGTCGCGGTCGGCGGGCGCGCTCTTGGTCTTTAGCATTTCGAGCGCGTACTCGATGCCAAAGACGGCGAGTTGGTCGGCGTGTTGGTCTGCCGTGGCGAGCACTTTGCCTTCCTTGAGCAATTGACGGACGGCGCTGATGCCGTCGTAGCCGACCACCAACACTTGGTCCTGTTTGCCGGCGGCGCGCAACGCGGCCACCGCGCCGAGCGCCATGCTGTCGTTGGCGCAGAGCACCGCCTTGAGACTGCGATGCTCCGTCAGCATCGCGGCGACGACCGCATTTGCCTTGTCGGTCTCCCAATAACCGGATTGTGACGCGACGATCTTCATGCCGGCGGCTTTCATGGCGTCCTCGAAACCGGCCTTGCGCTGGATGCCGTTGAACGCGTTCGGCGCGCCCTCAATGATGGCCACCTGATCACCGGCCTTGAGCCTCTTCGCCAGCACTTCAGCCACGGCGCGGGCGCCTTTGCGGTTGTCCGGACCGACGAACGGCACCTTCAAGCCGCTGGCGGCGAGCACTGCGTCATCGAACTTGTTGTCAATGTTGACGACGATGATACCGGCCTGTTGCGCCTTCTTGCAGACGGGCACGAGCGACTTGGAATCCGCCGGCGCGATGACGAGCGCGCTCACGTTCTGGGCGATCATCTGCTCGACCAGATCAATCTGACGGCTCACGTCGAGTTCGTCCTTGATGCCGTTGACGAGCAGCTCGTAATCGGCAGCGTGCGCTTTCTGGTGGGCGCGCGCGCCATTTTCCATCGTGAGAAAGAACTCGTTGGCGAGCGACTTCATCACGAGCGCGACGCGCGGTTTGGTGTTGTCGCTGCGCTGGCAACCGGCAACGAGCATGGAAATGAGGACCAAGTGGAGAAGTGTTTTGTTAAACATAAGAGTCGGGTTAGTCACAGTGCGGCACGTTTGGTTTTCTTGTCTTCGCCCGGCACGACATCGGCGGGTCGCACACCAGTGCCCGTGCGCTTGGTCAATGAGTCGCCGAGTTCAGCGCGCGCGGCCTCAGCGAGGGCTTCGAGGCGCTTCACGATGTCCGGATGCTTCGCTGCGACGTTGGCGGTTTCGCCGATGTCGTTCTTCAAATCGTACAGTTCCGCCGTTGCAACCTTCTGCTGTTCATACTTGGCCGGGATGCCGTCGCGACCGCCGGGTTTGCCGGCGAGCGTGCGGTAACTGTGGGGGAAGAAAAGTTTCCAGCGGCCATCGGTCACGGCCTGAAGCTGGTTGTTGGCGTAGTAAAGCCAGTAACAGTCATGCGGATTTTTCGCGCCGCGTTCGCCGGCGAGCACCGGCCAGACGTTGAGGCCGTCAATCTTGTGCTTCGGCAATGGCGCGCCGGTCAAGTGCGCGATGGTCGGCAGGATGTCAATCGTCATCAGCATCGTGTTGTTGACGCTGCCCGCGCGGATTTTGCCGGGCCAGCGCATCAGCCACGGCGTGCGAACGCCTCCTTCCCACGCGGTGCCCTTTCCTTCCCGCAACGGCCCCGACGAACCAGCGTGGTTGCCGTAGGACAGCCACGGGCCGTTGTCGGAACCAAAGATGACCAGCGTGTTTTCTTCGAGCTTGTTTCGCTTCAGCGCAGCCGTGATCTCGCCGACCGACCAGTCAATCTCCATGATGACGTCGCCGTACAGACCTTGTTTGGATTTGCCTTTGAACTTGTCGCTGACGTAGAGCGGCACGTGCGGCATCGAGTGGGCGACGTAGAGAAAGAAGGGGCGCGCTTTGTTCTTCTCGATGAACGTCACGGCGCGCTCGGTGTACCACGTCGTGAGATGGCATTGGTCGGCGGCGGTGATGTTGGTGTTGATGATGGTCTCATTCTCGATCAACGGCAACGGCGGGAATTTGTCCGCCATTTCGGGATGGTACGGCCACATGTCGTTGGAATACGGCAGCCCGAAATACTCATCGAAGCCGTGTCGGGTCGGTAGGAACGGCGGGTGATGGCCGAGGTGCCATTTGCCGACCATGCCGGTGGCGTAGCCGCGTTGTTTGACCAACTCGGCGATGGTCATTTCGTTGGCACTGATGCCGTGTTGCGTCCTCGGCATAAGCGCCCCGTGGATGCCGATCCGGTTCGGGTAACAGCCGGTGAGCAGGGCCGCGCGCGATGCCGAGCAAACAGCTTGCGCGACGTGGAAATTGGTGAACCGGCAGCCTTGCTTCGCAAGCCGGTCCAGATGTGGCGTGGTGTAGCCTTTCGCGCCGAAGCAACCGACGTCGGCGTAGCCTTGGTCGTCGGTGAAGATGATGACGATGTTGGGAGGATGCGCTTGCGGGGCCGCCGCAGCCTGCCAGCCTGTTCCGATGTGGAGCACCCCTGCGAGAAACGCGATCCGCACAATGGAGCCAGCTCTTGTGTTCATGGCGGGAATGTTTATCCCACTCCCCCTTGACCTGCAACAACAGAACCGGCGCCCGTTGACGTTTGGCTGTGCTTGCATTGACGCAAGCCGAGCGGCATAATCCGTGGCGGTCGCCCGTCAATTGGAGTTACCCTGATGAAAACACGATTGTTACTAATCTGGATTGTTTGCTGTAACAGTGCATTCGGAGCAAACCCCATCCAGATCGAGAACCGCAAGCCCGGCGCAGCGGACTGGCAACTCACGCGCGTGCGGCTCGACAGCCGCGAGGGGATGCGCTCGCCGTTCATCGAGGGCTATTGCTCGCGGCAATCCGTGCTCGCCGGTGAACCGCTCGACATCATGGTCTCCACCGACCCGCCGGTGCAATTCAAGATCGAGATCTTCCGAACCGGTTTCTACGGGGGCAAAGGCGCACGATTGATGAAGACGCTCGGCCCGTTCCAAGGCAAGGCGCAGCCGGTGCCGAAACCCGGACCGAAAGACATCCACGAATGCAAGTGGGAGGTGACGACGCAACTCAAGATTCCGAAAGACTGGGTCAGCGGCGTTTATCTCGGCCGGCTGACGACGTTGCCGGAGGAGGCGGACCAACCGTACTGGCAGAGCTACGTCATCTTCATCGTGCGCGACGAGCGTCCCGCCGACATCCTGTTCCAATGCAGCGACAACACGTGGCAGGCCTACAACCGCTGGCCGACCAAATACTCGGTCTATACGCATCCGAAAGGCAACGGGCCGTGGGCCGATGTCAGCTTCGACCGGCCTTACGGTCGCCAGCCGCAATACACCGGCATCGTCAACGACCCGCTCTCGGTTGGTTCCGGCGAGTTCCTCTGCTTCGAGCAGCCGTTTTCCTACTGGCTCGAACAGCACGGCTACGACGTGACCTATTGTTCCAACAGCGACATGCTCGCGCCCGACCGCGGCCTCCCGTGCAAGGTCTTCCTCAGCGTCGGGCACGATGAATACTGGGACATCCGCCAGTTCCGCAGCGCCGAGACAATGCGCGACGCGGGCGTGAACCTGATGTTTTTCTCCGGCAATGCGGTCTGTTGGGTCAGCCCGTTCCGCGCCAGCAGCAGCGGCGCGCCGAACCGCATCATTTTCCGCGGCGGCCCGTACGGCGGAAAGCAGGAGTACGCGCAGGATCGTCAACAGAAGAACGGCCCATTTCCCGAGCACGGCCCCGACGAGGGACTGCTCATGGGCGCCCGCAACGGTCGTCCCATCAACGGCGGCGCCGACTGGATTGTGACCAAACCTGACCACTGGCTATTTGCGGGCACTGGCATGAAACAAGGCGACCGCATCCCCGGTCTCGTTGGGTGGGAATACCACAATCTCGCGGCCACGGAGATTCCGGGCCTCGAAATTGTCGCTGAAGGCACGGTCTGGACCGGCGGCGGAGCGTTGTCGCATTACACCGCGACGATTTATCCCGGCCCGAAAAAGAACTTCGTGTTCAACGCCGCGACGATCTTCTGGTGTCAGGGCTTGTCCATGCCGCCGGGGCACACGCTGCCGTGGTCGCACTGGAGCCGGCCGCACGGCCCCGACCCGCGCGTGCAACGAATCACACACAACGTACTGCGAAAGGCCATCGGCAAATGAAAATGAAACTCTGTTTCGTCTTGTTCTTCGCTGCTGTTCTCGCACAAGCCAATATGGTTCGTGAAGAGAACCGGAAACCAGGCGCGCTCGACTGGCAGCTCACGCGCGTCCGGGTTGACAAGAACAATTACCGCTCGCCGTGGATCGAAGGGTATTGCTCCAAGCAATCCGTGCTCGCCGGCGAGACGCTCGACATCATGGTCAGCACCGACCCGCCGGAAAAGTTCAAGGTCGAGATTTTCCGCACCGGCTACTACGGCGGCAGGGGGGCGCGGTTGATGACGACGCTCGGGCCGTTGCAGGGAACGGCGCAACCGGTGCCGCCCCTCGCCGAGAAACGGCTCCGCGAATGCCGCTGGAAGTCGTCCGCATCGCTGAAGATTCCCGCCGACTGGCCGAGCGGCGTTTATCTTGGCCGGTTGACGACGTTGCCGGATGCCGATGACAAACCATACTGGCAGAGCTACGTCATCTTCATCGTGCGCGACACGCGCAAGGCCGACGTGCTGTTCCAGTGCAGCGACAACACGTGGCAGGCGTACAACAAATGGCCCGACGCGTACTCGCTGTACACCGACCCGCGCGGCGCGCACGCTCGCGAGGTGGCCTCCAGCTTCGACCGGCCCTACGGTCGCCAAGCGCAATACGCCGGCATCGTCAACGATCCGCTCTCGGTCGGCTCCGGGGAGTTCACCAGTTTCGAGCGACCGCTCTCCTATTTCCTCGAAGAACACGGCTACGACGTGACGTACTGTTCCAACAGCGATTGTCTCGACGCCTCGCAACTCACGCGCAGCAAGGTCTTCCTCAGCGTCGGCCACGACGAGTACTGGGACGTGCGGCAATACGATGCGACCAAGACCGCCATCGAGTCGGGCGTGAACGTGCTCTGGCTGAGCGCCAACTCGGTCTTCGGCGTCACCCCGTTCTCGCCGTCCTGCGACGGTCGCCCGAACCGCATCATCACGCGCGTCGGCCATTTTGCCGGGCTGACTGACGAAGAAATGGCGAAGGCGGAGAAAATCATGACGAAGGAATGGAAGCGCATGGGGCCGGACGAGAGCCTCATCATCGGCGCGCGGACCATCATCCCGTTCAACGGCGGCGGCGACTGGATCGTGACCAAGCCCGGCCACTGGATGTTCGCCGGCACCGGCATGAAGAAAGGCGACAGCATCCCCGGCCTTGTTGGCTGGGAACATCACGGCGCACCGGCGAAACTGCCCGGCCTCGAAATCGTGGCCGAGGGCACCGTCTGGGCCGGCGGCGTCACCCCGGCGCGCTGGACGGCCACGATTTTCCCGGGGCCGAAAGGCAACTTCGTGTTCAACGCCGCAACGATTTTCTGGTGTCAGGGCTTGTCCATGCCGCCGGGGCACACGCTGCCGTGGTCGCACTGGAGCCGGCCGCACGGTTCCGACGCGCGCGTGCAGCGGATCACGCACAACCTGCTGCGGCGCGCGATTGGCGCAAACAAATAAACGGCATACGAGGATTATGAAAGAGTTGATGACGAAATTGCGAAGGTCTTTTTTTGCGGGGCTGCTCGTGCTGGTTCCGTTGGCGGCGTCGTTGTGGATCTTGTGGGCGGTGGTGACGTGGTTGACCAACTGGCTGCCGTTGGACACGCGCACGCCGGCGCATCGGATGCTGGCGTTGGTAGTTCTGGTGGCAGTGACCACCGCCATCGGATGGGTGACGCGATTGATGATCGGAAAACGGCTGGTGAGCCTGAGCGAAGAATTAATCGCGCGGGTGCCGGTGCTGAATCGCACCTACGGTTTCATGAAGGAAATCAGCCAGACGTTGTTGTCGGGGCGCAAGACGGTGTTTCAACGGGTGGTGCTGGTGGAATACCCCAAAGCGGGCACCTATGCGATCGGATTTGTCACAAGCGAGACGAGGGGGGAGACGCAGGCAAAGACCATGACGGAAGTGGTGAATGTGTTTTTGCCGACAACGCCGAATCCAACGAGCGGTTTTCTATTGCTGGTGCCCCAGGAAAAAGTAATCAATCTGGAAATGAGCGTGGGCGACGCCATGAAGATGGTCATCTCCGGCGGCAGCGTGATGCCGGCTTGGCCGATGACCGGGGAACAAACCGACCTGGCAGGCACCGCGGAAACGAATCTTGCCGGGAAAACAGAATTGCCCTAGACTGTCATTGTTCAACGCAAGCAACACAGGAGATTACCCATGACCACCGTCCGACAACTGCTCAAAGAAAAAAAAGAAGGAACATGGACCATCAGCCCGAACGCCAGCGTCTATCAGGCCCTTGAAATGATGGCGCAGAAAGACATCGGCTCCCTGGCGGTTGTGGATGACCAGGGCAAACTGGTTGGGATGTTCTCCGAGCGCGATTACGCCCGCAAAATCGCCCTGCTTGGCCGCACCTCCAAGACCACCGCGGTCGCCGCATTGATGACGACCAAAATCTTCTACGTCAAACCCGACAGCACCGTTGAAGAGTGCATGGCGCTGATGACGGATACACGCACCCGCCACCTCCCGGTCCTCGACAACGGCAAACTCACCGGCCTCGTCAGCATCGGCGACATCGTCAAGGCCTTCATCACCGAGCAGGAAATCACCATCCGCAGTCTCCAAAACTACATCACCGGTTCCTACGAACTGTGAACACCGGCGGCGCGCTGCAGCCGGTCGCGCACCGCCAAGCCGATCCCATTCCCCGCGGGCAGCACGCACAGGATCACGTCGGCGCCCTCCGCGTCCAACCGTCGCAACTCCGCGTAGAGATTCCCGGCTGTCGGCCGCAAAATGCCGATGCGATGTCCGCGCAATTGTTCGGCGCGCGCTTGCAGGGCCGGCTCGTCCTCGAACACCTCCACCGCCGCCCGCGGCGCATAATGCTTCAGCGACATGCCCGGTCCTGCCAGCCCCTTGGCGGCCACTTCATCAGCCACGCCGCCGGCGACGCGCAGCCCGCCAAGTTCCTCCCGCGTCACGCCGCCCGGCCGCAAAATCACCGGCGGCGACTGCGTCAGGTCGAGCACGGTTGATTCGATGCCCAGTTCTGTCGGCCCCGCGTCGAGAATCAAATCCACGCGGTCGCCAAGGTCGGCGGCAACGTGTTCCGCGCGCGTCGGGCTTGGCCGCCCGAACCGGTTGGCGCTTGGCGCCGCAACCGGCAGTTGCGCAGCCGCCAACAACGCCTGCGCGACCGGGTGCCGCGGCATCCGCAGCGCCACCGTCGCGCGCCGCGCCGTCACCTCTTCCGGCACGCAGGCCGCCTTGCGCGCCACCAACGTCAAAGGCCCCGGCCAGAACCGCGCCGTCAACTCCACCGGCAATTCCTGCGTCGTCAACCGCCGCGCCATCTCCAGTCCGCTGACATGGACGATGAGCGGGTCCCAGTCCGGCCGTTCCTTGGCGGCAAAAATCCTGCGGACAGCTTCCGGATCGAGCGCGTTCGCGCCGAGTCCGTACACGGTCTCGGTCGGGAACGCGACCAGCCCGCCCGCGCGCACGACGGAAGCCGCGCGCGCGATGGCCGTTGGATGGGCGGGAACGATTCGGTTCACGGCGGGCAGTGTCGCACAGCGACAACCGGGTGTGAAGGCGTTTTTGTTGGCTCAGGCTTCTTCGACCAGCTTGAGGTTGAGCCGGCGGCAGAGTTCCTCGACGTGCGGTTTGAGGTCCCCGTAGAAGGTCACGCGATGCCAACCGAAGCCCCAAGTCTCCGTCAGCTTTTCCAAGTCGCCTTTGACGGCCGCCTCGAGCTTGGTGCGGCAGGCCATGTCGCTGAAGTTGTTGCCGATGGTCTTGGCTTGATGGAACAAGACTTCCCGCGTCTGCGGATTGATCTCCAGCGTGGTCGTCATGTAGCCCGACGGCAGGAGCGAACGAACCGCCGCGCCTTGCCGGTCCTCGGAATGGGTGAGGATTTGATACGGATTCGATGCGCCCTTTGGCCCAAACGGCTTGGTCATCGCCACGCAGTGCGCATAGACAATGGCGTTCTTCGCCGTGTCAATCACCGGGTCGGAAATGTAACCGGGACGGCCGGTCAACACGCCCATCACCGCCATCGTCAACGCCGACATCTGGTCGGCCTCGCAGCCGCCGACCATGCCGTCGTCGTTGAGTTGGCAGAATCCGAGGCACGGGTACGCCTTCAGGTGGCCGCCGTAGAAGCCGCCGAGGCAATTGATGCTGATGCCGCGCGCCTGGTGTTTGTCCAGCAGTTGTTTCATCGCCACGTACATCACGCCGCATTTCTCGATTGTCTCCGGCGTGACCGCCTCGATTTTCTGGGCCTTGCCGGCCCAGCGTTCTGCAAACTCTTTCGGCGGTTTTGTCCCGGCCTTCTCGTAAGCAGCCGCCATCTCCTCGAACTTGACTGGAATGAACTCGACGCCGGTAACCTCCCTGCTCGCCTTGCGGAAGGCGTCGCCGCCCCAGCCGCCACCCACCACCAGCAGCCGCGTTTTCTTCAACTCTTTCAACGCCGCGTCCATGTCAGGCATCGGCACGTCGTCGCTCTTGCACGACCAATTCCGCATCGCCGGCGTGTTCTTGCGGCGCATCGCGCGAAACGACGCCGCGCTGTTCTCTTTCACGGCGACCACGAACTGCCGGGCCGACGCCGCGATGTCGGCGTCCTTCGACGAGCTGACCCAGTCCACCGGTTTGCCGGTGCTCATGATCTTGGGGAGCCGCGTCAGGAACAGGCCCGATCCGCCGAACAGATTGTCCACGATCAACGTCGGTTTGCCGGTGGCACTCAGCTTGGTGATGTCATTCCTCCAGCCAAGCCCCTGCACGCACAACAGATAGCCGTCCACTTCGGCGTCGGCCTTGATGACTTCATCCGCTTGTATCGGGTCGTTCATCAGACAGACGGGCAGGAACTCCACTTCTCGGCATTCCCGCGCCAGAAGACTCGTGATCTGCTTGCGGCGCTTCTCGAAGTCGTAGCCGATATTCGGCCAGATCGGTTTATCGTTGGGCGTCTCGCAGAACACGAGACGGACTTTCGGTTTCGATTCGTTTGCCCCAAGCGAACCGCATGTTGTGCTTGCGGCACAGGCCGCGCAGGCTGACACAAACTGACGACGATTCATTGGATTCATGGTTCGTCCTCCACCCGCTCTTGTATCCGATCCCAGTGACGTTTTCAAGTTGCTCCTGACGCGGGTCTCGCTTAGATGTGTGCCATGAACCAACCGATTTCACGTCGTGCCATGCTGGCGCGCGCCGCGGCGGCCGGGTTTGCGGCTGCGGCTGCGCCGCTCCGCGCAGCGCCGCAAGCGTCACCGGCAAAACCATTGTTCCGATACTGTCTCAACACCGCCACGCTGCGGGGACAGAACCTTCCCCTGCCGGCGCTGGTGGACATCGTCGCGAAGGCCGGCTACGACGGCATCGAGCCGTGGATCCGGGAGATTGACACGTTCCTCAAGGACGGCGGCAATCTCAACGATCTCGCCAAGCGCATCCGCGACTGCAACCTCACGGTCGAGAACGCCATGAGTTTCGCCGAGTGGATCGTGGACGATGACGAGCGGCGGGCCAAGGCGATTGAGACGCTGAAGCGCGAGATGGACATGGTTGCCCGTCTCGGCGGCAAACGCATCGCCGCGCCGCCGGCGGGCGCGACCAAGCAGACCGATTTGAATCTTCTCAAGGCCGCCGAACGGTATCGCGCCGTGCTGGAGCTTGGGGCCACGATGGGCGTTGTCCCGCAACTGGAGATTTGGGGCGGCTCCAAGGCGATGAGCCGGCTTGGCGAGGCGGCGTTCGTGGCCGTCGAGAGCGGCCATCCCGACGCGTCGTTGTTGTTTGACGTGTATCATTTCCACAAGGGCGGCTCCGATTGGCGCGGTCTCGCGCTGCTCAACGGCGCGCGGCTCCCCCTGTTTCACGTCAACGATTATCCGGCCGATCCGCCGCGCGAGACCATCACGGACGCCCATCGCGTTTATCCCGGCGACGGTGTGGCGCCGCTGGGCGGGATTTTCCGCGCGCTGGCCGGCATCGGTTTCCGCGGCGCGTTGTCGGTGGAACTGTTCAATCGCAGCTACTGGGAGCAAGACGCGCTCACCGTCGCCCGGACCGCGCTGGAGAAAACGCGCGCGGCTGTCCGCGCAGGTTCTTGAGAGATGAAGCCGCTCATCGGCATCACTCCGTCGGCGGTCAGGATGGGTCCGTCGGGCAAGTACGGCGGGTTTTGCGACGTGATGTACTCGCGCGCGATCGAACAGGCAGGCGGCGTGCCGGTGGCGCTGCCGCTGACGTGTGTACGCCAAACGCTGAATCATTTCCTGTCTTTCTGCGACGGCTTTCTGTTGTCCGGCGGCGGCGACCTGTGCGAGGCGTCGGGCGCGTACGGGCGGCGGTTGACGCCGTCGGAACGCAAGACGCTGTCTGCCGTGGACGCGACGCGCGATGAAATGGAGATGCGCTTGGTGCGGGGGATTGCGGAGGGGGACATTCCGGTGCTGGGGATTTGCCGGGGAGTTCAGGTGATGAACGTGGCGCTGGGCGGGACGTTGCTGGCGGATATTCCCGGTCACCGGGACGGGACGCACGGCATCACGTGGACTCGCCGGTTGTTCAATTGCCGGCGGGTGAACTCCTCGCATCATCAGGCGCTGGATCGCATCGCGCCATCGCTGACGGTCGTGGCGCGCTCCGGGGACGGCCTCGTGGAGGCCGTCGTGCGGCCGTCAGCGCGGTTTTGCGTTGGCGTCCAATTTCATCCCGAACGGATGGCGGGCTGTGACGGGCCGTTCAAGAAGTTGGTGGCAGCGGCACGGGCACGGGCTGCGGCTCGGTAGGTTCCTCTTCCGTCTCAGGTTGCGCGACTGGTCGGGCAGCCGGTCTGCCGAAGTTGACCTGTTCTTCCCGCACCAGCGATTCGAGCCAGCTTTCATACAACGCCCGGCGATTGCGACTGAGAACCATTTCGGTGACGCGCGCGCGTTCGGCCTCGAACGCGGCGGGTTCAGGCGGACGCCGTTCGCGCAGGAAGAAGAACTGGCCGCCGGTGGCGGTGGTGATGAATTCGCTGACAACACCGGTTGGCATGCCGAGGGCGGCTTGCTGGATGCGGGCTGCGGACGGCGCGGCGAACTCGCGGTCTTCCGCCGTGAACGGGCCGTAGGTGTCGGTCTTCAATTTGAGCTCGACGCAGGCGTTGGAGAACGTCTTGCCACCGGAGAGGAGGAGGTTGAGTTTGACGAGCATGTCGCGTCCCTGCTGAATGGTGGCATCGTAACGGCGGTCGCTCTTGACGCGGTCAACGACTTCTTGTTTGACCTCGGCGAAATCAGGGATGCGGCTCGGTTTGCCGTCGAGATATTCGAGAACGTAGCAACCGTCGGAGCATTCGATCGCGTCGCTGAACGGCGGGTCCGGCCGTCGGGCGAGCCAGAAGGCGGTTTCATAGAAAGTGCGCCCACTGACGCCGGGAATGGGGTCGTCCTGGGAGAAGAAGTCGGTTTCCTTGACGACGGCATTCATGTTGGTGGCGAGGTTGGTGAAGTTGGGGCGCGGCGCGTTTTCGTCGGGCACGAGTTTGATGGCGAGTTGCTGGGCCAGTTCGGCGGCCTGACGGCGCGCGGCGAGGGACGCGAGGGTGTCGCGGATTTCGGTTTTGACCTCGGCCAGCGCGTTGCTGTTGATGCTGGTCACGATGTTGGTGGCGCCGCCGGTGATGTTGGTGGTGAGATTGACGACTTGTGGATAACGCCCCCGATATTCATCGTAGTAGGCGTCCACGTCGGCATCGGGAACCTTGGCGGTTTTCTTCATGTCCGCGATGCCGAAGAAGGCGTAGCGGACCTTGACGAGGGCGGGTTTGCGGAAGGTTTCCTTGCGAGCGTTGAAATAGGCCTCGGCGTCGGCATCCGAAACGGTGATGGGATCCTTGTTGTCGGCCATCTCAAACTGGACGAGGTCAATTGTCAATTTTTCGTTCAAGGGACCGTAGTGGAGTTGCACTTCCTGGGGAGTGGCTTTTGCGCCGGCGGCGACCCAATCGCGCAACTGGCCCAGCATGAAATCGTCCCGCATCAGTTCGAGGAAACGGCCTTCGGAGATGCGGCGGTTGTTGAGCAGGATCATGAAGCGGCGGTAGCGGTCGGAATCGAACATGCCCTGTTCGTTGCGGAAGACGGGCTGGTTGCGAATCCATTGCTCGAACAATTCGTCAGGGGCGCGGATGCCGAGTTCGCGGGCTTTCCGCAACTGGAGAAGGCGGCGGACGGCTTCGCGCTTGAGTTCGTCCTGCATTTCGGGGGAGGAAGGCAAGTCGCGGCCGCTGCTGATGAAGTAGAGGTCCCGCACGTCGAGGCGCGCCTGCTCGTATTCAGCGGCGGGAATCGGTTTGCCGCGGACGGTGGGCAGGTCTTCCTCCCGGCGGTCGCTGCTGCTGGTTTGTGTGAACAGCATGACGAAACCGGGGATCAGCAGGACCAGAATCCCGCCGAGAAGCCAGCGTATGTGTTTTCGGACTTTTTCTCCGTGTGATATGAACATGATGTTTTCCTTCGCGAAAAGTGCGGCGCAGAATACCTGCGGTCTTGAGCATCGTCAAATGCCAAAATCGCTGCTACACTGCCTCCCCCATGAAGATCGTTGCTGACTCCAATATTCCGTTTGTCCGCGAGGCATTCGCCGGATTGGGTGATGTCACGCTCGCGCCGGGCCGTCAGATGAATGCGGCGATGGTGCGCGAGGCCGAATTATTGCTGGTGCGCTCCGTCACGCCGGTGAACCGGGCGTTGCTGGAAGGGTCGCGCGTGCGATTTGTCGCGACCGCCACCATTGGATTTGACCACGTGGACACCGCCTATCTGGCTGCACGCGGCGTCGGTTTTGCCACGGCGTCGGGCAGCAATGCGAACTCGGTCGCGGAGTACATCGTGGCCGCGATCCTCGAACTGGGTTGCCGAAAGCAATTCCGACTTCGCGACAAAACGCTCGGTGTCATCGGCGTCGGCAACGTCGGCAGCAAGGTCGTCGGCTACGCCGAAGCGCTGGGGATGCGCGTCCTGCAAAACGACCCGCCGCGTCAACGTGCCGAAGGTGGGACATTTGTTTCGCTGGAGCGCGTCGTGGCCGGGGCCGACATCATCACGTTGCACGTGCCGCTGACGAAATCGGGGCCGGATGCGACGTTTCACCTGCTGGAGCCGCGACGAGGCATCATCATCAATTCATCGCGCGGCGCGGTGCTCGACAACGAGGCGCTGCTTACAGCGAAGCTCGACGGTCTTGTGCTCGATGTGTGGGAAGGCGAACCGCATCTATTGCCGGGACTCTTGGAGAAGACTGACATCGCCACGCCGCACATTGCCGGGTACAGTTTTGACGGCAAAGTCAACGGAACGCGGATGATTTATGAGGCGGCCTGCCGGTTCTTCGGGGTTGCGCCCGCATGGCAACCGCAACTGCCGGCGCCGCCGGTGCCGCGGATGGAGGCCGATGTGCGGGGAATGGACGATGAGGACGCGTTGCGCGGAATTGTCCGGCGAGTGTACGATATCACGGCTGACGATGCGGCATTGCGGTCTGCCCCGGAAAGGTTCGACCAGCTACGGGCCGAGTACCCGGTGCGTCGGGAGTTGTTCAACACTGAACTGGCACTGCAAGGAGCGGGTGAGAAATTGCGGCGGATCTGTTCGGTGCTGGGTTTTCGAGGCGTTTGAGCCGGAATTCAGGAGGAGATATCAAGTTTCTTCTGTTTTTTCTCCTGTTCATATTTGGCGCGCACTTGGGCGGCACAGGCGGGGCAGTAGCCGTGGGTGAACAGGAGTTCATTCTTGCGAAAGTAGTCAATGATGCTCTCCCAGTGGGTGTCGGCGGTTTTGACTTTGCCGCATTCCATGCAGATGGGAAGAAACTCGGCCACCTTGTCGAGATGCCAGTGTGATTGGGCCAAGTCGCGCATGGCTTTCTCCAGCGCGGCGTGTTCTTCCCGTGTCCGGGCTTCCGCCTCGCGGCGGGCGATGATCTCGCGGCGCAACAGCCAGAAAACGCAAAAGAAGAGCACGGTGCCGCCGATGAGGATCGCAGTAACCGCCTTGACGGTGTTGAACATCTGGGTTTGTTTCTGTTCGATGCGTTGATGGAGGCGAAGGTTTTCCTCGTGGCCGATGCTTCGCAGCAAGCCGCGAAGCTGTTCGGAGGTCTTCGTGTCTGTCGGGACATGTCCTTGTAATTGAGCCAAGCGTTGCGACAACAATTTCTCAAGGAGTTCCCATCGGGCTTGCTGGCGGACGTCCTCGTCAATCAATTGCCGCAACAGGCGCAGGTTCTTGCCAAGAACGCTCATGGCATGATCGCGCTGTTGGCTCTCGGCCATGATCAGGTGATTGTCGAGCAGGTTGATTCTCTGGACTGTCTCGTAGGCACTGCCTTCCAATACGTCGCTTTGGATCCATCGCTGCACGGCACGTTGCCAGATCAGAATCGCGACTGCCACTGCCAGCACGCCCAAGCCAAAAAAGAGCGTGATTTTCATGTCTCCGGTCTTCATCTCGCGCCAGAATCTAACAGCTTTTCCTGCATTGGCCAGAATCTTCTTGCTGCGACAGCGTGGCGCGTATGGCGCAGTTTCAACCGCCGAGTGTGACAAACCCATCGGAGTGGCACACCGAACGCTTTTATATTAAGTCATTGATCTATCGCTGGTTGCAAGGAAATGGCCCCGCTTGGCATGGAGATAGCTAAATCCGCCAGCGGCATCTGTGTACAGAGAGGAGCCAATAACATTATGTCAAAAGTTTTAGGTATTGATCTTGGCACGACCAACTCCTGCATGGCAGTAGTCGAAGGTGGAGAACCCGTCGTCATTGCCAATGCTGAGGGTGGTCGCACCACGCCTTCCGTCGTTGCTTTCACGAAATCCGGTGAACGCCTTGTGGGACAGGCTGCCAAGCGCCAGTCCGTCGTCAACCCCACGAATACCGTGTATTCCATCAAGCGTTTCATGGGCCGCAAGTACGACGAAGTCGAACAGGAACGTAAACGCGTCCCCTACGAAGTCGTCCGCGCCTCCAACGGCGATGCCCATGTCCGCGTCCAAGTCGGCGGTGAGACAAAGACGTTTTCCCCGCCGGAAATTTCCGCGATGATTCTCGCCAAGATGAAAGCCGACGCCGAAGCCTATCTCGGCGAAAAAATCGAAAAGGCCGTCATTACTGTTCCAGCCTATTTCAATGACGCCCAGCGGCAAGCCACCAAGGACGCCGGCAAGATCGCGGGACTGGACGTGCTCCGCATCATCAACGAGCCGACGGCCGCGTCGCTTGCCTATGGCCTCGACAAGAAGAAAGACGAGCACATCGCAGTTTACGATCTTGGCGGCGGCACGTTCGACATTTCACTGCTCTCCATTGGCGAAGGCGTCTTCGAGGTGCTCGCCACCAATGGCGACACCCATCTTGGCGGCGACGATTTCGACGAAGCCGTGATGAACTGGGTCATTGACGACTTCAAAAAGGAAAACGGCATTGACCTGAAAAAACAGGCCGACGCACTCCAGCGCATCAAGGAGGAATCCGAGAAGGCGAAGATCTCCCTCTCCAGCGCGATGGAGTACGAAATCAACCTTCCGTTCGTCACCGCTGACGCCACCGGGCCGAAGCACATCGTGAAGAAACTCACGCGCGCCAAACTCGAACAGCTTTGTGATACACTGGTCGAACGCAGTATCAAGCCCGTGCAGAACTGCCTCCGCGACGCCCAGATGACCATGGACAAAGTGGATGAACTCGTCCTCGTCGGCGGCATGACCCGGATGCCGAAAGTCATCGAAGCCGCCCGCAAACTCATCGGCAAGGCCCCGCACCAAGGCGTCAATCCCGACGAAGTGGTTGCCGTCGGCGCCGCGATCCAAGGCGGCGTGCTCACCGGCCAAGTCAAGCAGGACATCGTGCTGCTCGACGTCACGCCGTTGACGCTCGGCGTCGAAACGCTCGGCGGCGTCCGCACGCCGTTGATCACCCGCAACACCACCATCCCGACCCGCAAGAGCGAGATTTTCTCCACCGCTGCCGACAGCCAGACCAGCGTCGAAATTCACGTGTTGCAGGGCGAACGCGAAATGGCCCGTGACTGCAAGTCGCTCGGTCGCTTCCACCTCACCGAGATTCCGCCGGCGCCGCGCGGGATGCCGCAAATCGAAGTCACGTTCGACCTCGACGCCAACGGCATTCTTCACGTCAGCGCCAAGGATCTCGGCACCGGCAAATCACAGAAGATCACCATCACCGCCTCCAGCGGCCTCTCGAAGGAGGAAGTCCAGAAGATGCAGCAGGAAGCCGAAGCGCACGCGGAGGAAGACAAGAAGGCGCGCGAGAAGATCGAGACGCGCAACCGCTGCGATTCGCTGGTCTATAACACCGAAAAACAGATCAAGGACATGAAGGACACGCTCAGCGCGGAGCAGAAGTCGAAACTCGAAGGCGCCATCGCCACGGTGCGCGAGGCGCTCAAGAGCGATGACCAGGACGCGATGAAGAGCGCGGAGGAACAATTGACGCAGGCATGGCACGGGGTTTCCTCGGAAATCTACGCCAAGGCCCGCGAAAAATCGGAATCCGCCAAGGCCGAGCCGAAAGCCGAAGAGACCGGTGACACCGGGGCGCCGAAGGCCGAAGGCAAGGTGGTGGACGCCGATTTCGAAGTCGTTGATGACAACGGCAAGAAAGCATAACCGGAAAACCAAAACCAAAAGGAGCAGAGAAGCATGAACGTAAAACCGTTAGGCGATCGGGTGATTGTCCAGCCGATCGAAGCAGAGGAAGTCAAAAAGGGCGGCATCATCATTCCCGATACCGCCAAGGAAAAACCCCAAGAGGGCAAGGTTGTCGCCATCGGCGCCGGCAAGCGCGACGAGAGCGGCAAGCTGATCCCGATGGACGTCAAGAAGGGTGATCGCGTGCTCTACGGCAAATACAGCGGCACGGAGATCAAAGTGGACGGCAAAGAATACATGATCATGCGCGAGGACGACATCCTCGGCATCATCGAATAACGAATAAAAAGGAGTTAAACTACCATGGCAGCAAAACAACTCGTTTTCAACGAAGACGCGCGCAAGGCACTCTTGCGCGGCGTCGAACAACTCAGCCGTGCCGTCAAGGCCACGCTCGGCCCCAAAGGCCGCAACGTCGTCCTCGACAAGAAATACGGCTCCCCGACGATCACCAAGGACGGCGTCACCGTCGCCAAGGAGATCGAACTGAAAGACCCGTGGGAAAACATGGGCGCCCAGCTCATCCGCGAAGTCGCCAGCAAGACCAGCGACATCGCCGGCGACGGCACCACCACCGCCACGGTGCTGGCCGAAGCGATCTATCGCGAAGGCCTCCGCAACGTGACCGCCGGGGCCAACCCGATGGCGTTGCAGCGCGGCATCAACAAGGCCGTCGAAACCGCCGTTGACCAACTCGTCAAGATCAGCAAGAAGGTCAAAGACCGCAGCGAGATCATGCAGGTCGCATCCATCTCCGCCAACGGCGACAAAACCATCGGCAGCATCATCGCCGACGCGATGGACAAAGTCGGCAAAGACGGCACGATCACGGTTGAAGAAGCCAAGAGCATCGAGACCACGCTCGAAGTCGTCGAAGGCATGCAGTTCGACAAGGGCTATCTCAGCCCCTACTTCGTGACCAACGCCGAGACGATGGAGGCGAATCTCGAAGACTGCTACATCCTCATCCACGAAAAGAAAATCAGCAGCCTCAAGGACATGCTCCCGTTGCTGGAGAAGGTTGCCAAGGTTGGCAAACCCCTGCTCATCATCGCCGAGGAAGTCGAAGGCGAAGCGCTCGCGACCCTCGTCGTCAACAAACTGCGCGGCACCATCCAGGTCTGCGCCGTCAAAGCCCCCGGCTTCGGCGACCGCCGCAAAGCCATGTGCGAAGACATCGCCATCCTCACCGGCGGCAAGTTCCTCAGTGAAGACCTCGGCATCAAGCTCGAGAACGTCGGCATCGAGGACCTCGGCAAGGCCAAGAAGATCGTCATTGACAAGGAAAACACCACCATCGTCGAAGGCGCCGGCAAGAACGCCGACGTCCAGGGCCGGATCAACCAGATCCGCAAGGGCATCGAGGAAACCACCAGCGACTACGACCGCGAGAAACTCCAGGAGCGTCTCGCCAAGTTGGCCGGTGGCGTCGCGGTTGTCCGCGTCGGCGCGGCCACCGAGACCGAGATGAAGGAAAAGAAAGCCCGCGTCGAGGACGCGTTGCACGCGACCCGCGCAGCCGTCGAGGAAGGCATTGTCCCCGGCGGCGGCGTGGCATTGGTCCGCTGCATCCCGGCCTTGGCCGAGATGAGGATCAAAGGCGACGAAGCCATCGGCGTCGAGATCGTCAAGCGCGCTCTTGAAGAGCCGTTGCGCCAACTCACGGCAAACGCCGGCGAGGAAGGCTCCCTCGTGGTCAAGGAAGTCGCCGCCCGCAAGGGTTGGGAAGGCTTCGACTGCGAAAAGATGGAGTACGTGGACATGGGCAAGGCCGGCATCATTGACCCGACCAAGGTCGCCCGCTCCGCCCTCCAGAACGCCTCCAGCATCGCCGGTCTGTTGCTGACGACCGAGTGCTGCGTGACGGAAATCCCCGAGAAGGAAAAACCGGCCCCGGCCGGCCCTCCGGGCGGCGGCATGGATTACTAAGCCGCACTGACTGAAACTGCGTGGGGGCGGACCCTGACCGGTCCGCCCCCACTTTCACGCTTGCGTTTCCAAAGGAATCATGGACAATCGCGCCTCGCTCAGGATGAACCCGAAATATTTAAACACCGCGCAGCAACAAGTTCCCAACCCGGAACTGCTCATCAACATTATCTCCCGGCGCGTCCGCCAGCTCGCCCAGGGCCATCGCCCGTTGACCATCACCGACCCGCGCATGGATTTTGCCGACATCGCCCTGAAGGAAATTGGCGAAGGCAAGTTCAATTACGAGATCGAGCCGCAGAAAGAGTCTGGCGACGACGAAGCCAAGCGCTAGCTCGGCTTTGGGCGTTCAGAATCGTCACCACTGGATCGCGCCTCCCGGCTGGCCGACACGACGGAAGACAAACACGTTGTCCTTGGCAAACAGCAGCCGATATGCGGCGTTTTGGGATATGAAGGTGAACAGCTTTTGCTGCACCGCCATTTCGCCGGGCAGGCCGGGGTAGTTGCCGTCGAACACAAGGTATTCATAGTCAAACACACGGTTGTTGTCCTGGCCATGCCAGCGAAGCGCCGTGATGGAATTGATGAACGGACGATCCACGAAGGCCGGCAACATATGATCGCCGCAGATCACGCTGGCCGTTTTCGGAATGCTGGCAATCGCCTCCAGCCGCGCTTGGTGCGCTTGACCGCGTTGATACTCGGACGGATGCAGCCATTGATGATGCTGCGTCAGGCAGACCACCAACACAACCACGCAAAGGCTGCGGCTGTAGTCGCGCGCGCCAAACCACGCCGAGAGCCGCCGGCTCCAGAACGGCAGCGCCAACACGAAACTCGCCCAAATCTGCGCCCCCGGCAACAACCCGTACCAGTGCGTGAATGCCCGCAAAAACGGCCAGTCGCTCATCAGGTTGACACCCATTGCGGGCAGCGCGGTAATCCACGCCCAACTGCCGAATGGCAGCGCCAGCAGGAACGGTTGCAGGAAGTTTACAAGATAGCCGATGCGATCTCCGCTCGCCAAGGTCTGTAACACCCGACCGGGTTGGGTGGCCATGTTGCGGAGCGCTTCGCTGTTCGTGCTGCCCCAACCCGAAAAGTATTTCGCCTGCGAATACAGCTCACCGGCCCACCAGTCGCCAAACATCGGCATGACAACTTGGCGAACGAACAGGAAATAACCCGCGCTCCATACCAACGGAAACGCCACCCATCGCCAATCGCGCCGCCGCAAGAGGGCGTAGACACTGAACAGGACCGTGTTCAAGACGATGGTTTCCTTGGCCAGCAAACTTATCGCGAGAAACAACGCAAACCATTTGAAGTTTCGCCACTCGAAAAAAAGAAACGCGAACAGCAACGGCGCCAAGCCGAGCGGGTCGTCATGCAACTCCGCCACGTGCACACGCGCCACCGGCGGAAACACGATCAACGCCGCCGCCGCAATCAGTGCGGTGACTCGGTTTCCCGTCACTTGCCGCGCCAGTAGATAGCCCGGCCATGCCGCAAGGCAGAGAGTCAGCGATTGCAGGAAGAACAGCGTGTTGACACTTCGCAACAGCCAAAAGACCGGCAGCCACAAAAACAACAGGAAATTCGGGTGCGATCCGAGCAGCGAGTAGTCCGCAGCAAAAGACCGGAACCAATGTCCGCGCAATGACTGGAAAAAAGCGTAACTGTATTGCGCTGTGTCCTGGCCATAGCTGTTGAAACTGCCGTTCTTGTAACAAGCCAGCAGCCAGAAACCGACTGTGGAGAGGGCAACAAGTCCCACCAAGGCCCAATTCGCTTGTCGCTCCGAAAGGTCGTTTGTTGTTTCCGGGCTTCTTGCGATGTCTTCTGTGCTCATCATTAATAATCATGCGAACCCTACCAGCGCCGTTTCAGCGTCACAAGCCGGGAGTTTTGTCCGGGCGCAAGTAGAGCGTCAATCCCCATTGGTGTTTTCCGTGGCTAACATAGTCTGGCAGATGTTTCATAACGATTGCCTGCGTTGCCTGATCCGCGGGCGCACACAGACTGCCGAAAACGACCGCCTGCATTTTTTCCGGCAGGTGCGCACGGAAATGTTCTTCTCCCACGGCAAAGCCGCCCAGTTCACGATCAATCAATCCGTACGACAAGTGATACAGCTTGCCTTCTGCCATCAGGTGCGCCAGCGGATTGTTGGGGAAGTACACCTGCCCCGGATTTTGCGCGATCATCCGGCAGGCAATTTCCTGCTGGTTCTGGTCCAGCGCCCGCCAGATCTTTGGCAGGCTCTCCAAGCGGGCAGGCACGATCACCAACAGTCCTGCGGACAATACGGCCAGCGCCGTTTTGGCTCCCGTGGCCAGCTTGTTGTCTGCCGTCTCGGTGGTGTCCGCCAGCAGCAAGACGGCCGCCAGCAGCCAGAAGTAAATCGTCAGATTCAGCGCGTTCAAATCGCCGCCCGCCTTGACCAGGTTCAAGAGCGCGGGCGGTACGTTGGCTGCTCCCACCACCGCGAACACCGGCCAACGCCCCATCGAAGTTCCCCGCCGGCGGCGCACGAAAAAACCGATCACCATTATTGCCAGTGGAAATGCCGACGCGACGGACAACTCTTGCACGGCTTGCAGCAAACAGTTGATGCGGTCGCCCTGCCACGGATGACGGCTCGGCACCGTCACCAAGTTGAAGAACAGCGGTTCCCAGCCAAACAGCAGCGCGAAGACAAGCATCGCCACCGCCGCCGCGCCGGCCAACGCCAACACGTATCGTTTGAACGAAGCCGCGCCAAACAACCAGAACACACACACCGCCAAAGCCACCGGCATCAGCAGCATCGTTTGCTTTGCCCACACGCTCAGCACTGCCAGCGCCGCCGAGGTCCACAACAGTTTCCAGTCATCGGCATTCTTTCGCAGATAGATCGCCGCGCACGCCAGTCCCGCCAAACCCAACGCCGGGGCATCCGCATGAACGCAGAACGCCGCATACTTCACGGGATACGAAAGCATCGCCAACAATCCGAAACACAGCAATGCCGCCAACCCCACTGGCCGCCGCCCCATCAGCCACACCGGCGGCGCAAATACCAATATCATGCTCACCATGCTCGCGATGATCAACGCGCCCGACGGTGATGCCGCCAGCGTCGCCGGCAAATAGACCAGCGCCGTCACGGGGCCGTAGATTGTGTTCAACACCGGCCCGACTCCCTCCGGATAGTAAAGCCGGTAGCCGTTCACCAGCGCAAACGTAGGCGCCAGCCGGGCGCCGTTCCAACCGAAGAAAGGCGCGGATAACACGCTCCGCGCGCAGATGCCGGCCAGCAGCAACAGTCCGGGCGCCGCCAAGGCGGCTAGGAAACGATCCGGCACCGGCCATTCTGTTTTGCGCATCACCAAGTAAATCCCGATAACCGTCGCCCCGGTGAACAGCACAATCAGTGTCAGGTTGTAGCCGGTGAATTGCATTGGCCGTGAATCTAGCTTGTATGATTGGCAAAGTCGCGCGAATAATGGGCGTGTCATGCCGCCGACCATTCAAAACCACAAAGCCCGCCGGGATTATTTTATCGGTGAAACCCTCGAAGCGGGCATCGAGCTGAAAGGCACCGAGGTCAAGAGCCTGCGCGCCGCGCGGGCCTCGATTGACGATGCTTTCTGCAAGATCGAAGGTGGCGAATGCCGGCTCTACAACGCCCACATCGCCGCCTACGAGCAGGGCAACCGCTGGAACGTTGACCCGCTCCGCCCCCGCCGGCTGCTGTTGCACAAAAAGGAAATTGACCATCTCACCGGCAAGCTCCAGACAAAAGGCACGGCCTTGTTGCCGTTGCGGATTTATTTCACCAAGAGTTACGCCAAAGTGCTGCTCGGCCTCGGCAAGGGCAAGAGCCAGTACGACAAACGCGAGGCGCTCAAGCGCAAGGAATCCGACCGCGAAACGCGCCGCGCCCTCGCCGACGCCCGACGCGCCAAGTTCTGACACTGCTACAACAGCGCCTTCAGCAGGCGGCGCTCGGCGGCGCGCATGTTTCGGCGTTTGGCAGGCGTCAGGTCGTCGTGGCCGTGGAGGTGGAGGATGCCGTGGACAATGTAGAGCGCCAACTCGCGCCGCGGCGTGGTGCGAAACCGGCGGGCATTGGCAATCGCTTGTTCCGTTGAGATGATCAATTCGCCCATCCCCTCGTACGCAAACGTCAGGATGTCCGTGGGGCCGGCGCGCCGGTGAAACCGTTCGTTGTAACCGGCGATCTGCGCGTCGTTGACAAGGATGATGCCCAGCGTCTCCAGCCGCGACCGCAGCCTGGCAAGCGCCCGCGCCGCCAGGCGGATGATCTCCTGGCGGTCAACGCGCATCCGGCGTTGCCGGTTGCGCGTGAAGACGACGGTGTTCATTTGCCGTTGGTCGTCTGGCGGCGGCGTTCGCGTTCGTCCTTGAAATGCGTGTAGGCCGCGACGATTTTTTGCACGAGCTCGTGGCGGACAACGTCCTGCCCGTCAAAATAACTGAAGGCAAGCCCCGGGATGTCCTGGAGCACGTCTTGAATCTCGATGAGGCCGGACACCTTGTGGCCGGGCAGGTCCACCTGCGTGATGTCGCCGGTGACGACGACCTTCGAGTCGAATCCCATGCGCGTCAGGAACATCATCATTTGTTCGCTGGTCGTGTTCTGCGCCTCGTCGAGAATCACGAACGCATTGTTCAACGTGCGCCCCCGCATGTACGCCAGCGGCGCGATCTCGATGACGCCGCGCTCCATGTTGCGCTGGATTTCTTCGGGGTCCATCATGTCGTAGAGCGCATCGAGCAACGGGCGCAGATACGGCGACACTTTTTCCTCCAGCGAGCCGGGCAGGAACCCGAGCGTCTCGCCGGCCTCGACAGCGGGACGGCAGAGGATGATGCGGCCCACGCGCTCGCGCCGCAACGCATTGACGGCCATCGCCATCGCCAGGTAGGTCTTGCCCGTGCCGGCGGGGCCGATGCCGATGACGATGTCGTTCTTGCGGATCGCCTCGACGTAACGCTTTTGTCCCGGCGTCTTCGGCGCCACGGCGCGCCGGCGATTGGAGACTTCGATGCGCTCCTCGCTCAGTTCCGGCAGCGGCGGCAATTCGTTGCGGGTGACGGCATTGACGGCCTGCGTGAATTCCTGACGGCGAATGGTCGCGCCGCGGCTGACGGCTTTTTGGAGTTCACTGAAAAGCTCCTTGGCCTTGGCCACGTTGGCCGGGTCGCCGTCGAGGCTGATCCAATCCTCACGGGCCGTCACGCGCAGGCTCAACAGGTCTTCGAGGAGCCGAAGGTTTTTCGGTTCGTTGGCGTAGAGCGCCTGCGCAAGGCGGGCGTTGGCGTAATGCAGTGTCTCGCTGGCCATGGCCAAGCTCAGTCCTGCGGAATCGTCAGGACCTGGCCGGGATAAATCTTGTTGGGATGTTTGATTTTCTCTTTGTTCGCCTGATAAATGCGCGGCCATTTGAACGGATTGCCGTACACGCGCCCGGCAATGCGCCAGAGGGAGTCGCCCTTCTTGACGGTGTAAGCCGTCGGTTTCGGCGTCGCTTTCACCTTGGGCGGCGCCGGCTCGGCAATGGCGGGCGGCGCCGTTTCCACAATGACAGGCGGGACCATCGGCGGCGCCGGTTCGATGACGACGGGTTGCGCCGGTGCGATGGGGACCGGCGTCATCTGCGTTTCGGTGGGCGCGGTGGCGGCCGGCGGTCCGCCGACGAGATAGCCGCGGTTGCCCCATTGGCCACGGTCCACCCAGTAATGCTTGCGCCAAGTGGGGTAGTGGACCTTGACGAAATCGGCCCAATCCGGTTCCAGTTCGGGCTGCTGGACCACATCCAGCCCCTTCAGAAGCCGTCCTTGGGGCGGCGGTGTCTTGACCGGCTCTAATCGTTTCGGTTCCGTGGCGCAGCCGCCGGCCAACAACATGGCCGCGGCACACCCCAACGAGAAAAACTGCTGGCGACTCTTCATAAGCGATACGTCCTCCTTGCTTGACAGCCGTATAAACCACCCACACCCCACAGTCAATCCGGAAATGCCAAAATGCCAAAAGTTCTCAGTGTTGAGCCTTACAATTTCATGACATAGTGAACCTGCCGCGCCACTTCCTGAAAGCCGCAATCCGGGTAGAGATTTTGCCCGACTGGGTTTTGTGCGAGTGTTTCAATCTTCGCGTGCGTCATTCCGCGCCGGCGAAACAACGCCAAGGCCGCCTCGATCAGTTGCCGCCCGATGCCGCGTCCCTGACAATCCGGTTCCACGGCCATGTTGGGAATCCATCCGAGCCTGGTGGCGGAGTCGAACCGCGTGGTGATGTAGCCAAGGACGCGCCCTTCCTCTTCAGCGACGAGAATGCCATCCGGCTGCGCGTCGCAATCAGCATCAATGTGCCGTCGTTTGCGCCACGCCCAGTCCGTGCCGTTGAGCAGGCCGAACTGCTTTTCGATGTTGCCGTCAATGGAAAACGGCCCAAACGTGCGTGTGGTAATGTCCTTCAAAACCTCGCGATCCTCGGGGCGATAAAGACGAATGTGCATGGGCAAACACTCCTGTTGTTTTCCGCGCGACTATAACACGCGCCGCTTTTCCCCGTCACCTGTTACTTCGTAGCGATTCGCGCTCCGTCGCGCCCATCTTCGCTTACTCGAGTGTTGGCCCGGCGATTCGCTCGCCGCGTTGTTGGCGGGTCTGGTCGGCGGGATCGAACGTGCCGTAGAACAACGCGTTGGCGTCCATCCACGTCACAAGACGCTCGATTTCGCCGAGGCTGAACGCGACGTTCTTGTGGCCGCGCAGCAGCATGTTCATCAACGGGCTGCGACGCGCGCCGAAGAATTCGGGCTGCGTGAGCGGTTCGCTGTTGTTGACGCGAAAATCACCGGGCCTGCCGCCCCACGCGGAGAACGGAACGCGCGTGGCCAACGCGTTGTAGGATGACGTGTACTTGCCTTGCGGCGCGCCGGTCAGCGTGAGGCCGGCGGCGGGTTTCTGGCCGCTGTGACAGGTGACACAAAGTTTGTCCAACACGGGCTGGACGAGAATCGGGTAGCTCAACGGACGCGAGCCATCAGGGCCGGGCGCGATGTCCGACGGCGGACGTTTCAACGCGAGCGCGACGTTGCCCGGCGTGGGCGCGCTCGTGCGCGGTTCGTGACAGCCGATGCACGAGACGTTTTCACCGGGCTGAAGATAGGTGATGCTGCGCATCGTCTGGACGGCTTGGCCGCGTTCATCAAGCGCCTGAAACGCCAGCCCGATTCCGGCGGGCGCGCGGAAAAACGCCGAGCCGTCCGGCTCGACCGGCACGGTGCCGAGCACTTGTTTACCGGGCGAGGCGTTGGCGAGGCCGACGGTCGGCGTGTTGGCGTGGGGCGTTGTTTTCGGAAGGACTTGGACGATGCGCAGCCGTTTGATTGTCACGTCGGGCAGATACGGCCACGCGACGCGGACGTTTTGGAGGAAGAACGTGCCGGTCGCTGGAGCCGCCGGGACGGCGGCTGCTACACCGCGCGGTGTAGTGGCGTCCGTCCCGGACGCTGTTCCGGCTAATTCGGTCGGAAGCACCGGTGGTTTCGGACGGGCGCGCAACGGCACCGGCCAGAGGCTGCTGATGTCGGGATCGCGATAGAGCAGTTCCTTGTTGCCGAAACAGTCCACAAGATAGAGGCCGAACTGGTTGGGCGGGTTGGCGCTCGGCTCGCCGATGAGCGGGTCGAAACTGTACGCCGCCAGAAAGTATTTTTCCGACAACGGTAACGGTGTCCGATAACAATGCCCCGGCCACCGCGCCTGTTCCACCGGAACCTCTGGAGCTTTTGCGACGCCGGCCGGTGCGTGCCAGAAACCTTTCCCTTTGTCGCCGTGTGAAACCGGTGCTTCGCTTTCGGGGAAGAGCGCGTCGGGCGTAAGGCGCGTGATCGGTTCAAGGCCATCAACGCCACGCGACACGTCGAGCAGAATAATCGAGCCAGCGGTCATCGCGTGGTGGGCGGCGGCGGTGGCCATGACACGGTGCGAGCCGGGCACCGGCTTCGCCTCCCAAACGCCGACGGGGTTGAGCGTGTGATTGCCGTAGAACGCGCGGACGTTGCTGCCGTCGGGACGGACAGTCCAGAGTTGCTGGTAATACACCGCGTTCCGATCCACGTAATCCCAGCGCGTGTAAAGAACGCGCCCGTCGTTGAGCACGGCGGGATCCCACTCGTGGGTCTCGTGGAAGGAAATCGTGCGCGGGTTGGAGCCGTCGGCTTCGGCGATGGCCAGCGTGTAGGTCGGACACGGCCCGCGTCCGCACCGGTGAAATCCGCCGCGGCGTGTCGAGATGAAGATGATGCGTCCGTCCGGCAAATAACGCGGCGCAAAATCATCGAACGCGCCATCGGTGAGTTGGCGCAGTCCCCGGCCATCGGCGGACATCTCGTACAGATGATAGAAGTGGTCAGCGTGCTCTTCGCGACTCGCGGGCACTTTCTCGACGTGGCAATACGCGAACAACACACGTTTGCCGTCGTACGAAACTTCCGGGTGTTGGTAACTGCCGGTAAGCGCAGCGAGTTGCCGGCAATGCATGGATGTACCGGGTTCATCGAGGACGAAGATGCCGCCGCCGGGGCGGGCGCAACTGCCGGGGTATTGCGTGAGCTGGTGGCTCATAATGCTCGGCACCTGCTTGACGAACAGCAACGGGCCGGTGCGCGCCAGCGGATTGCCCAGCGCGATGCGGCGGCGAAGCTGATGGAGTTTGCGCCAGGTTTCTTCGTTGCGCGGCGCGTGGCGCAGTTGCTCCCATTCGGGTTGCTCGCAGTGCAGGTCTGCAATCAAGGCGTCGCCGCGTTTCAACAACAGTTCGATGGCGGCGGCGTAGGTGCTGGGGTTGCGTTCGGCGCCGATGCCGTCCTGCATCCGCCAGTCGCGCTCGATCAGTGCCTGATCCGCGTGCGCAGCACAACAGCAGAACAAAACCAGCAGCAGTAACCGGTTCATCGCGTGATTTCCGCCTCCAGTATCTTGAGGTAGTCCGCTTTGTCAACGTCGCGCCATTCGCGGATCCGTGTCAGCTTGCTTTGCTCGAAGGTCTGCTTGAACGACGGGAACCGGCTCCGCGCGAGTGGACGCAAAGCTTGCTGTGTCCGCGCCAGTTCCGCGATGGCGTAATCCACGCTCATCCGCGAGCGGCGGACGCGGTCAAGCGCGCCGGCATCGTCTTTCACGAGCAACTCGGCTTGTTCCCAGAGCGCGTTGGCTTCGGTCAGCAGTTCGGGCGTCAGGTGTTGACTGGTCGGCTTGTCAAAAATCCTGACGTGGGTCTGTTGTTTATCAGCGTAGTCGTGGATGAGGTTAAGGTACTGCAGAATCGCCGGAGCCGCTGCGCCGTAGTAGGCGGCGAGGAACTCGCGCGTCGCCAACGCTTCGTCGTAGTTCGGGTTCCAGAGAAACTTTGCGATGAGATACGCCTTCAACGCAACCATCTCACTGTCGGGCGTGTCGTAGGTGCCCTGCTCGAAAACGCCGGTGACGCGGTTGGCGGCGAACAGTCGGATGTTGTCGTCGAGCAACCGCTTGTTCGGCATCGGCAACAGGTAATGCGAGTAATTCGTTGTGTAATCCCATATCCAAAGACGATTGCAGACCTTGGCCCACACTTGGAGGTCTTTGACGAATTTCTGGTTCGCCTCGTTGCAGCCGCTCGCCAGCGGATGGGCGAAACAGCACTCGATGTTGCTGAGACGGATGACGACATTGGGGCACAGGCGCATCGTCTTCGGCGGCTGGCGCGACCATTGATAGGCGAGCGTCTCGACCATCTTGTCGGGGAACTCCTTCTCAACGGCCTCTGCGACGCGATTCACCAGATGCAACAGCGGCCCCATCCCGGTCTCCTCGGCTTTGGCCAGCGCCGCGCAACGGTCGCACTCGCAAAAATCACGGTTGTCGCTCTGGCTGAGCGAGAAGACGGTCGCGTCGGGCTGCGCGCGCATTCCGGCGCGGATCGCCTCGGTGCAGAGGCGGATGACATCCTCGTTGGTGCAACAAAGCTGGCGGGGACTCCGTTTGCCTTTGCGCAACGCGAAATATTCGGGATGCGCGGAGAAATACTGGTCGGCCGGCACCAGCTTGTCGAATGTGTGCACGAAGAACCCAAAGCCAAACTTGACGCTGCCGCCGTGCCGGGCGTCCAGTTCCGGAACCGGCGGACGAATGTTCTGCCGCTCCAACAGGCGTCCGCGCCCGCCTTCGCCGTTGAGCCGGTTCCGCGCCATCCAGTTCCCGTCGTAGCTCTCCCACGTGTACGTCTCGCGGTACTCGAAGACCGGCACTTTGCGCTCGTTCAATTGCGGCAACGGAAGCCGTCGGGCTTGCGGGACGCGTTCGATCTCCGGCGTGAACCACCGGCAGCCGAAATGGTCTTCGAGCAAACCATAAACGCCGTACAGCGTTCCGCGCGGCTCGCCGCCGATGATCACTAGACGATCGCCGGCGGTGCGCAACACGTAACCTTCTTTGCCCAATCCGTCCGGCAAAACATAATGTCGCGATCTGCCAACGAGAATCTCACGCGGTTGCGCCGGCTCCGCGTCCGTGACAATCGGCAGCCGCGCGCCGGTGATCTTCTGCAGGTAAGTCTGGAGTTCTTGCGCGGCGTAATTGACGGACGGCGAGCAGTTCTTCGCGACGACGATGCGGTAATCGGACCGGCCCGCGTCAGCCAGCATGAGATCCGTTCTTTTCGTGGTCGCACACGCCGCGAGGAACAGCGCCACGACGCTGAGCAGGAGGAATCGCATCGCTATGCCGCTTTCCCCAGTTCACGCGTGTATTGCGCGTTGGCGCTGACCTCGTCGAAGAACCACGGGAACATGCCGACGATGACGCCGTCGGTCGGCTTGATGTTCTCGAAGGCGAACTTGAACGCCGCGCGCACGCTCTGCTGGTTCGAGCAATGACGACCAGAGCCGAGAATCTTGAAACCGAAGCACGGTTGTTTCACTTGGCGGATGACCTGCGTCATCACCTTCGGGTCGTCGCGGAAGAAAGGCAGACCGAAATCGAGCATCGGAATCTCCTTGTCCTTGTTCACCGTCTTGCAGGTGAGGAAGTAGAAACAAGTCATGAAGAAATCCACTTCCCAACCTTCGTCGGCCACGCGTTTGATGCAGTCGGGATTGTGCGCCGAGACGCCGGCGAGCACGCCGGCGTCGTGCACCGCCTTGACGTAGTCGCGCACTTCGCCGGCTTTGCCGGCGGCGAAAAGACGGTCGGTCGCGCCGCCGTGGTGAACCATGGCAATGGGCTGTGCCTGCGCGACGGCATCCTTGATTTGTTCGCGCTGCGAATGCAGGCAGATAAACGTCATTTTGCTTCCGCGCTCGCGCAACGGCCGAAGATACGGCAACGCGCGGTCAGGCGTCGAAAACTGGTGGGTGGTGATGCCGGCGCGCTCGCAATTCTGTAGGAACTCGACAGTGCGCTCCGGCGTGAAATACTCCTTCATATGCTGGTTGGCATGCGGCCCGGAGTAGGAATAGCCGAGGAGCGGATTGGACCCGGCCACCAACCGGCTGATGCGATGTTTGCCGAGTTGGATGGTCGGCATCGGTGTTGGCTCGGCTGCGTCGAGGAGTTGCTTCGGGCCGAGCGCGGTGGCTGCGGCCAGCCCCGCGATCTGTGTCAGGAAACTGCGACGTGTTGTCATTTCGTTCCTTTCATAGTAGTCGTCACGCTCCGCGTGACGAACAAAACATCACGCGGAGCGTGATGAGTACTTTATTTCCACATGGCGTTGATCATCTCGACGGTTCGATCCACCAGCACTTGGCCGCCTTCGGGTCCGACCATGCCGCTCTGGACGACCGCACTGTAGCCGCCACCAGCGACGGCTCGCACGGTCGGTAAGTAACGACCCCACCCGCCGGTCAGCTCGATGACGAACGTCTGCTCGGCCTTGCTGCGGGCTTTCATCTGCGCGCCGTAGTCGTGGAACAACTCGAACGGATTAGTGGCAATCGCGATGTCGCCAATCCGCAGGACGTGCACCTCAACGGTGAAGGTCGGTTCCTGCTCCTGCGTCTTGTAGCGGTCAATCGTTTTCTGATACCACGCGCTGCGGCGGCTCTTGTCGCCCTTCTTCTTCAGCGCCTCGATTTCCTTTTGGGCTTCCGCCACTTCCTTCTCTGTCACCTTGCGCACCGGCAACGCGATGTCCTCGACCTTGTGCGCAAACGGAACGTCCGCGCGAATATCTCGACGGGCCAACTTGCACACGTCGGCGACTTCGCGGGCGATGCGCCGACCGATTTCCTGCGTGCTGGTCAAGCCGCGCAGCTTTAGCATTCGTTCCTCGGCGGCCTTGCGATACATCGGGCGCGGCGAGTGATCGCCGCACGCGCCCGGCCAGCCGAGCACGAGACCATCGCGCCATTGCTCACGCACGTCGTGCCAGAAATCGGCGTTGACGGTCGAGCGGCCTTCGACCACCTGTGACGGGCATTCGACGTTGATACCGGTCGCCAGCAGCTTCTTTTCGTTGTTCCAGAAGAAAAGCAGTTCCAAGCCGTGGTCTTCGCGTCCTTCGATGCCGCGGAAGTTGGGATCGTCGGTCGCACCGTACATCTTGGCCGTGCCGTCGGCATAAACGGCGCGCCGGTTGTGGCCGACCACGGCGTGTCCCAAACCCCAACTCACGCCGCCGGGCTTACGTTGTTGCCACGCGCGAGCGCAGACATCCACCAGCCGTTCAATCATGAACGCAACGTACTCACTCGGTTGCATCACGCCGTCTTTCGGGATCTCGTACATGCCTTCTTCAATCACAGCCGAAGTGTGGGTGTGCGTGGCGGTCATGACGAGCTTGCGCGGGTCAAACCCCGGCAGCTTCGCACGCAAACGATCTCGCAGCGGCTCCGGAACCGTCGGGAAAAACACCACGATGTCGGCAGAGAGCAGAATCGCTTGCTCGCCCTTGCCGGCTTCGATGGCCACGGCTGTGGCCGTAATCGGATTGTCCACGCCGCGCGAGATGCGCGTGTGGAATTGCCCCGCGAGGGCGATGGGTTTATCGGGTGTGATGCTGACGGTGGCCGCGCCGATGCGCAATTCGGCAGCAACGCCGTTCATTGCTGCCGCGGTTATCAGCAATGAAAGGAGAGTTACCAGATTGCGCACAAGCGCCTCCGTTCGCCGTCCGGCGAATTACAGCGCGCGGAACTTCACGTTGCGCCAGCGCACGGAGAATGGGCCAGTGCCCTTCTTGATGCCGTGCACTTGAAAGCCGATGATGCCTTCGGGATCGTGCGGCTGGCTGAAATCGGCGGTCGGAACACCGTTGATCCAGCTTTGGTAATGGTCGCCCTTCACGACGATGCGGTATTGGTTCCACTCGCCTTTCTTGAATGCGGCCTTCGCAGCGTCGGTGCGGACCGCCTCGGTCTTCGTCAGGATGCTCCACCAGGTGCCGCGGCGCGCTTCGTCGTAGAAATCGCCGGCGGTGCCGTTGATGGCGATCTCGCACTGCGGCCCGAACACGCGCCCGGCGGGCAACGGTTTGCCGCTCTTCGAGCCTTCGGGCACCGGGTCGCCTTCCTTGGCGACGTGGCTGCGGACTTGGACGCCGGAGTTGAGCTGGTCGTCCACGTTGACCTCAAACTGAAGCTCAAAATCCTTGCACGGCGTTTTCGTGGCGAGGAAGGTGTTTGGGCTGCCTTCGACGGTGGTGCCGACGAGCACGCCATTTTCAACCTTGTAGGAGGCGGTGCCGCTGACGATTTGGAAGTTGTCCAGCTTGCCGTCGGCAAACCAGTTCTCCCATCCGGGACAGCATTTATCGCGGATGCAACCGGTCATGACGGAAACAATCAACAGGGCGGAAAGAAGTGTTTTCATGGTGCTCCGGCTTTTACGCCGATATCGTTGAACGGACAAGGAAAAACATCAGGTTGCGCGAGGGGCAGCAGAACGGGGCCGCTTTTGGCAGTTTTTTACCCGGTTTCTACAACCAACTGATCTTGATCTCTTTCTCCAGCGCCTTGAACTCCGTGTCGCCGGTGACCAGTTCAGCTTTCTTCTCCTTGGCCAGCGCGGCGGCAAACGCATCGGCAAGACTCATCTTGAAACGCGCCTTGAAATCAGCGGCAAGATCGGCGAGGCGGCGGTCGGCGGGGTGGAACACGATCGGGGCTGCGGCCAGTTCCCGCGCAACGGTTTCCCATGCAGCCTGCCCGTCTTTGCGGCGGATCGTGTATTGGACCTCAGCGTAGTTCACCTCGGTCATGTGGACCGGATGGTCGCGTTCGCCGGCGCGTTCGAGAATCTTCGCCACCACCTCAGCGGCAGGCTCATCGCGCAACAGGGCCAGCAACGCGTGACTATCGAGAACCTGTGCTGCGGGCATATTTGGCTTCCTCCAACGCGATTTCCCCTGCTTTGTGCTCGGCCCACTCCTGCGCAAAAGGCTTGTCGCCCGGCTTGCGCTTCAGGATGCCGCGCAGTTTGCGGATCGTGACGGAAGTGACCGGCTTGAGCAGGATACCGTCTTCCGTTGCGGTGACAATCGCGCGGGTGCCGTCCTCGATGCGAAACAGCTTGCGCAACCGCATCGGAATGACGACTTGGCCTTTGGTGGTGAACCAGACGGAATCTGTTTTCAATGCTGTGCTCATCGGTGATGATCTTACCAGACAACAAAAGTCCGTCAAGTCTATGCTTGTAGGAATTACATCAGCAATACGGAGTTCGCGCCGTCAGGACCGTGTTTCCCATGCCGACCGGGCGACGCGGAGCATGTTTTCGCCGAGGATCTTCCGAATGTCATCGTTCTTGAGGCCGCGCTGCACCATGCCGACAGTGAACAACGGCCAGTTGGTCCACGACAGGCTCGCCTCGGCGTGCGAGGCTGGCTTGCCGCTCTCCGCTGGCCAGAGATGTTCCCAGCGCCCACCCGCAGACCGGCCCTCGGTCCGTTTTGGAATCTTTTTGCGCTCGGCTTCGTCGTTGCGCGAACTGTAGGCCACGTCGGTGCCGATGGCGGCGTGTTCAGCGCCGAACTTCTTGACGATGTGCTCGATGTGGTTGAGGAACACGCTGATGTCACCGGCGCCGCCAAGGAATCGCGGGATGCAACAAACGCCGACCAGTCCGCCGGTGTCGCAGATGGCGCGGATGACCTCATCGGGCTTGCCGCGGAAATGCTTGTACAACGCCGCAGCAGTCGTGTGGCTGGCAACCATCGGTTTCTTCGATGCCTTTGCCGCTTCGAGGCTCGTGCGCCAGCCGGTGTGCGCCACGTCCACGATGACGCCGACCTGGTTCATCTCCTCGATGGCCGCCCGGCCAAAATCGCTCAGGCCGCCGTCGCTCGGCTCGCCGCAACCGTCGCCGAGTGGATTGCGGCGGTTGTAGGTCAAGTGCATCATGCGAATGCCAAGCTGGTGAAAAATGCGGATGTAGCCAAGCTCGTCGCGCACGCTGTTCCACTGCTGGCGCAACGGCACGCCGTTGCCGGTAAAATAAAGACAGAGCTTGCCCTGCTTCTTCGCTGCGACGATGTCGTCAGGCTTCACGGCCTTGAACATTTCGTCGCGCATCAGATCGGTTGCGAAGGTGAACCGGGCAAGCCGTTTCATGAGCCGCAACGGATCGTTGCCCTCCTCGCCGGCGTTCTGGAAAATGCACGTCACGCCGGCGGCGCGGAACGCTTCGAGGAACTCCTTCCGCTCCGCCGCGTTGGTGGCCCAGCGGGTCATGGACATCTCCTCGCGCAAGTCCGCCAGTTCCGTGTCCGACGCGCCGGCCTCGATGGCCGCGCGGAACGCGTCACCATCCACGGCCGCGCGCGGCGCGAAACCGTAGGACTCGAACACAAGCGAGTTGGCGTGCAGTTCGAGGCCGTGCTCCAAGTCTTTCTGGCTCGGCTTCAACACCGACAGCGCAACGGCGCGCGCCTTTTGGATTTTCTCGTTTGGCGGCGACAAAGGTGACGGTGCAGCGTGAATGTGAGGCAGAGCGCCAAGCAACGTCAAACCGGCGGAGGTTCTCAGGAAATGACGGCGTGAGAAGTTCATGGTTCGAGAATCTTACCACAGGAACAGTGCATCGGTCTATGGCAGACGTTTCAAACTGGCCGTGTCGAAATGGATTTCATCGTCTTCGCCTTGATCGTGGGCCGACACCATCCAGACAAGCGATTGGGCATCCGGTGGCGCTTGCACGACCACGGCCAGTCGTGTCCACTCTGTTGCCGCGTTGGCTGGCATCTTGGCGGATCCGCCGGCGCTGTCGGGCAGCCACTTGCCATCGGCTCGGAACTTGATGGTCAGGGAAGCATTGCCTTTCGCTTCCGCGCGGCCGCGCGTATAGACCGTTGCCAGATATTTTTCGCCGGGCTTCGCCGGCAACGTCTGCATCACGCACGCCGAGGCGGCAGAGCGGATGACGACGCCGTCTTTGCCGGAACGCGCGGCGGCCGGGGCGAACTCGATTTTGCCGGCTGTCTTCGGGCGGACCCATCGGGTCCAATGCGCTCCGTTGGATTCGAGGTCCGGGTTGGCGAGCAACTCCTGGGAGAATTCCGGCTTGTGGCGCAAGGCCAAAGCCGCCCGCGCGGCAGCAGCGGCATCCGTGTTGATTTTTTGCGCGGCCCATTGTTTCAGGAGCGGCTCGGCATCCGGATCGTCCGCCAACATCAACAACGCCGCGCTTACGCGCGCGCCCGGCGCATTGCGCGAACGTTCCTCAAACTTTTTCGGGCTGGCCGGCCGGTGCAACGGATGCGGATTGATGACTTCCTGCTGCCATGTCATGCGGGCCAGCGCGGCGTCCAGATACCGGCGAAAATCCGGCGGCGAGCGCAGCGATTTCTCCGCCTGATAGAGCGCGGACCAAAGCTCCGTTTGCCGGAACCCATCGCTGTACAGGCGGACGCGTTTGCGGATGGTTTCATCGTCGTTCGCGGCGGCGCGTTCCGCTGTTGTCAGCAGCGCCCGCGCCTGCGCGCAGACATCGGCGGGCCAGAGGTCGAGTTGTTTCGCATCGTAGAAACCGGCCCACATCACGGTCGAGCCGGACGGGCGTTGCATCCAGCGGGCTTCCAGGAAGCGGAAGTAATCGCGCATTGCGTCGCCAGCGTTGCCAAACAGTCCCCGGCAAAAATCGTCCACCAGTTCCTTGGCGTTCTGGTTTACGTTCCAGAGCAGTTGCGAGGCGACCCACGCTTTTGGGCCGTCGAGCGACCATGTGGAATAAATCTCGGCATAAAATCCCCGCACACCGGCGTGGTGGGCGAATTTCAGGCTTTCTTCCGTCAATCCCGTGAAGATTCGCGGCGAGACGAAGCCGGAGCCGTAGTAGTAATCGTAAATGCCGACCACCGGCACCTTGGCGCACCACGTGCGGATGAGCTTCTGGTCGCCGGCGCGGATGGCGGAGTCGGTCCAGTTGGCGCGCCCGGCGGTGAGGTAGGGAATGACGCGCGGATGAACGGGGAACGTGGGCGGCGGTTCGGTGACATGATAGGCAAGGCAACCGATGAATTTGTCGGGGTGCGTCTTCGCGAGGTGCTCGGCGGCGCGGTTCATGAAGGTGAAGAAACGATTCGAGTAATTCGGCAATCCGCGTGGCGTCTTCTGGTCGGCGGGATCGGTCGGGTCGAGTGCGCGGCAGGCGGCGCACTCGCAGAAGCCGGAGGCGGAAGTATCGTTGATCCCGAGCGAGAAACTGGCCGCCGACGGGTTCGCATCGAAATACTTTCGCGCCGCCTCGGCGGCGAAACGCGCAACTTCGGGGTTGGAGAAGCACGGTTGCCACCGGTGGTCATTGTCGTCCTGCGGTCGTTTGCGCTGGCCGTTGATTTCCGGGAACCACTCCATGTGCTGGTCGCCGAACTTCGACGGCACAAAGATGCGGATGAGGTTGTGATGGAAATTGTAGCGCGCACGGCAGAGGTTGTGGCGTTCCCAGAAGCCCTTGTCGAACGGCGCCGCGCTGCTCCAGAGGCGCGACTTGAATGACGGTTCCTGGCGTTCCACGAGCCGCCCGACGCTGAGGCTGGCCCGGCGCGGCACGACTTCGCCAAGCTCCGTCGGGAAATACCAGCGCACACCAGCGTGTTTCTGAAGGAAACGATAGACGGCAAACTCCGTGCCATGAGGGTTGCGTCCCGCCAGCACGAGGTCGCGGTCGCCGATGGTCTGGATTACGAACCCGTCCTCGTCGAGTGTGTCCAGTTTCAAGCCGGCCTTCTCCACAAACGCATCGCGGCCAATATGAATGCGCGGAGTGCCGGCGGAATCGCCTGTCGGCAGGCTTGCGCCGGTCATCGTTTTCAGCACGCGCTGAAATTCAGCCGTGGCGCGCTGGACTTCCGCCGGTGGATTGTCGGTCACGACAAGCGAGGCGCGCGGTTCCCCGGATTCGACGATGGGAAACAGGAACGCGGCAGCCAAAAGGCACGTGAACATGATGTGTGGGTCAGGGGATTATCGGGAGCACGATATGCGACGGATGGGCGCGGTCGTGGCAGATGGTGTTGACGGCGGTGATGACGCGACGGTGATCGTTGAGCGGCTCGCCGGTGTTCGGGTTCACGTCGAAGCGCGGGTAGTTGCTGCTGGAAATGTCCACGCGGATTCGATGGCCTTTCTTGAAGACATTGGAAGTCGGGTAAAGCCTGATCGTGAACGGATAGATCGTGCACGGCTTCATCAGTTTTTCCTGCTTGAGCGATTCGCGGAACCGGGCGCGGACGATGCCGTCGGTGATGTTCAGGTCGAAACCGCCGGAGAAATCCTCGCTGGGCGGATACACATCAATCAGCTTGGCGGTGAAATCGGTGTCCACCGCGGACGACGACGCCCAGAGTTTGACTTCAATCTCGCCGGTGACCTCAATGTCCTCGGTCAGCGGTTCGGTCTGGAAGACGACAATATCATTGCGGGCCGAGAGCGGGATGGGGTACGGGTACTTCCAGAAGTTGGTGGCGCCGCGTTGATTCCAAGCGCCGGCCACCAGCGTGATGCCGTCGCCGGAGGAGAGGCCGCCGCCGATGGTTGGCACGGGATTGCGCGGGTCGAACTCGAAACTCGTTGACGCGCGGGATCCGGCGGGTTTCGTCCGACTGAGCGCGCCGCCCGCCTGAAGATAAAACGGCGTCAGGCGCGCGCGGGCGAGCGGCCATTCGCGTTCGTCGCGCCAGAAGCCACCGTGATTGAGCAGGCCTTTGTCGGTCTTCGAGCCATCGCCGGTGCCCATGACGAAGATGCGGACTTTCGTGGCAAACGGCGCGGACTTTCCGATGGAGTTGTCGAGACCCTTCAACCAATGGTCGTACCACTCCCGTCGCCATGCCAGTTCATCGGCGATGGCGGCGTCCTTGCCGAAATCCACTTGTCCGTGCGATGAGGATGCCTGCCGTCCATGAATCCACGGCCCCATGATGAGATACACTGGACTTTTTAGCGTCTTGGTCAGCGCCCCGAAGTTCGCCGTCGTGTTGCCGGCCCAAGAATCGTACCAGCCGCCGACGAGATAGACGGGAATGTCTTTGTAGCGTTCCGGGTAGTCCACGATGTTGTTCTGCATCCAAAACTCGTCGTTCGCGCCCCGTCGCATGGCCTCGACCAGCCATTCCTCGTATTCCGGCGCAAATTTCAATGGCGTCATGCCGCGCCGCAACGGCAGATATGAGAGATAGTGAATGCGGTTGGTGCTCATCACCGCGAGCGCGGACGCAACGGACGGATCGCGCGAGCCGCGGCTGCCGCGCCCGGCGTTGATCATGATCCAGTTCCAGAAACGCATCTCGAACGCGCCGGCGTTGCGCAGGGATTGACGTCCAAGATTCGACATCGCATCCACCGGGATGATCGTGACAAGCTCCGGCGCGCGGGCCAACGCCATCGCGTGTTGGGTGCCGCCGACATAGGAAGTGCCGACCATGCCGATCTTGCCGTTGCTCCACGGTTGGCGTCCGATCCACGCGCAGCAGTCCACGCCGTCGGGACCATCGTCCACCAACATGTGCCACACGCCTTCGCTGGCATAGCGGCCGCGCGTGTCCTGTGCGACGAATGCGTAGCCGTGGCTGGCAAAATAAGTGCCGAATCGTTTTGCGCCGTTCTTGTTGTAGGGCAACCGCGTCAGGATGACCGGAAGTTTTTCCGTGTTGTTCGCCGGCAGATAGATGTCGGTGGCCAGCTTCACGCCGTCGCGCATTGCAACCATGACGTTGGTGTGAACGGTGACTTCAACAGCAAAGCCAGTCAGGGCGACGCAAAAAAACAGGACGGCAGCAAAGAAGTTTATGGTCATTTTCAAAATCGAATTTCCTTTCGTTCAATATGTGACTTGGTTTCTGTTGCGAGCATCTTTGCGGCCTGTTTCCATGACGCCTCGTCAGTCTCGACGCCGCGTATGATGACCGCCGCCTCGAATGTTGTACCCTTGGTCAGTGCTGTGTGCGAGTAAATCTGGTTGTAAAGTTTGTGATAGACGGTCTTGTCCCAGTAACTCGTCTTGATGCCCTGCCCGGCAAGCGGGTCCGGATACCACGCAAGCATGGCACGCCGGTTCTGCGGGTTGTAGATCGCCGTCCACTTGGGATCATCCCGCAATTTGAAATTGCCGGTGTTGTCGAATTTGCCTTCGAGGATCGTGCCGTCGGGTTTCTCGGCAATCCATTCCGTCGTGCCCGGCAGCCACGGATGCATGAAGGCGTAGAGCGTGCCGATCTTCACGTCTTCAGTCACTTCGTAGCGATGGCGTTCCATGATGCAGTCATCAGTCACAATGTACGTCGCCTCCAACACGAGCGGTCCCATCATGGATTGCTTGCGAATCTCGGCGCGCCGGCCGCGATAGACGGCTTTGTCGGTGAGATCGCAAGGTTTGCCGTCCACGGTCAACGTGACGCGCTTGATCTGTTCGATGCCGCCTTCGTTGTGGCCGGTGCCGATCCATTTGCCGCCCTCCGCTGCGAAGACCGTTCCGTAAAAACCGACTCTGCCGGCCACCACGTCGCCCTTGAAAAGGATCCGGTGAAACGTCCACGCCCGGTCACCGGCGAACTCAACCTTCAAGTCGCGCGTCTCAACGGTGACGACATGCGGCGGTCCGGGTTTTGGCCCCGCTGCAAACGACAACGAAGCAGCCTGCAGGAGTCCCATGATAATGAACAAACCAAGGCGCGATTGCGGATGGCGGATGAAGGGGATCATTTTCTCAGGAACGCTTCGAATTGGGCGAGGATTTGACGGGTGGCGCCGCGATGGGCAATGTTGTCGAGCGGCACATCACGCGGCGCCGCCGGCGGATAGACATCCCAGAGTTTCACGTTGTCGTTCACGCGACGGCCAGTGAGTTGCTCGGCCACGGCATCGGTGGTGAGGGCGTCCGCCGGCCACGGATCGAAACAACGGTCGGTCGCGGCCAGAACCTGTTCCTTTTCGTTTTCGCGCGGGATGGATTTTTTCAGGCCGAACTGCTTGGCCAGAAAATCGCCCGCGAGCACATAACGCCGCGCGTCCCACGAATGACCGCCGGTGACGACGCGCGCCTCGAACGCTTTCTCGGCATCGTGGGCGCGATAGACGCATCGGATTTTGCGGGCGGTGTGGTAGAAGAGGTCGGGAGGAAACAACGGGTCGCCGTCGCCTTGGAAGATGAACAGCGGCCGCGGCGCAAAGCTGCCGAGCAACTGCCACATTTCCAACTGGCCGACCACGCCGGGCAGGACGTTGCAGTGGCAGTGTTTCTTTTCCTTGCGCGCCACGAACTCGAACGTGCTCGGATACCCGGACGACGACAGCGCCGCCAACTCCGGGCAGAGCGCGGCCAGAAACACCGTGAGCGTGCCGCCGCCGGAATTGCCGATGGCCGCCACGCGGCGCGCGTCCACGCGCGGTTCTTTCAACGCCCACGCGATCCAGCCGAGCGTTTCCATCACGATCAACCCCTGCACGCTCAACCCGCACGCAAACGGTTTCACGCAATTGCTGTGGCCCATCGCCGCGCGTTCGCCCTGGCCAAGGTTGTCGGGACACAACACCATCGCGCCGCGACGGGTAATGTGTCGCGCCATGCGTTGATAACCCTCCGCCAGTTTCCCGCCTTTGCCGTGTCCGCAACACAACACGACCAGCGGCAACGGTTTCGACGGCTTCCCGTCGGGCAGATACAACAACGCCGTGGCGGCGACGCCGGGCCAGGAACTGGCGCGCAGCATCTCGATGCTGCCGCCGTCGAACGACACCGCGCGCGCTTTCTCTGCGCGGATTTTGGGAATCCATTCATCGCGGATACCAAGACATTCCTTGGCGACGCGGGCAATCGCCTCGCGGTCGGCCGGCACGGCAGGGTTGCGGTCGGGCATTCGCAAACGCGCCTCGGCAAATCGTCGTTCGTAGTGTTCGAAGAGGTCATGCGCGGAAGCCGGTGTTATCGCGCCCTGCGCGATCCCGTGACAGATCCGTTCCAACAGCGAAGCCGAACCGAGCAAGCCGAGTGTCTTGATCAATTCCCGACGAGTCATGAGGGATGGTTTCATAAGATCGAGTTTGAGGATTGTTGCAGCCGCAGGCTACGCTCTCGCACTGTCCGTTAGCAAACACAAAAACGCGCCGCTACGGCCCAAGACGGATGCGGTAGAAGAACGATGACGCGTTTGTTGCGCCGCCGGTGTGAACGTGGTTGGTGACGCTCTCGCCGACGCCGGGCACGTAAATCACCGGGTTGAAATCAGCGAAACCAGTGCCGGGAACCGAGTTCGTCTGCACCACGTAACTCTTCCCGCCGACGGCTGTCCATGTGATGCGAATGTCGTCACCCTCGCGCGCCATGCTGACGACACGCAGGCGCGAGGCACTGTTTGTCGGGATGGTGCCAGCCTGCGACTCTTTGAGGTTCGACATCCCATCGCCGTCATTATCGCCACCGGCGGTGAGGAGGATACCGTTGTTGATGAAGGTAAAGAAGAAATTGGTGTTACCGTAGATCACGTCAATGACGCCATTGTTGACCACGGGGCCGTAGAATGCCAGTGTCGCTCCGTTGGTGGCGTACATGGTTCCATTGTTGGTCACGGTGCCGGTGAAAGCAAACTGTCCGCTGGCGACTTCCGCGATAATCACTCCTTGGTTGAACAGGTTCCCGTTGAAGATGCCGCCGCCGCGCATGGTTTGGCTGGCAACCAGTGTCATGCCTCCCCCGGTGCGTCCCGTGACATCGAGCCGTCCGCCGCTGGCGATGGTGATGGTCGGGCTGTTGGTGAGGGTGGCGTTGCCACCGAGCGCCAGCGTGCCCTCGTCAATGCGCGTGAAACCGGTGTAGAGGTTCGTGCCGCTCAAGGTGAAGGTGCCAGGGCCGGTCTTGACGATGGCGATGTTGCCGCGGATATGGGCATTGTATTCGGAATTCGTGCCGGCCGGAACATTCAGCGTCAATGTGCTCAAAGCCATGCCGCTGTTGGTCAGGATTCCTGCGGAGGTTGCCGAGCCGTGGATCAAGCCGGCGATTTGCTGGTCGAACCCGGCCATATCGAGCGTCACGGTGCCGGGTTCGTTGAGGTTGACGGTGGTGTTGGTCGGCAACACATTGTTCGCGCCGAGGAAGAACCGTCCCTCACTGAAGACGGTCGAGCCGCCCCAATTGTTGTTCGTGTTGGTCAGGATGATGGTACCAGCCCGGAACAGCACCCTGAAGTTGTTGCCATTGTCGGTAATCGGCCCGCTGATGGTGAGCGTGCCGCCACTGGTGCCGCCCGAAATGCGCGCGCCGTTCACGCAGATGACAATCGGTCCGCCCCAAGTGGCGCTGCCCGAATGAACTTGCAGCCCGCCATGGAGACCGGCAGCCGCATTGAAATTGTACAGTGTGACACCGCTGATCGTCACGCCGTCGGCCAAGTTAAGAAAACCGTGGGCGCCGCCAAAGCCGGCAGTGGCAATCCCGCTGACGCCAAGCGCGAAACGATTGCTTACCAACAACTGCCCGGCATTGACCACGGTTGCGCCGCTGTAGGTGTTGGAAGCCGTCAATGTGAGGATGCGGGAACCAAGCCGGGTGAGGCCGTTGCCGATCCCGTTATCGGTGATCTGGCCGGAAATCACCGTGTCGCTGTTGATGGTCAGCGTGCGGCTCCCGTTCGTCAAGAAGACGGTGCCGGCAAAGATGAGATTGCTGCCGCCGCTCAGGATCGTGGTGTCAGCAAGGAGCACGGCTGTATTGGCGATGACGGTATTTGTGTTGGCGGCGGAACGGATCTGGCCGCCGTTCAGATACAAGACGCCGCTTCCGATGGTTGCGCCGGCAGCCAAAATCACCTTGCCGCTGTTGAGGATCGTGTCGCCGGTGTAGGCGTTGCTGACAGAGAGATTCACGGTGCCGGGGCCGGTGATGCTCAACGGATTGTCCCCGGTGATGATGCCGGCGGCGGTCAACGTGCCGTTGTTGATCGCCCAAGTGTTCGTGCCGGCGAGCACGACCGGCGCGGTGAGCGTGTACGTCCGGTTGCTGAGAACCGTGATGCCGTTGAGGATGCTCAGTTGCGCGCCACCGGAAGCGGCCACGAAGAAACTGGCGTTGCGATTGAAGACGAGATTGCTGACGGTGCGGCTGACGGAATCCACGATGCAGGTTGAGCCGCTGTTGCCGAAGATGACGGTGGCAGCGTTGTCCGGAACCCACGACGGCGACCACTTGGAGATGTCAGACCAGTTGCCGCTGGCGCTGGCGCTGATCCACGTCGAAGTAACGGGCGGGCCGACGATGATGGTTCGCGAGTTGGTGCTGACGCCGTCCGCGCTGCTGACAATGAGCCTGACGGTGTTCGTGCCGATGCCGTCGTAGGTGTGCGTGATGGCCGTGTCGGTAATGTTGGTATCGCTGCCGTCGCCAAAGTTCCAGTTGCGGTTCGTGATGGCGCCGACAGAGAGGTCGGTGAACGAAACGGCCAGCGGCATCCCGCCGTTGGTTGGGTTGGCGGTGAAGAAGGCGATGATCGTGTCGTTGCTGTTGATGATGCCGTTGTTCGTAAATCCGTCGTTGAAGACAAGACTGCCGCCACGGGCATACAGGAGGCCATTGTTGACGACGCCCGCATCGAAGACAATCGTCGCGCCGTTGGTGGCGACGATGCTGCCGTTATTCGTCACCGAACCGGTGAAGGCCAATCCGATGCCGGTGCCGGCGAGAACCGTGCCGTTCACCAGCACGCTGCCGGAGATGGTGCCGTTGCCGGACAACATGGCGTTTTTCTGGACGGTCAAGAGGTTGGCAATCGAGAGCGAGCCGCCAAGCAGGTTCACCGTGGCATTGTTTGCGCCGTTGCCAATGATCAAGTTGTTGGCAAACACGCGACCGTTGTCGGCGATGATGAGCGTGTTATCGGCGCCGTTATTGCCAACGTAGAGGTTGCCCGCATTGGTCCAAATCGAGCCGTTGCCGGTCACGAATGCGCTGTTGCCGTTGGCCGTGGTGTTGCTGCCGATGAAGCCGTCGGTGTTGAACACGACACCGCCATTCGTGATGACCAGCGCATTGTTAGCGCCGTCGTTGCCGACGTAGAGGATGCTTCTGTTGCTCCAGACAGAACCGGAACCGACGACGAAGACGGTATTGCTGTTGCTTCCAAGCTGGTTGCCAAGGCGCCCGACGGTGTCGAACAGCGTGCCGCCCTCGGCGATGATCAGCGTGTTGCCGGAGCCAATGTTGCCAACGTTGAAGTTGCCGCTGTTGTCCCAGGCAGAGCCGCTGCCGGTGATGAGCGCGCGGTTGTTGACGCTGGCAGCCTCACTGCCAATGAAACCGTTCAAGCTTTGCACCAGCGCGCCGTTGCTGACCGTCAACTGATTGCTCGTGCCGATGTAGCCGACGTAGAAGTTGGCCGAATTACTCCAGATGGAGCCGGCTCCCGTCACCAATGCCGCATTGTTGCTGCTGGTGGAACTGGAGCCGATCCGGGCAGAACCGCTCAGCACCAGCGCCCCATTGGTGACGGTCAACTGGTTTCCCCGGCTGTTGTTGGAACCGACAAACAGATTCGATGCATTGCTCCAGACCGAACCGCTGTCGGTGACCAACACCAAGTTGCCGCCCGTGCCGCCATCGTAGCCGATGTAGCCGTGCAGGTCTTGCACCACCGCGCCGTTGCTGATGGTCAACTGATTGCTGGTGCCATTCATTCGGACGCTGTTGGCGGGGAGATTCCATAGCGAGCCGGGATCGGTGACGAGCGCCACGTTGTTGCTGCTGCTTTCGTAGCGACCGATCCAAGCGACGCTGGTGTTTGCGACGCCGCCATTACTGATCGTCAGCGAGTTGCCAGAGCCGTAGCGACCGATGAATAAATCGCTGGTGGTTGTCCAAATGGAACCCGTACCTGCGATAATGACAGCGTTATTGTTGGCGCCATTGGTATATCCGAGGTAGCAGATGGCGCTGTTCACAGCGCCGCCGTTGGCAATGGTCAGCATGTTGCCGGAGCCGGCGTAACCGACGTGGAACCAAGTGCCCGATATGTTCCAGAGCGAACCGGAGCCGGTGACGATCATGCGATTGTTGTCATTGTCGCGGCCAATAACACCATCACTACTGCAGAATACCTGGCCTTGGTTGGTGATAATCACCGTGTTGTTCGCGCCCTCGAAGCCGAGATAAAGCTTGCCGTTGATGCGCCAGACCGAACCAGAGTCGCTAATGCTGACGACGTTATCGTTGGCGTTGGTGTATTGGCCAACATAACCATCGTCGCTGAACACCGCGCCGCCGTTGGTGACGACCAGCGTATTGCCGGGACCGTAGCGTCCGACCACGAAGCCGGCCGAGTTTGTCCAAATGGAACCGGGACCGGTCACCGTGACCGTGTTGTTGCTTGAATCAGTAGTGTAGGCGATGTAGCCGACTACATTTGCCAGTTGCGCCCCTCCGGCAATCAACAGGCTGTTGCCGGATGTGTTGGTTCCGACCAAGAAGTTCCCTTGTTGCCGCCAAAGCCCGTTGCCCGTGGCGATGACCACGCCGCCGGTGGTTGCGGCACCGATCTGGTAGTTCTTCGTCAGCAATACGCCACCGGCAAAACTCACCGTGGCCGTTCCATTGCCGCCGAGCGTCACGGGAACCACCGTCCCATCCAGAGTGCCCGTGTTGATTGCCAGTTCACCGTCCACCTCCAGCGTCCCAAATCCGCCAGCGCCCGCTGTCAGCGTCACACCGCCGATGCTGAGCCGGCCTCCCGGACCGACCACGACGTTGACCATCGCCCACGACGGCGTCTCCACCGACAACGTATTCGTCGAGCCATCCGGCGCGGAGACCATCACAAACCAGTTCGTCAAAGTCCACGGCGCCAATACCGGCGTCTGAGAATCTACTGTCACGGTCTTGGTGTTGGCATTGGCGATCACCAAATAGGACTGCGTGTTTGTGGGAGCCACTCCCAGCGACCAGCGAGCGTCTTCCCGCCACAGGCCATTGCCGGCGTCAATCCACGCGTTGGTGGTATCGGTCACGTTCTGGTAGGAGCCGTGGACGACCAGACTGCCACCGGCGAAATCCGCCGTGCCCAGATTGAAAACAGTGCCAAAAAACTCGGCCACGCCGCCATTGACCGCGCGGAGCGTGCCGTAACTGACGACGTTGCCCGCCACGCTCAACGTTCCTCCGTCGGCGCTCAGTGTTCCCCAATTCGCCACTCCCCCGGTGATGGTGCCCGAGCCGGCCACTGCGTTGCCATTGGAAATGCCCAGCGAGGAAACCGACAAGGTTCCGTGGGCGCATCTTGACACTGCCACTATCATGGGGGCGTGAACGGCACCCCACCCACGTCTCACGAACCACCAACCGTGAGAGGACCATGAACACATCATCAGAACCAGCCCGCTCGCTGCGGGAACTGG
>VHCW01000031.1 GCA_016871575.1 Verrucomicrobiota bacterium
GCGGTGCACTGGGTGTTGGACGTGCAAATGAATGAAGACCGCTGTCGGGTGTGTGATCGGACGGCGGCGCAGAACTTGGCAACGTTACGGGTCTTCTGCCTGAACCTGCTGCGTCGGGACAAACAGCACAAGGTTGGCGTCCGCGCCAAACAAAAAGCCGCCGGCTGGTCGCCGCAATACCTCCTCTCCCTCCTCAAATTCTAAATGCGTTCACCGTGGCAACTCTGCGCTTGTTTGCGGACGGTCGCCGGCGTACAAATCAAGCTGATAACTGATCCGCCATCGTGCAAACGATGGTGGAAAGGAGACCGATCGAACTGAACCAATAGACTAAAACCAAATTCGCGTAGCTTCGGCTGCTGTCCTTCTCGAAACTGACAATTTCACACCATGGACGGCGTTGAAGACGCGCCCGCAAGGGCGTGTCTGAAAACGTTCCATGGAAGGCATGTCAGTGCCTGAGAAGGGGCGTGAGTAAGTCACGCCCCTTCGTTTTCTCAGACACAAGCATCCTTCCACGGAAGCCATCCCCGACGGTCGCAGGGGCTTCGCACACAAGGAAGCCTATGTCAGTCGGAAACCGCGAGCAGAAGTTTTTCAATGCACTCCGCGATGTATTCGTGGGGGCAAAAGTCCAGGGCGAGTCTGGTTACATCAACCTGATGCGCATCAAGTCCCGCTACTACGAGAAGGGCGTGTTCCCGGAGTTGTCGAAGGACATCAACGCCGCGCTGAAGCCGTTCCCGCAGTTCCGCGAGGAGTTGTTCGACAAGCTCTACACATTCTTCAGCCGGTACTTCAGCGAAAGCGGCTCGATCTACTTCCGGTACACCCCGCTGCACCAGAACGTCTATGAGAAGGTCTATACCGACGACAAGGACGTGATGCTGTTCTGGAAGACGCACATGCTGTACTACGTCAAGACCGACCGGCTGTTCCAGAACCTCGACGTGGAGTTGGACGGTCAGAAGTTCTTCTTCGACGTGTCCGGCTTGGAGCACAAGAAGGCCAACGAAAAACGCGAGTTGATCTACGCCTTCAAGGAGAAACGCAAAGACGGCGTGCTGGCGTTCACCGTCGCCTACTCCGAGCGCGGTCGGAAAACCAAGACGACCGACATCCTGCGGGCGCTGCGGCAGGCGGGCGCAAACGTCGGTGAGGAATTGTTGGAACGGGCGTTCCGCGTGTTCGAACGGCAGAGTGAAGTGGACTACTTCATCAACAAAAACGCCAAGGCGTTTCTGGAGGAGCAGTTCAAGTTGTGGCTGTACCAGTACGAGTTCGAGGGCGAAACCCAATGGGACGAGAAGCGCATCCGGCAACTGCAAGCCCTCAAGGACATCGCGTTCAAGATCATCGCCTTCATCAGTCAGTTCGAGGACGAGTTGGTTAAAATCTGGAACAAGCCGAAGTTTGTGCTCAACTCCAACTACGTCATCACGCTGGATCGCATTGCCGGCGAGGATGGCGGCATGGCGGTCGTGGAAAAACTACTGGGGCATCCCGGCTTCAAAGCGCAGGTCGAGGAATGGCGCGAGTTGGGCATCGTCAACGGTTCGTTCAAGAAAGCCGACGTGCTGGTGAAAGACGGCAAGGGCAAACGGCTGGCCGACGACTGGCAACACTTGCCGGTGGACACGAAGCATTTCAAGGACGTCGAGTTGGAAATCCTCGGCCTGTTCGACAACCTCGATGCGGAGTTGGATGGCCGGCTTATCAAGAGTGATAACTACCAAGCCCTCAACACCATCCTGCCGAAGTTTCGTGAGCGGGTGAAGTGTGTCCACATTGATCCTCCCTACAATACCGAGACGAGCGGCTTTCTTTATGTGAACGCCTTCCAGCATTCGTCTTGGGTGACTATGATGGAAAACCGCATAGCGCTGAGTCTTGAACTGATGTCGCACGGCGGGTCTTTCCTTTGCCACATTGACGAAAACGAATACGAACGTCTCCATCTGCTATGTGAACAACTGGGCATTCCTAATGCGGGAACAGTCGTTTGGGATAAGAGAAATCCGATGAACGCAGGCCAAGGCGTTGCCAATCAACATGAATACATTGTCTGGCGGTCGCGACAAGAAACCCCTATCTACCTCAGCAATGACAGCATCCTTGAGATACTGGATGCGGCTGAGAGAATTATCAAGAAACACCGTGGCATTACTGAAGAAGCAAGACGTGAATATGCAGAATGGGTAAACAGTAACGAGACGTTGACCGGGGGTGAGAAGTCGTATCGCTACTTGGATGACCAAGGACGCATCTATCAGAGCGTCAGCCTGAGGGCGCCGGAGCCGCGCACAGATCGTAAATTCTTCATCCCGCTCAAACACCCAATTACGAAGAAGCCTTGCCCAGTCCCGCCAAACGGCTTTTCACGAACTCCTGAAACGCTTCTCGCCATGGTTCAAAGAGGCGAAATTATCTTCGGAGAAGACGAAACCACACAACCACGGCAGAAGGTGTTTCTTACCGCTGAGTCTCGGCGGCAAGTAGCGTCGGTGATTCAAGATGCTCGAAAGGGCAAGGCTGATCTCGATCCATTGGGTTTAGACTTCCCTTATTGTCATCCCGTCTCCCTCTACCAACTTCTGGTTGGGGCAGTAGTTAAATCGCAAGGTGGTTTGGCCCTCGACTTTTTCAGCGGTTCAGGCACGACTGCTCACGCGGTTGTTAATCTGAACCGATCCGATGGTGGCACGCGCAAGTACATCTTGGTTGAAATGGCGGATTATCTCCACACCACCATTCTACCGCGCATCAAGAAGATCGTCTTTTCCGACAAGTGGAGTGATGGACGGATACAGGACGGCGGGAAAGGTATCAGTCACTTCGTGAAGTATTACCGGTTGGAACAGTACGAAGACGCCCTGCGCCGCGTGAAGTACGACGATGCCGACTTGTTCAGCGATCCGAGCAAGGACGCCTACAACCAGTACGTTTTCCTGCGCGATCTGAAGATGCTGCAAGCGCTGGAAGTGGACACCAAGAAGAACAAGGTCAAGGTGGACCTGAGCAAGTTGTACGATGGCGTTGACGTGGCGGAAACGCTGTCGAATCTCACCGGCAAGTGGATCAAGCGCGTCACGGCGGACGAGGTCGAATTTGCCGACGGCGAGAAGGTTGACCTGAAGAATCTCGATTACCGGCTAATCAAGCCGTTGATCTGGTGGTGAGCCATGCCCCGCGTTTTACTACAGGAAATGTTAGAGTATGTCCGCGCGGAGAACCTGCCGGCCAACTGGAGCGGGTTCGACTTGGAGAAATTCGCCCGCGACAAGTCGCTGTGGGATTATCAACAGGAAGCCGTCGCAAACGCGATCAAGGTGTTGTGGCGCCATTACGAGGACGGCACGGACTACCGGCAATACGAGAAGACGGAGGTCAACGGGCAGCGGCGGCAGAAGTTGCACGAGTGGTACCGGAACAACGGGCTTGTGGATGATCTCGACCTTGAATTGAGCAGCCGGTTGGCGGCGTTGCTGGGCGATTACTATCCGGTCGGCGCGGATGGCAAGCTGGCGTTCGAGCATTACCTGAATCGCGCCTGTTTCTGGATGGCGACCGGCAGCGGCAAGACGCTGGTGATTGTTAAGTTGATCGAGGTCTTGCGGGAGTTGATCCGGCGCGGCGAGATACCGGCCAACGACATTCTGGTGCTGACACACCGTGACGATTTGATCGAACAACTCAAACGGCATGTGGACGAGTTCAACGCCGCGCACAGTGAGTTACACATCCATCTGCGGGAATTGCGCGACTACGCCACCGTGAAACGGGAAAACCCGTCGCTGTTCAAGGAGCGAGAGTTGACGGTGTTCTACTACCGGTCGGACAACCTCAGCGACGAGCAAAAGGAGAAGATCGTTGATTTCCGCAACTACGACGACACCGGCAAGTGGTACGTCCTGCTCGACGAGGCGCACAAAGGCGACAAGGAAGATTCCAAACGGCAACACCTTTATGCCGTGCTCTCCCGCAACGGTTTTCTGTTCAATTTCTCCGCCACGTTTACCGACGTGCGGGATTTAACGACCACAGCGTACAACTTTAACCTGCGGGAGTTCATCAAGGCGGGGTACGGCAAGCATCTGGCGATTTTGGAGCAGGAGTTGCGGGCTTTCCGTGATGAAGAGGACTACAACAACGAGGAAAAGCAGAAGATCGTGCTGAAGTCGTTGATCCTGCTGGCCTACGCCCGGAAGTTCGCCGACCAAGTACAGCGCATCAACGCGCAGACCTATCACCGACCACTGCTGCTTACGCTGGTTAACTCGGTAAACACGGAAGACGCAGACTTGAAGCTGTTCTTCCGAGAGTTGGAACGCATAGGCAAGGGAGGTGTGGGCAAGCGCATCTGGAATCAGGCCAAAGCTGAGCTATGGGAGGAGTTGAAAGAGCGGCCAGCGTTTGTGTTTGAGGAGAACCAACCGGTACTTGTGGACGAAACCGTTTTCCGTGCGCTATCGCAAGAAGACGTGTTGCGGCGTGTTTTCAACGCAAGCCGACCGGGAGACATCGAAATCATGGTCCGCCCGTCCAACCGTCAAGAATGTGCGTTCAAGCTGAAAACCAGCGACCGGCCATTTGCATTGATCAAGATCGGCGACATTACCGGCTGGCTGAAAGACGAGCTTGCCGGCTACGAAGTCAACGAACGGTTTGAGGACGAAACGTACTTTGAGGGACTGAACGGCGAGGAATCCGAGATCAACATCCTCATGGGGTCGCGGAGTTTCTACGAAGGCTGGGACTCGAATCGCCCGAACGTCATCAACTTCATCAACATCGGCACCGGCACCGACGCCAAGAAGTTTATCCTCCAATCGGTAGGGCGTGGTGTGCGCATCCAGCCGGTAAAAGGGAAGCGCAAACGGCTCTTGGCGCTCTACAACGCCGTGCCCCGCGAAGTGGACGAGGAATTGTTCGAGCAAGTACGAGACAAAGTGCAGCCGCTGGAAACGCTGTTCATCTTCGGCACGAACCGCACGGCGTTGAAGACGGTCATTGAGCATCTCGACCGGGAAGGGGGCAAAGGCGAGGAGCATCAATTGTCGTTATTCGTCAACGAAGAAGCCAAGAAGCACAAGTTACTGATTCCCGTTTACCGAGAAGCCGCACAGCCATTGGCCGCCAGTCGAGACATGGCGAAGTTCGAGGTAGCGAGGGACGACTTGGCTCTGCTTCAGCGATACACGCAATATCTGGACGATGACCGCGTGATGCTGGCGTGGCATGAAACGCAGCCGGACCGGATCGCCGTCCTGCGTCAAAGCGCCAAGAAGCCCGGTGACTACTACACCACCGACGGGAAGCGTCTCGGCAATGCGCCAATGTTAGTTGACCGCATCCTCAACTACTTCGACCAAAAACCGCAGGAGTTCGACAAGCTGAAGCCAGTCGAGAATGAAATCCGTCACTTCGAGCAGGTGCGCGTGGAATTGAAAGACATCACCGAGCTACAAGGCAAGATTGAGCAGGCGCGACAGTACCCCGAACGAAAAGCCAAATTGGAAGCGGAACTGGCCAAGATGAGCGCAGAGGCACAGCAAGCTGTCCGTGATATGCTCGTGCGAGAAGCCGCCGCGACCTACGAACACGACGGCAAGAAGATTCGAATCCGGCATGTTGCCAATCACTACTACATCCCGATGGTTCTTTCGTACATCCCGATGGTTCTTTCGGGTAAGAATGAGCGAGTCGCGTACATCAAGCACATCGTCCAAGAGCCGAGCGAAGTGAAGTTCTTGAATAAGCTGGAGGAATACCTCGCCCAACCCGGTAACCAGTTCGCTAGGTTTGACTGGTGGATGTTCAGCAAGTTGGATGAAACGCTCGACGATGTTTACATCCCGTATTACGATCCGACGCGAAACAAGGCAGACGCCCGTTTCAATCCCGACTTCATCTTCTGGCTGCAGAAGGGAAACGATTACTACATCGTTTTTGTTGACCCCAAAGGCACAGAACACACCGCCGGCCTCCGCAAGCTTGACGGTTACCGGCGGGTGTTCGAGGAGAAGGGCAAGCCCAAGCAAATCCTGCACGGCAAAGCGCAAGTTCGCATTCACGCGTTCTTGTACACCGACCACCTCGCTCAAGTCCCGGCCGACTACCGCCGCCACTGGTTCGACCGAGTAGATAGTTTCTTGGAGTTGATAGATGGATGACCTGCCGGGGCACGGACGGCTGGGCCAGCCGTTTGCGGAGAACCGCGTTTGGCGAGGACGCCGTTTGCCATATACGACAATGGCGTCTCATCGGATTCGGCTCCGCAAGCTAGTGCCCTGTCAAACGACATTCAATGGGTAGTTTGTAGTAAGCCACGCAGCGAAGCGGAGTGGCGTTGCGGAAGATCGTCGCCGCCCAACGACCGCACTCCGTCTCGAAACGGCACGGGACTGCGTGCGTTACTACAAACGCAACCTTCCATTCAAGTTTGACGGATGACTAGCCTCCGCAAGCTCGGCTCTGCCTTTGCCCTACTTTGCGTCCCTTTGCGGCCAACCGTTTCGTGTGCTTCGTGCCCGCCACGGCGGATAAATGTTTCGTGGTGAAATTCGTCCCGCAGCCACTTCTGCCGGGGGAGTTGTTGGCGGAGGGATTGGAGGGTAGATGTGGCGGCCGGCTATGACGTAGTTGCTCGACTTGGACCGCCGCATCGCCAAACTGTCCAAGCCATGAATGCAACACTGATCCTTGCAAATTGAGCGATGCCCGCTCAAAATGCACATACGATGAACGCTTCCCCCTCCAAATCCCGCTGGTTCAATCGCACGGTGCTCGGCGCGGGATTCACCAGCGCGCTGGGCGATTTCTGCTATGAAACGACGACCGTGATTCTGCCGGGGTTTCTCGCGGTGCTCGGTGTCCCAGCCGCGCTGCTCGGACTCATTGAGGGGATTGCCGATGCCGTGGCCAGTTTCACCAAGATGGTTGCCGGCTATGTCGCGGACAAATTCGGCCATCGCAAACTGCTGGTCTTGGCCGGATACGCATTGACGCCCATCGGCCAGGCGGGGATCGCTTTTGCGGCCGGGTGGCCGCTCATTCTTACCGGGCGGTTGATCTCCTGGTTTGGCAAAGGACTGCGCGGGCCGTTGCGCAACGCGATTGTGGCGCAAGCGGTGACGCCCGAAACGCGCGGTCGCGCCTTTGGTTTTCATCGCGCGATGGATACCTTGGGCGCAGTCGTGGGTCCGTCGCTGGGCGTGTTGTTGTTGGGCTGGTCGCAAACTTTCGGATGGGCCGATGCGTCCGGGCCGTTTCGATTGGTGCTATGGTTGAGCGTGATTCCGGGCGCGTTGGCCGTGTTGTCATTTTTGGTGCTCGTGCAAGACCCGGAACATTCCCCGAACCCGGCGTTGAAATTCTGGGCCGGCTTGCGGGGGTTGCCGCCGCGCTTCAAACGTTACCTGGCAGCAGTGGGCATTTTCGGCGCGGGCGACTTTTCCCACAGCCTGCTGATTCTGGCGGCGACGCAATTGTTGACCGGCTCGCTCGGCGTGGTGAAGGCCGCACAGGTGGCGGGTCTGCTTTACGTTGGGCGCAACATCATACAGGTCGTGCTGTCGCATCCAGTGGGTGTATTGGCGGACCGGTTTGGCGCGCAGATCGTCCTGCGATTCGGCTATGGATTCGGGGCGTTGACGGCGGCCTTGGTAGTCGTGGCGTTCGTCGTGGACGCGGGTATCCCGCTGTTGGCCGGGATTTTCATCGTGGCGGGGGTTTACATGGCCGCGCAAGAAGCGTTGGAGCCGACGGTGACGGCGGAACTCGTGCCCACCGACGCACGGGGCATGGGCTTTGGCGCGCTCGGCACGGTGAATGGCGTGACCAAGTTTATTTCCAGCGGCCTCGTGGGATTGTTGTGGACGGCGGTTTCGCCGGTCGTGGGCTTCGGTTTCGCCGCCACGGTCATGGCCATCGGAACTCTCGCTTTGGCCAGACACAACGACAGCCGCTGAACGCCACGCCCCATGGTCGTCGCGCGACTGCTGATCTTCTCCACAGCCCTTGCGGTTCGCGGTACATCCGCTAAATAGCTTGATTCACGGGACATCGTCCCTAGAATGCGCCGCCAAGGAGAAATTGCTTATACCATGACTACTATCACTCGCATCCAAGCCCGCGAAATCCTCGATTCCCGCGGTAACCCCACCATTGAAGTGGACGTTGAACTCGCTTGCGGCGTCACCGGCCGCGCGGCCGTGCCCAGCGGCGCCAGCACCGGCGAAAATGAAGCGCTCGAACTGCGCGACGGCGACAAGTCCCGTTACCTCGGCAAGGGCGTCCAAAAAGCCGTTGCCAATGTGAACACGAAGATCGCCAAGGCGCTCGCCGGCAAGGACGCGCTGGATCAACTCACGATTGACAACACGATGCTTGCGCTCGACGGCACGCCCACCAAGAGCAAGCTCGGCGCGAACGCCATCCTCGGCGTCTCCCTCGCCACGGCGCACGCAGCGGCCAACGCGCTCGAACAGCCGTTGTTCAAGTATCTCGGCGGGCCGAACGCGAAGGTATTGCCGGTGCCGATGATGAACATCATGAACGGCGGCGCGCACAGCGATGCCCCGATTGATTTGCAGGAATACATGATCATGCCCAAGGGCGCGTGTTGTTTCCGCGAAGCGCTCCGCATGGGCGCGGAAGTGTTCCACGCCCTCAAGAGCGTGCTCAAGTCCGGCAAGTATAGCACGGCAGTCGGCGACGAAGGCGGTTTTGCCCCGAACCTGAAAAACAACGAACATCCGTTCGAGGTCATCCTCGCCGCCATCAAGCAGGCCGGGTACAAGGCCGGCAAGGACATCTTCATCGCGCTCGACCCGGCGGCCAGCGAGTTCTACGACGCCGGCTCGAAGAAATACGTGTTCAAGAAATCCGAAGGCTCGAAGCACACCTCGGCGGACATGGTCGAGTATTGGAGTGGCCTCGTCAAAAAATATCCCATCATCTCGATTGAAGACGGCATGGCCGAGGGCGATTGGGCCGGTTGGAAACTGTTGACCGACAAGCTCGGCGACAAGATTCAACTCGTCGGCGATGATCTGTTTGTCACGAACACCAAGTTTCTCAAGCGCGGCATTGATACCGGCACGGCCAATTCGATTCTCATCAAGGTCAACCAGATCGGTTCATTGACTGAGACGCTCGACTGCATTGAGATGGCGAAGGAAGCCGGGTACACCTCCGTCATCAGCCATCGCAGCGGCGAGACCGAGGACAGCACGATTGCCGACATTGCCGTGGCGACGAACGCCGGGCAGATCAAGACCGGCTCGCTCTGCCGGACCGATCGCGTCTGCAAGTACAACCAACTGCTCCGCATCGAAGAGTTGCTCGGCAAGAACGCCATTTACGGCGGCAAGCTCTAAGGTGTCCCGATGAAGGTGCGCGCGTTCTGGCTGTGGGTGCAATCGCTGGGATTCTGGGTGTTCCTGGCGATTGTGGCAGCCGGGGCCGTGGCATTGTTCATCCCGCTCTGGCACCGGCAGCACACGCTTCAGGTGGAGAACCGCCGGCTCGAAGCCGAGGTCGGGCGGCTGGAGGCCATCGAGAAACAGTACCGAAGCGAGATCGAGGCGTTGAAGACGGACCCGACCTATCTCGAACGCGTCGCGAGGGAGAAACTCAACCTCGTGAAGACGAACGAGACCGTCTTTCAGTTCCCGAGCAACGCCGTGTCGCGCCGGTGACCGTCATGTTCACGATGCGAACATTGCTCGAGGGAAAATGGCCGATCCTTGTGCTGGTCATTTTTCTGGTCGCCACGCTGGTCTGGTGCCCGGTCCGCGGGGCGTGGCTGTTGCCGGCCGCGTTGCTCGTGTTTGTGTTTTCGTTCTTCCGCGACCCGAACCGCGCGATTCCGATTGACCCGAAACAGATCGTCGCGCCGACCGACGGCAGGGTGGTCGAGATCACCACCGTCAACGAGCCGCTCTACTTCAAGGGCGAAGCCAAAATGGTGGGCATCTTCATGTCGGTGTTCAACGTCCACGTCCAACGCGCGCCAGTCGCCGGGCGGATTGAACTGGTGCAGTATTCGCCCGGCCAGTTTCTCGACGTGCGCGATCCGGTGGCGGGCGCAGTCAACGAAAACCGGTTCATCGGCATCGCGGGCGCGGATGGCGCGCGCTACGGCGTGCGTCAGATTGCGGGGCTGATTGCGCGGCGGATCGTGGGCTGGGCGGACAAGGACGCCACGGTGTCGAAGGGCGACCGGATCGGAATGATCCGGTTCGGTTCGCGCGTGGATTTGTTGGTGCCGGTGGAGATGGAGATTCTCGCCAGGATCGGCGATCACGTGAAAGGCGGTGAGAGCATTGTTGCCCAACGAAAATGAATTGAAGCCCCCGACGCCGGACAACGACGACCGGGTGAAGATCTATCTGCTGCCGAACCTGTTCACCGCCGGCAACCTGGCGTGCGGGTTCTTCGCGCTGACGTGGATGTTCAAGTACGATGCGACGTCGCTCGATTTCGAGCCGATTCGCCGGGCGATCTGGCTGATCCTGGCGGCGTTCGCGTTCGATTTCTTCGATGGCCGCGTGGCGCGCGTGACGAAAAAGGAGTCGCCGTTCGGGCGCGAGTTCGATTCGCTGGCGGACATCGTGAGTTTCGGCGTTGCGCCGGCGTTCCTGGTGTACCGGATCGTGCTGCAGGAGTTCGTCCAGACCGGCTGGATGGTGGCGGCGATTTACCTGGTCTGCGGCGGCATCCGCCTGGCCCGGTTCAACCTGCTGGAGCAAATGGGCAGCAAGAAAAGCCACGGTGATTTTGTCGGGTTCCCGATTCCGTCCGCGGCGGGGTTGGTGGTGAGCGTGACGATGCTGATGATGTCGTTGCAGGAACACGAGCGGCATCTGGGCAACTGGCGGTTTGTGTTGCCGGCGCTGATGCTGATCCTGTCGTGGATGATGGTCAGCAACGTGCGTTTCCCGACGTTCAAGACGGTGGAGTGGACGCTGCAAAAATCGGTGGCGGCATTCGCGGCGGTCACGGTGATGGCGATGTTGCTGATGGCGAACTTTGAAGTGACGCTGGCGTTTTTGTTTATCGCGTACCTCTTGTACGGCTTGGCGCGTCCATGGGTCAGCAAACGCTGGCGGCGCGAGATCGAGGAAGAGGAGGCCGACGAGGACTCGGCGGAGAACTGAACCGTCGTGGACGACGTGAAACATCTGGCGGTGGCATGGCTGGCGGGATTGATAACGGGATTCGTCGTGTGCCTGCCCATCGGCCCGGTCAATCTGACGGTCATCAACACGGCCTTGCGCAAGGGTTTCTTGCCGGCGTTTCTTGTCGGCTGCGGCGCGATCTGCGCCGACCTTGTCTATGTGACGCTGGCGATGGCGGGCCACGCCACGCTGCCGCGCGACCCGCGCGTGTTGACCGCGTTGCGCATCGTCGCGGTGGTCGTGGTCGCCGGGCTGGGCGTGCGCAATTTGTTGTTGAAGACGCAAAAGTTCGAGGCGTCGTCGGAGGAGGCTGCCGCGCGCGTGGAGGCGCGCTGGCATCATCCGCGCTCGTTTCTGCTGGGATTCCTGTTGCCGATCACGAACCTCGGGTTGTTGCTGGTCTGGGCGACGGTCTTGACGGCGCTGGACGCGCGCAGTTGGGTGAACTTGGGACAGGCGGCGAGCCGCTGGTCGTGCGCCATCGGGATCGGCATGGGCGCGACCGCGTGGTTCTTCTTCATGGCGTGGCTGGTCTCTCGCGCGCACAAGCGCATCACACCGGAAGCGCTGGCGTGGCTGGCGCGCGGTTGCGGCGTGGTATTTCTGATTTTTGCCGCGCTGTTGGTGGTCAACCTCATCTCGCCCAGGGTTTGAACCGATGCGCGCATTTCTCACGCTCCTGCTCGCCCTGCCGGTCATGGCGGCGGAACACCTGAACTGGAACAACGACGGCGCCGTGATGGATCACTTGTGCCAGGCCGGCAGCCGGTTGATCGGGAAAAGCGCGACCACCCCCAAGAAAACACTGCTCTCACAGTTGCGCCGCAAACAATGCCGGCTCGACCTCGCCGCGGAGCACGGGGGCGCCCTCGAACCGGCCGACCTGTACGCGCGCGCCCGTCGCGGAATCGTTGTCGTGGCGGGATTGTACCTGTGCCGGACATGCACGCGCTGGCACGCGACGGTCGCCAGCGGTTTTGTCCTCACTCGCAACGGCGTCATCGTGACGAACTGCCACGTGCTCAAGTCGGAGGAACCGCAAACCTTCGTCGCGATGACCAGCGACGGCGAGATTCTGCCGGTCCGCGAAGTGCTCGCGGCCAACGAAGCCGACGACCTTGTCCTCCTGCAACTGGCCGGGCCGCCGGGCGAGGCGTTGACGCCGTTGCCGCTGGCCGCCGGCGAACCGGCGGCGCCGGTGGGCACCCGCATCAGTGTCATCAGCCATCCGGAACGCCATTTCTACATGTTGACGGAAGGAATCGTTTCCCGCCACCTCGACTGGCGACAGTCGTCGGGGACCGTCAAGCGGGTGGCGATCACCGCCGATTTCGCCATTGGCTCCAGCGGCGCGCCCGTGCTGAACTCGCGCGGCGAAGTCGTGGCCGTCGTCTGCGCCACGCACGCCGTGTTTGCCGGCAAGGAACACGGCAAGCGCGAGCCGCAAATGACCCTGAAACTGTGCGCGCCCGTTGACCGCTTGTGGGCGTTGCTCGCGCGTTGACTTGTCAGCGCGCCCGCCGTAATCTGCCGCCATGGCGCAAGGCAAACCATCCTTGTGGACGATTCTCTGGAGACAAGCGCTCGACATTCTCAAGCGCGATCCGACCGATCTGGATTCGTACCGGCCCGCGGTGCGGCGGTTGTACCTCCTCTGGTTGTTCTTCCAACAGGTGGTGCTTGGTTTCCGCGACAAACGCTGTTCGCTCCGCGCCGCGGCGCTCTGTTACACCACGTTGCTGGCGCTCGTGCCCCTGCTGGCGGTCGGGTTCAGCGTTTCGAAGAGTTTCCTGCGCGAATCCAGCACCACCGTCGTGCCGCAAGCCATTGACGTTTTCATCGCCAAGGTCGCGCCGCAACTCGAAGTGTTGCCCCCCGCCGGCGCGACCAATGCCGCAGTCGCCGCCGGTCAGGTCACGGTCTCCGATGACGCCCGCCATGAGGTTGTGGAGAACATCCAGCAGTTCATCGGCAACATTGACGCCGGCACGCTCGGCGTCCTCGGCACGCTGGCGTTGATTCTCATCGCCATCCGTCTGTTGATGACCATCGAGGAAACCTTCAACGACATCTGGGGCGTCGCCCAAGGCCGCTCCATCTGGCGCAAGGTAGTGTACTACTGGGCGTCGGTCACGCTCGGCCCGTTGGTCGTGCTGACGGCGCTCACGTTGACCGGCAGCGGCGAGTTCGCGCAGACGCTCAACCAATTCGTGGCGGTTCCGTGGCTGGAGCGATTCGTCTTCAAGGCGCTTCCCTATCTCATCCTCTGGTTGGGCTTCGGCGCGTTGTACGGTCTCATGCCCAACACCAGCGTCCGCTGGTGGGCAGCCGCCGCCGGCGGCATCGTGGCCGGCACGCTCTGGCAGCTCAACAGCATCCTCAACACGATGTACATTTCGCGCGTCGTGACCTACAGCAAGATTTACGGCAGCCTCGGCATCCTCCCCGTCTTCCTGCTCGGCCTCTATTTTTCATGGCTCATCATCCTGTTCGGCGCCCATGTGTCGTTTGCCGTCCAGAACCACACCGCCTACCTCCAGCAGCGCGCCAGCGAACGGCTCGACCAGTTTGGCCGCGAACGGCTGGCTTGCCGGCTCGTCCTGCTCGTCAGCCGCCAGTTCCTCAACAGCCTTCCGCCGCTCAGCATCGAGGAGATCGCCAGCCGTCTTACCGTGCCCGGTTCGTTGATTCGCCGGCTCGCCACCCGGCTGGCCGAGGCCGGGCTGCTCACCCTCACCGCGGACGAACCGGTCCGCCTTCAACCCGCGCGAATGCCCGACACCTTCACCGTGGCCGACGTGCTCGACATTCTCCGCAGCAACGGCGACGGCGCCGCCGGCGCCAAGCGCAACGCCGGCGTGGTGGAATCGCTTCTCAGCGACCTGTGCGCCGCCGAACACGCGGCGCCCGCCAACCTGCGTTTCAGCGAACTGGCCGCCCGCGCCGAGAAAGCGTGACCGGCGAATCCTCTTCGCCATTCCTCGCAACCCTGCCGCCATTGACCATCCGCCAACCTTTCCCTTTGTCCGGAAAAATGGAACGATCGTTCCGTTTTCCCGGACAAGCGGAAAGGTTGGCGGCAGGGCGGTGTCAGGGCGGTGTCTTGCAAGGGCGGGCAACTTGTGCCACGATGCGAGGCGCATGGCAGAGAATGGCTCCCGATTCGTCCGCGTCCTGCGCCGGCTTGTGTGGCTGGCGGCGCTGTTGTTTGCGCTTCAGATGATCGGCGTGGTCGTCGGCTTGCCGTCTCCGCTGTGCGACTGGCTGTACGCCAAGGATCTTCAACCCAACGAGACGCCGCACACCATCGTCGTGCTCGGCGGCGGCGGCGTGCCCAGCTCCTCCACGCTGCTTCGCTTGTACTGCGCCGCCGAGTTCGGGCGAAGCCTGACCGGCGCCACGTTCATCGTCTCATTGCCGGCGGACCAGAATCCCGATGAGGCGAGCGTGGGGCGAATGCGCGACGAACTGGTGTTGCGCGGCATTCCGGCGTCGCGAATCCGGATGGAAACGCGCGGGACAAGCACCCGTCATCAGGCGGTAAACGTCCGCTCGTTGCTCGGCGACGAAGCGCGTCATCAACCGCTGGTGGTTGTCACCTCCGGTTTTCACATGCGGCGGTCAGTGTTGGCGTTTCGCGCGGTGGGTTTCAGCAATGTGCGGGGCGAGCTTGCCGCGGGCGCGGATGTCGAGGCCGATCTCGGCTGGTTTACGGGGTTGCGCTATGGGATCTGGAAGAACTGGGAGTTGCAAGCTGAACTGGCGCGCGAACTGTGTGCGCTGGCCTTTTACAAGCTCTGCGGCTGGGCCTGAGCGACATCATCCTTCTGTGTCATCAGGCTGACGCACACGAGCACCACGGACGAAATGGCGAACCCAAACAGATTGTGCGGGTAATCTTCCGGAAGAAAGATTTTGAACAGCAACCATGACGCCATGCCGGCGGCGGCCCCGGCCAACGCGCCCTGGGTGGTCGCCTTCTTCCAGTACACGCCGGCGATCATCGGCGCCACGACTCCGGTCAGCAGGACGCCCCACGCTTCCTGGCACAACTTGTAGATGTTTTGGAAATACAACGCCAGCACCAGCGAACAGGCGCACAGGATGAGGACGCTCCATTTGCACCAGTTCAGTTGCTGTGTTTCGCTGGCGCCGGGCTTCAGCCATGGGATGATGTTGCGCCCGATGATGCTGGCGGGCGCAAGCAGCGCGCTGTCGGCCGAACTCATGATTGCAGACAACAGCGCGCCGATCATGAGCGCGATCAAGGGCGGAGACAGGTATTTCATCGCGACTTCGACCAGTATCCGTTCGCCCGAACTTTCCGGAATGGCAGCCCTCCCCAGGATGCCCAGAAAGACCGGCAACAGTCCCACCGCCACATACAACAACCCGGCAATGATGGCGCCCCACTTGGATATCGTTGCATTCTTGGCCGACATGATGCGCTGAAAAAGGTCTTGCGCCGGCAATGATCCCAGTCCCACGATGATCCACGCCTGCAAATAATTGAGCCAGCTCACCGGCGACTGATCACCGGGATAAAAACGGAAAAAGTCCGCCGGTATCTTTGCCTTTGCATTCGCAAACCCGCCTATGTCGTGAACCAAGATCGGATAAAGGATCAGAAGGCTGACGACCAAAATCAGCGCCTGAAACAGGTCCGTCATCGCCACCGCCCACATCCCGCCGGAATAGGTGTAGATGACGATCACCGCCGCGGAGACAAGAACCGCCGGCAGCAGCGGCAGGCCGGCGAGCGTGTGCAGGATGTAACCGAACGCCAGAAGCTGCGCCCCGATCCATCCCAAGTAGACCGGAAGATAAATCAGACTCAGACACGATGCCGCCTTCTGCCCGTACCTCATTTGGAAGAAGTCAATGATGGTTGCGATGTTCAGCTTGCGAAAATATTTCGCAAAGAAAAGGCCCGCCAGCACAAGGCACAATCCCGCGCCGAACGGATCCGCAATCACACCGAGAATGCCCTTTTGAAAAGCCGTGCCGGAGGAACCCATGCACGTCTCGGCCCCGAACCAGGTGGCGAAGATCGTCCCGATGGACAACACCCACCCCATCCTGCCCCCGGCCACGATGAAATCCTTTACATTATGAATCTTGCTGCTTGCCCAGTACCCGATGCCGAGCATCATGAGCATGTAGCAGCACACGCCGCCGATGATCCAAAGCTGTGTTGAAGTCATGATTGTGGACGGATTGTAACTTTCAACAATTCGTAGTCAAGAACACAGCAACGCCGCAATGCGATGCAAACGGTGTTTTATGATTGTCCCGGCAACGGCGCCACCCGGATGGCCACTTTCGGCCAGACGGGACAGACCGATTCGCACGCGCCGCAACCGTTGCACCGGCCTTGGATCAGCCGCGGTTCGCTGCCGGTGTGCTCTGCGTTCTCCACCACCACCAACGCCTCGAACGGACACGACCGGATGCAGGCGGTGCATTCTTCGCCATTGGCCAGCGCGCAAGCGTCCAAATCAATTTTCGCCACGCCAATGAGCCGCGCCTCTTTTTCCGCCAACGGCAACCGCGCAATTGCGCCGCTCGGGCAGGCCTGTCCGCACCGGTTGCAGTTTTCCCGGCAATAATCCTTGTCGTAACGCAAGACCGGCGCGAGCAATCCCGCCACGCTCTTCAAGTCCTGGTGAATGACCTGCGACGGACAGACCGCGCCGCAGTTGCCGCAACGCACACACGCGCCGGTGAAGTCCGCCTCCGGCAAGGCGCCCGGCGGACGCAACGGCGGCGCGGTTCGTCCGCTCGCCTTTTGCACCAGCACCGCTCCGGCCGCGCCCGCGCACACGCCGATGAACGCGCGCCGCGCCAGCCGCTTTTGGTGCGGCACCGGCACCGGCGTCCGTTTGTGCCGGCGCGCCAGCGCCAGCAATTCCTGCATCGCGCCGAGCGGACAAATCCGCTGGCACCAGACCTTCGGCAGAAAGAAGTTAAACACCAGCACCACCGGCAACAGCGCTCCCGCCGCCAGCGTGACCGGCTTGTGCCACGCCGCGTTCAGGAACCCGTTGAAAATCGCAAGCGGGTCGAGCCACAAGAAAACCGGATATCCCAACGCCGCGCCGCCGAGTGTGATGACGAGCAGCCATTTCCCAATCGGCGGCCACCGTCGCCACTCCGCCGCTTTGCGCCGGGAGAACAAATCCTGAAGAAACCCTGTTGGGCAGGCATGATGACAAAACCACCTCGGCCAGATCAAGACCAGCACGAGCACCGGCAGCCCGACCAACGTCACCACGCTCGCCGTCTTCGCCGCCAGCGCGCCGCCAAGCGCGATGTGCGGGCTGAGCGATGGAAACCAAACCGCCGTTTGCGGTGAAAGTCCAAGCGCTACCGCGGCCGCCAGCGCCAGCCAGCGCCCGATGCGGCGCGCCCAGACCGGGAATTTCGTGTTCTCCGACATTTCGGCGGTCAATCTAGCAGTTCCATCCGTCTTGTCGAACCGTTTGCTGCCCCGCAGCCGCGGGCTTTATGCCCGTGTTCCGTCAGCCGAGATACGCGCCTTGGTCTTTGAGAAGCTTCTGAACCTTCTTGATGTCCACGTTGCGCGGTTGGCATTTGCTCTGCACGGCAACCGCCGCCGCCGCGCCCGCCGCATGACCGGTGACCAGGCACGGCGCGATCAGGCGCATGTTCTCGATGAGTTTTTCATCGGTGGAGATGCACCGGCCCGCCGCCAGCAATCCATCGAGCTTCTTCGGCAACAGCGTGCCGTACGGAATCGGCCAGCCCTTGCCGCCGCCGCCAATGCCCACGATATCGGAGAACTTCTTGCCCGCGCGCACTTCGTCCCCGGTGAGCTTGTGCGTTCCCGCCAGCATGCGCGTGACGCGCACGCCAAGTTGCGGCGCGGTCTGCAAGAGAAAAACGTTTTCGCCACCGGGGGTGCCGCGAAGTTTTTGCGTGGCCTGCCAGATCGAGCGGCGATGCTCCATTTCCAGACGGGTCAATTCCTTCACGTTCAATCCGTCGCTCATCGGTCCGCGCAGGTTGACCCAATTCACGCTGGGCAACGGTTCGAGGGCGCCAAGCGATTTCATCTTCAACTTGCCCAGGTCGGCCCGGTCCACGTTGCCGCGCCGATGGACGAGGCCGATGGCGTGCAGCCATTGCTCAAACTCCGCGCCGCCCGCGGCAAAAATATCGCCGTCGCCAGTCGCGTCCACGACCACCTTGGCGAGAATGGCCTGTCGGCCGGCTTTGCTCTCGAACACGACGCCGCGCACCGCGTTGCCGTCCATTACCACGTCGGTCGCCCACGAATGCAACAGCACGGTTGCGCCGGACTCGGCGATCATTTCGTCCATGAAATACTTTGTGGCTTCAGGATCGGTGGTCGGGTTGTGTTTGGTGTTGGGACGGTAGGCAATGGTGCCGGGAATCTTCCAGTGACGATCCAGCAATTCGCCGCCGATGCCGCGCATCACCTGGGTGGAGTCAGTTTTGACGTTGATGTGCGTGTCGAGGACGATCAACACAATCCCGCCCGTCCACAGGCCGCCGAAATAGCCGTACCGCTCGACGATCATCGTCTTCACGCCCGCGCGCGCCGCCGACACCGCTGCGGCAAACCCGGCCGGGCCGCCGCCGACCACGAGCACATCGGTCTCCTGAATCACCGGCAACGGGCGTTCGGGTTGAATGACCTTGCCGCCGACAAGCGTGGCGGGATACCGGTCACGCGGCGTGGCGGGGATCGGTTTGCGGACGGATGCCCAACCCGACCCTTCCGGTGATGCTGCGGCTTTTTTCCCCGTTTCATCGGCCACAGTGCGCGCGGCCAATACCGTGCCGAACCCGGCGACGGAAAGAACTCGCAGCAATTGACGTCGTGAGATGTTGTTGATCATGTTGTGCCTCGTATGTGTTACTGTCGTTGTATGCTGGCGCCGCTCGGCTTGTCAATTCCAAGCAACCAGAATCATCAGCCGAGATGCGCGCCTTGGTCTTTGAGAAGTTTCTGGACCTTCTTGATGTCCACGTCGCGCGGCCGGCATTTGCTTTGCACCGCCACGGCGGCCGCGGCGCCTGCCGCGTGACCGGTCGTCAGGCAGGGCGCAATCAGGCGCATGTCCTCGATGAGTTTTTCGTCCACGCAAATGCAACGGCCCGCCGCCAGCAGGCCATCCAGTTTCTTCGGCAACAGCGCGCCGTACGGAATCGGCCAGCCAACGTGCTTGGCCGTCTGCGCGCCGCCAACACCCACGGTGTCGGGAAACTTCGTGCCCACGCGGGCTTCGTCGCCGGTGAGCTTGTGCGTGCCGGCCAGCACCCGGCTGACGCGCACGCCAAGTTGCGGCGCGGTTTGGAGCAAGAACACGTTCTCGCCGCCCGGCGTTTTGCGGACTTGTTGTATGCCCTGCCAGAGCGTGCGACGATGTTCCATTTCCAAGCGGGTCAATTCCTTCACGTCGAGCGCATTGCCCATCGGTCCCCGCATGTTGATCCATCGGACGCTGGGCACCGGCTCCTTGCCGCCGCCGAGCGACTTGATCCCGGCGGCCTTCAGTTTGTCCATGTCGGCCCGGTCCACATTGCCGCGCCGATGCACCAAGCCGATGGCGTGCAGCCATTGCTCAAACTCCGCGCCGGCTGCCGCAAAGATGTCGCCGTCGCCGGTGGCGTCCACGATGACCTTGGCGAGAATGGCTTGACGGCCGGATTTGCTTTCGAACACGACGCCGCAAACGGCGTTGCCGTCCATCACCACGTCGCTCGCCCACGAATGCAACAGCACGGTGGCGCCGGACTCGGTGATCATCTCGTCCATGAAATACTTCGTGGCTTCGGGATCGGTGGTTGGATTGTATTTGCTGTCGGTTATGGCATTCTGAACCTTCTTGTGGCGGTCGAGCAATTCGCCGCCGATACCGCGCAGTACTTGAATGGTTTCGTCTTTCTCCCGCGCGTGCGTGCTGATGACGACCAACACCAGCCCGCCGGACCACAGGCCGCCGAAATAGCCGTACCGTTCGACAATGGTGGTCTTCACGCCCGCGCGTGCCGCCGACACCGCCGCGGCGAACCCGGCGCAGCCGCCACCCACGACGAGCACGTCGGTCTCGGCGATCACCGGCAATGGGCGTTGCGGCTGGATGATCTTGCCGCCAACGATGGTGGCTGGATAACGGTCACGCGGCGTGACGGGAATCGGTTTTCGCACAGATTCCCAGCCGGACGGCGCACTCTTCACGCCTTTCTTGCCGACTTCATCGGCCACGGTCCGCGTGGCAAACACCGTGCCGAACCCGGCAGCGGAGAGGATTCGGAGCAATTCGCGACGTGAGATGTTGTTAATCATAGTGCGCCTCGCATGGGTTGCTGGGGTTGTATGCTGACACAGTCCGGCTGTCAATTGGGAATCGCCGATTTGCCGCGCATTCGTGTCATCAAAGCGCCCATCTTGTTTAGCTCCACACAAACATACCGGACTTGAGGAACGATCGTTCCGTATTTCCGGTAGATTCAACTGGATGGCGGATGAGAGGCCAACTCCGCGAGGCGACGACTGATGAGTTGACGCAGGCGTTGGTGACGTTGGTGCACGGCACGCCCCAAGTAACCCTCCGGCCAGAGGGAACGCGGCAAGAGCGGATCCCACAGGAATGCGTGCTCGCACGCCTCTTTCTCGATTCTCGCCAGCCGCCCCAACTCGGCCAAGTCACGCGCTTCCCGCAGTGTCTTTTCGTTGGCAACCAGATGTTGGAGATAGCCCTTGTGGCGTTGCGTGATCTCCTCCCAGTTCCACGCCGAAGCGACAATTTCCTTGTCGGTGCACAAGAACAACTCTTGCGACTTGAACCCGCAGAAACATTCCGGCACACCCTCGACCTTGATGATCTCGTGCAGGATTGGGGTCACATCATGCGGCCAGACCCAGACGCTGCGTTGAAGCAAGCCCAGCTTGTGTGCACGCAACGCCTGCCAGAGCCGTTTGCGGTCGTTGCGCCGGGTTTCTGGCAGATCGAACGTCACCACGCGCCAGTAACCATCCCAACCGCGCCCCCAATGCGGCTGCGGCTCCACGACGCGCACGCGTTGCCGGCCTTTTTCGGTGATCGTGAACCTGGCGCGCGCGCCGCGTCCGCGGGCTGCGATCCACTCCTCGTGCCGCAACCGCTCGATGAGCCTCATGCTGCCGCTGCGGTGCGAATGCTCTTCATAGCCCGTCAACAGGTTGGCCAGTGTGGGGCGTGTGAGCATGTTCAATCCCCAGAAAAACACGTCCAGCATTTGCAGGCGATCGCTCTGTTTCATGCCGCCAACAATACCGATCCTGCTTCCCCGCCTCAACCACAATCTACCGGAATCAAAGAACGATCGTTCCCTGATTCCGGTATGGTTGTGCCGTCCGATCTGATGGCGTCACGGGCGTTGCATTTGACAGGCGCTCTTATTGCTTTGTGAGGTTGAGCACGAGCGTGGCCAGCGTGTTGTTCAGGCAGTGCAACAGGATGCTCTGGCGCAGGTCGCCGGTGCGCAGCCGCAGCCAGCCCAGCGCCAGCGCGATGCAAAACAAGACCGGCGCATAGGTCAGTCCGTGGACGAGGGCGAAAATCACCGAGCTGACACCGAGCGCCCATCCGCCGCCCCAGCGGCGTTCCAGCGCGCCGAACAAAAAGCCACGGAAGACGACCTCCTCATAAAACGGGATCAACAACCCGGCCACCGTCAGTGTGACGACAAAATCGCTCGTCGTGTTGCACTTCAGCAGCGCGGCGACCAATTGGGAATCCAACGGGTGTCCCGTGATTGTTTTGTAGAGGAACTCGTAGCCGAACCCGACCGCCAGCATTCCAGCCAGCAACGCCACCAGCAAACCACCGATGCGCAACGCCGACCTGACGTCACTCGCCAGCGGCGCCACGCCGAAGTACCGTGTGCCGTCGCTGAGACGGGCGCTGACGAGACAGAAAGCAGCCGTCAGGATCGCGCCCATCCAACGCCCGGCGGCGTTGTTGATCGCCGCCGGCAATGGCATCATGAACCCCATCCCGGCCGCAAGTGTCACGACGCCAATCCACGTGGTGCTCAGCATCAATCCCGGTCCGCGCGCGTGGGTCAAATACGTCCACAAGACCAACCCCGCCAGCACCGGCAACAGCACCGCCAACGCGCCCCACAGCAACCACCCGCGGCCGATGTTCATGCTTTGAAGCATCTCGATGGCATCTTCGGGTTTGATCTCCGAGAATTTCCCTCCGCGCAACGCGCTGAGAAAGCGGATGCTGTTGGCGAACATGAAATCTCTGCGATTGTCGCGGAGCTTGGGAACAACGCGCGATGACAATTCGTACGCCTCCGCATATTTGCCCTGTTCCATTCGCAGCGCCGCCATCGAAAGAAGATAATACCGGTTGTCGGGCGCCGCCGCGCCGGCTTTTTGCAGCAACGTTTCCGCACGCGCTTTGTCGGGTTTGAGTTTCCACCAGCCAAACAAATAACCGCGCGCCAGCAGCGACGCGTCGCTCACAGCCCCTTTGCAGCCGAGGTCGAACGATTCCAAGAACAACTCGCCCGCTTTCGTGGCGTCACGGCGTTCCCACAGGCAGACGTGGCCCACCCGCCACAGGCCGCGCCCCAATCTTGCCCGCGGCCCGTCGCGAAACGCGGCCTCCGCCTTCGTCACGTCCTGCGTCACGCCCCAGCCGTTGAGATGGAAATAGCCAAGCTGCCAGACAGCCGCTTGAATCCCCTGGGCGGCATCAGCCTGCATTTTGGGGAAAACCACGTCGCGCACATACAAATCCACTTCTTCCTTCGGGGCATTCGTCGGAAATCCGTGAGCGCGAATGTTCAGTTGTTCCGTCCCGTTATCCAACATCTTGACAGTCACAGAAAACGGTTTCTTCTCGGCAGCAACAAGACTGTTGACGCCGAGCAGCAGGCTGATGAGGAGCAGATGAAGCGGTTTGCGCATTGGCGCATTTACACCGAAGCCGGCGCGAAAAGCAAGATGGCGCGTGCCAAACGAACGCCGTTTTGATAAACAAACGAACCATGAAACCGCGTCTTCTTCTACACGTCGTGCTGCTCGTACTGACTGCGTTCTGCGTCCGGGCAGCGGAGCGGAAACCCAACATCATTCTGATTGTCACCGACGATCAAGGCTACCGCGATCTCGGCTGTTTCGGCGGCGATCAAATCAAGACGCCCAACCTCGACCGGATCGCCCGCGAGGGTGTGCGCGCCACCAACTTCTACGTGACATGGCCGGCCTGCACGCCGTCGCGCGGCAGCCTCCTCACGGGACGCTTCCCGCAACGCAACGGCCTCTACGACATGGTTCGCAACGACATGGTCAATTATGGCCACCGTTTCACATGGGAGGAATATCTGGTGTCACCGGAAATGACGCTCGGCCTTGACCCGCGCGAAACGACCATCGGCAACGTGCTCCAGCGCGCTGGTTACCGGAATGCTGTCATCGGCAAATGGGACATGGGGCAGGCAAAACGATATTTACCGCTTCAGCGCGGTTTTCATTACTTCTATGGCCACGGCAACAACGGTATTGATTACTACACGCACGAACGCTACGGCGTCCATTCGATGTTCCGCAACAATGAGCGCACCGCCGCCGACAAGGGTGTTTATGCGACCGACCTGTTCCGGCGCGAGGCGTTGCAGTTCGTGCGCGAAAATGCCAGCCGCCCATTCTTCTTGTATCTGCCGTTCAACGCGCCGCACAGCGCCTCCAACTTGGAGAAGGACAGCCTGCAGGTGCCGGAGAAATGGCTGGGTTTCTATCCAGGCCTCGATCCGAAGGACAAGCGCGCGCGCTACATGGCCATGGTGAGCTGCATGGACGACGCGGTGGGCGAACTGCTCGATACGTTGCGCGAATTGAAGCTCGAACAAAACACGCTCATCATGTTCTTCTCCGACAACGGCGGCAGCGGCCCCGGCGACAACAAACCGTTGCGTGGCGGGAAAAGCTCGATGTTCGAGGGCGGGATCCGCGTGCCGTTTCTCGCGCGCTGGCCGGAACGTTTGCCGGCCGGCAAGGTGTGCGACGAATTCCTCACCGCGCTGGAAGTGTTCCCGACGTTCTGCGCCGCAGCGGGCGCGAAACCGCCGGCGGGCGTCAAGCTCGACGGTCACGACATGCTCCCAATCCTCGCCGGCAAGGCAAAGTCGCCGCGCACGGAGATGTTCTGGCAGCGCCGCGCCGACAAGGCCGCGCGCGTCGGCAACTTCAAGTGGGCGGATTCGGCCAAGCACAAGGGACTCTACGACCTCAGCGTTGACATCGAAGAGCGCAACGATTTATCGGCAGAGAAACCCGACGTCCTCGCCCGCGTCAAGGCGCGGTTCGACGCATGGCGCAAAGAAATGGACGCCGCCGAGCCGCGCGGCCCGTTCCGCGATTACTGAGCGCGCCGCTGTCACTTGATGCGTTTTGCATCGGCCTCAACAACTTCCTTGGGCAGCAACAACGTTTCGGCGGTCTTGGCGAAACACGGCGGAACAGTCATCAGCGCGCGCGCTCCGGCGACTTCTTCCATCTTCCACAACGCGCCGTCCTGACCGGCGGGGACTGTCGCCTTGAAGTAACCGGCACCGGGAAGATCGTCGAAGTTGAAGATGCGTTTGCCCTGCGGATTGACGAGCCAGCCGCCTTTGGCGGCGGCGTAGCCGCCGATGACTTTGGTGCCGCGCGGGACATAGAAGTACAAACTCCACCGTTTTTGCAGGCTCATTTTGTCTTCCAAGGCGAGGCGGATCGTCCACGGCAACGTCGGCGGCGGAACCACCTGCGAGAGATCGCCGCCATCGCTCCATTCCAACCAGTGAAGTCCCGCATACGGCGACTTCAACAGGACGCGCCGCGCCTGGCCGTCCGGCGGCACCGAGACGTCCTGCGCCACTGGTTCGAGCGTGGCCTCTTGTTCTGCGTAAAGGCGGAAGGAAACGTTGCCGCGATCGCGATAATGTTTGATGAGACCGCCGGTGACTTCGAGTTCGATGGACTGCTTCGACGACGACAGCCATGTGAAGACTTTGGCATGGCCTCGTGTGCGGTTGGAACATTTGCCCGGTGGCACAGCCGGCAATGCGAGAGCCGTAGCGGGGACCAGGTCGTTGCTGAACTCCACCGGCTGGAAGTTCAACACGACAGGTTGATTGGCTTCAACACCGGCAAGCAAAATCGCTTTGATCTCTTGCGCGCTGAAGGGCGTCGAAGACCCCTTTTCTTTCAGTGCTTTTACTTTCGGATCGCGAAACCCGCGACAGACCTGTTCGGCGCTGAGCATCCGGCGGTCGCGCATTCGATAAGCGTGACGGCAAGTCTCCTCAAACTTCTGTTGGCGCGCCGCGCCGCCGAGCAGTTCGTATTGCGTGTGCAACTCGACATAGCGCGTGTAAACCACGAGATCATCGAGCCGCGCGCGGACCTTCGCGTCGTCCGTGGCACGGTAAGCCGCTTGCAGGCTGCGATACATCCGGGCCACGACATCCTGCTTGGTGCGCGTGGATTTATCCATGTTCAACAACTGGTAGAATTCCCGCATGGGCGCTTGCGCTTTCGGGAACGCATGATTGAGAAAGTCGTCCACCAGTGTGTCCACGTTTTCCGCGAGACCGGTGTTCCAGAGCAAGCGCGGCGTAATCCAGTAGCCCAAACCGTTGGCGCCCCAAGAGTCCGAGTTCTCCGAGTTCATGAAACGCGCGCCGTGCCGGTAAAAATACGGGATTGTCCTCGCCAGATAGGCGAGATCGCCGCCGCGTGCCTTGCGCGGCAGGTCGTGGCTCCAGGTGAAGACATCGTGGTATTCGCGGATGCCGATGGTCGCGCCCTTCACCTGCCAGCCTTCGACCAGTTTCTCCACGGTGAACCCGCCCCTTATGAAACTGGTGGCGATGCTCACCACCACGTTCGGATGAACGCGAATCGAGGGCGGTGGACTGTGCTGGTTGTAGGCGTAAATGCCGACATACTTCGCGCCGAGGCCGAGCTGGTTGATGGCGGCAGCAACTTCGTTGGCAAGCGTCAAGGCGCGGTCGGTCACGCTGCCGAAGGCGCGGCACGCCTCGCACTCGCACCAGTTGCCGCCGTCGGATGGGTCCATGGAAATGCTCTGTGAGCCGGGATTCGCGCGCATCGTGTTCACCGCATGATCCACGAACAGTTTCCGCAACCCCGGATTGCTCACGCAGACCTTGGTGTTGCCGTGAGTTCCCGGGACACGGCTGCCATTCACGAGCGCGTAATACTCCGGGTGCGCTTCAAAGGTTTTCTTGTTTGCCTTGATGATTGCCCCGTAGGCGTGGCCGGTGGAGAGCGTGAACGAGGATGCGATCCGGTTGCGCACTTCCCATCGTTCTTGCAGTTTCCGGTCGCCATGCGGCGCGCCGCGCGGCGCCTGACGTGTGACAAAGTGGGGACGTTCCAATTGATCGAGAGTCGCCGTCAGGTTCGGCTTGCGCGGAATGACCTCCCAGGTGTCGGTCGGGAAATACAGCCGATAACCGAGATGATGCAGGAAATCCCAGACCGCCAGATGCGCCGCATTCTCCCCGGCCCCGATGAGCCACGCTCCGCGCGCATGAGTGCGCAGCAAATAGTCGTCGAGTCGGAAAGGATTTCCCCGTTCAAACAACGCGTCCAGTTTCAACGCCGGAAAATCCGTGTGCGATCCCACGGCCAGCCCCGTGGAGCCGTCGCCGGATTCCACGTTGAACCGGGCGCCGGTGATTCGCCCCAGATACTCGGCCAGTTCCGCCGCTGCGACTCGTGTGCGCTCGCTGGCATTCGAGGCCACGACGACGCTCTGCAATGGCTGTCCGTTTTTCGCCAGGGCAATGGGCGTCGCCATTGCGGCCCACAAGGATGAAGTGACAAGGCCAAGAGGCAGGGCCAGCGCGAGAAAAGGCTTCATGGCGCACTTGTACCAGAATCCCGCCCTGCTGCAAAGCCCCCGGCGGGAGTGGGCGTACCCTTGCTGCACGCTGTTCTTGGCAAGCGGTCGGTTGCCCCTTATTCTGTGCGGCGAACAAACGGAGAACGATCATGAGCGTGAATGAGAAACTGGCAATCGAAGGCGGCACACCGGTCCGGACGAAGCCGTTGCCGCAGGAATGGTGCGGCGTCCATCACATGGACGAGCAGGAGATCGAAGCTGTCGTTCGCATCTGCAAATCGAGATCGTTGTTCCGTTACTACGGCTTGGACCCGCAAAAAGAAGTCGCAACGCTCGAAAAGGAGTTCGCCGCCAGCGTAGGGACACAATACGCAGTGGCGATCAACAGCGGGACGGCGGCGTTGCAGGTGGCGGTCTGCGCGCTCGGCATCGGCCCCGGCGATGAGGTGCTCATTCCCGGTTATTTCTGGGTCGCCACCGCCGGCGCGGTGCTGCGCAGCGGCGCGATCCCCGTGCTCGTGGATTGCGACAACACGTTCAGCATGGACCCGTTGGCGGCGGCCAGGAAAATCACGCCGCGCACGAAGGCCATCCTCGTCGTCCACATGGGCGGCGTCATCGGCCACATCACGGAGATCGTGGCGCTGGCGCGCCGGCACAACCTCCAGGTCATCGAGGATTGCGCGCAGGCCAACGGCGCCACCCAGCACGGCGTCAAGGCCGGCGCGTTCGGCGACATCGGGATTTTTTCGTTCCAGACGAACAAGCACATGACCTCCGGCGAAGGCGGCATGCTCGTCACCAACGACCCGCACCTTCACCGGCGCGCGTTTGCCGTGCACGATCTCGGTTTTCCCCGCAACGAGGCGGGCCGGTTGATCTTCGATGATCCGTCGGTCCAGCTCTGGGGCATCGGTTGCCGGATGAGCGAACTGACGGCCGCGTTCGCCCGCGTGCAACTCGGAAAGCTCGACCGCATCACCGGCGCGATGCGCTCGGCGAAGAACAGGATCAAGAAGGCGCTGGAGGGCGTGTTGACGTTCCGCGAGGTGCCCGATCCCGAAGGCGATGGCGGGTCGTTTCTGCTGACCATGCTGCCGACGCGGGAGAAGTCGTTGCGGTTCGTCGAGGCGCTGCGCGGCGAGGGGATCGTGGCGGACAGGGGCGGTTTTTATCCGATCCACATGGACCAATGGGGCCTGCACATCTACTACAACGCGACCAATCTCGTGAACAAACGCGGCATCTCCGCCATCTCGCCGTGGCAACTGGCGGAGAACCGCGCCTCGGCCGACATCTCCTACGCGAAAGGGACTTGCCCGCATCTCGATGACTTGCTCAGCCGCACGGTGCTCCTTTGTATCGCCTCGAACTTGACCGACGACGATGTCGCAGACATCATCACAGCGTACCGGAAAGTCGCCGCTGCTGTCTGTTGAGAGCAGGTTTGCCATGACATGTTCAAACTTCACATGGTATTGGCAACGCGCCCGCGCCATGTCGCCGGCGGAGATGGTTCAGCGCGTGGCCTTCGAGTGGCAGAAACAACGCTGGCGCCGCCAGCCGCCGCGCGGCGCGACGCCGTTGCATTTGAACTTTCCGGCAGACGCCGTCTCCGCAAAGTGCCTGCCGTCTTCGCTTCCTGCTGAAGCTGATCAGCTTTTGCGGCGCGGCACGCCCGACTGGCACCGCGACGAAACCACCGGCAAAACCTCGCCGCTGGGGTTCTCGCTCGACATTGATTACCGCAACGCCGCCGTCATTGGCGACGCGAAGGTCATCTGGGAAAAGAGCCGTCATCATCACCTGACTGTTCTCGCGGCCGCCTACGCGCTCACGAAGGATGAACGCTACGCCGACGCCGTTGCCGGGCAACTTCTCGACTGGTCGGAGAAAAACCCCTGCCTGCGCGGCCTGAACTGGTCGCACGCCCTCGAAGCCGGCATCCGGCTGATTGCGTGGGTCTGGTGCGAGCGGCTCTTGCGCGGCTCGCCGCATCACGACCGGCTGAACGCGCTCTGGCCGGTCATTCACCAGCACCAGGAATTCATCGAGCGCGCCCGTTCGCGCGGTTCCTCCGCCAACAACCATCTCATCGGCGAAATGGCCGGGCTGTTCATCGCGACAACGGCGTGGCCGGTGTTCGCCGAGTCGGCGCGCTGGCGCGAAATGGCGTTGCGCTCGCTCGAAGAAGAAATCATCCGGCAGACGTTCCCGTGCGGCCTGAACCGCGAGATGGCCTGGTCGTACCACGTTTTCACGTTCGAATTCTTCCTCTTCGCGTGGCTGGAGAATCCGTCAGCGTTCTCGCCGTCGTACGTCGAGCGTCTCCGTCGCATGGCCGGCGTCATCACGGCGCTGGCTGATTGCGCGCCGAATTACGGCGACTGCGATGACGGGCACGCGCTCGTGCTCGGCGCCGACAACGCGCGGCTTCGCCAACTCTGCGGCGAAACGCCGACGACCACCGAGGACGCCGGGTTGTTTGTCCTGCGCCACGGGAACATCGCCGTGCTCGCCGACGCCGGGCCGCACGGGTATTTGTCCATCGCGGCGCACGCACACGCCGACGCGCTCGCGTTCACGCTCACCGTCGCTGGAAAACCAGTCTTTGTGGACAGCGGGACGTGCGATTATTTCCGCTCGGACGCGGATCGCCGGTACTTCCGCAGCACGCGAGCGCACAACACCGTCGTCGTGGACGGCCTCGACCAGTCCACGCAGGCCGGGCCGTTCCTTTGGAGCCGGCAGGCGAAGACGACTGTGGAGTCGTGGGACGGCCAGACGCTCGTTGCCTCGCACGACGGCTATCGCGGGATCATCCATCGCCGGCGATTTGCGTTGCGCGGAAACATTCTCGAAATCACCGACACGCTCGAAGGCGGCGGCGAACACGATGTCGCGCTGCTGTTCCACTTGGCGCCGGGATGCGTTTTCGATGGCGATGTCCAGCTTGACAATATCCGCGTGCGGATGAAATTGCCGGCGACGGTGGAAACAATTCCTGGCTGGTATTCGCCGCGGTTTGGTGTGAAGAAAGGGACAACCACGATTCAAGCCCGGTGGCGCGGCCCGCTGCCGGTGACATTGACAAGTCTATTGGAGGTGTTGCCATGAACATCAGCGTATTTGGCCTTGGTTACGTTGGCACGGTCAGCGCGGCTTGCCTGGCGCGCGACGGCCACAAGGTGATCGGTGTGGACGTGAACCCCGATAAGGTCGCCCGCGTCGCGCGCGGTGAATCGCCGATCATCGAAAGCGGTCTCGGCGAACTGCTCGACGCCGGCGTCAAGGCGGGACGGATCAGCGCCACCATTTCCGCGTTGGACGCCGTGCAGGCGACCGACATTTCATTGATCAGCGTCGCCACGCCGAGCCGGTCGGATGGCGTCCTGGACTTGACCGCGCTGGAGACGGTCTGCGCGCAGATCGGGAAGGCGGTTGACGCGAAAGGCGTCTCTCACATCGTGGCCATCCGCAGCACGGTGTTTCCCGGCACCACCGAGCGGTGCGCCGCCATTCTCCGCCAATTCGCCCACGAGACCCCGGTCCACGTTGCGTTCAACCCCGAATTTCTGCGCGAAGGCGCGGCCGTCCGCGATTTCGACGAGCCGCCCTGCACGGTGATCGGCACAACCGACCCCGCGGCGGCGGATGCGATGCGCCAATTGTACGCGACGGTTCGCGCGGCGATATTCGTGACGGAACCGGCCGTGGCGGAATTGATCAAGCTGGCGGCCAACGCCTGGCACGCCGCCAAGATCTGTTTCGCCAACGAGATCGGGCGACTCGCCGCCGCCGCCTCGGTGGACGGGCGCAAGGTGATGGAGATTTTTGTGCAGGACACCAAGCTCAATGTGTCCGCCGCTTATCTGCGGCCCGGCTTTTCGTTTGGCGGCTCGTGTCTGCCGAAGGATTTGCGGTCGCTGACGAGTTATGCCCGGCTGCACAACCTCGAAGTGCCCTTGCTGGCGTCGTTGCGGCGCAGCAACCAGATTCCCATCGAGCGCGCCGTCGAGCGCGTGTTGACGCTGGGCAAACGCCGCGTCGGCCTGCTCGGCCTGACATTCAAGCCGGGCACCGATGACTTGCGCGAAAGCCCGGCCGTCGAACTCGCCGAGCGGTTGATGGGCAAGGGCTGCGATGTCCGCATCCTCGACCACGCCGTGCGCAAGGCGAAATTGATCGGCGCCAACCGCGCGTACATCGAGCAACACATCCCGCACCTCGCCAGCCTGCTGGTGGCCGACGCGAAGGAACTGCTGGAGCACGCGGAGGTCCTCGTCGTGACGCACGACACGGCGGAATTCCGTGCGTTGGCGCAGCAGGCCGGCGTGCCGGTGCTGGACCTTGCGTGAACGCGAAAGTCCTCATCATCGTCGAGAACCTGCCGGTGCCGTTTGACCGACGGGTCTGGATGGAGGCGACGACCTTGCGCAGCGCCGGTTGCGAGGTGTCGGTGATCTGCCCCACCGGCAAGGGCTACGAGGCGCTGCGCGAGGTCATCGAGGGCATCCACGTTTATCGGCATCCGTTGCCGCCGGAGGTGCATTCGGCGACCGGCTATTTTCGCGAGTATCTCGCCGCGTTGTCGTGGGAATGGAAACTGGCCCGGCGCGCCTGGCGCGAACGCCGGTTTGACGTCATCCACGCGTGCAACCCGCCGGATTTGATTTTTGTCGTGGCAGCATGGTTCAAGTTCCTGCACGGCGTGAAGTTCGTTTTCGACCACCACGATCTCTGCCCGGAATTGTACGAATCGAAGTACAACCGCCGCGATTTGTTTTACTGGGCGTTGCGCTTGCTGGAACGGCTGACGTTCGGGCTGGCCGACACGGTGATCAGCACGAACGAATCCTACCGGGCCGTCGCTCTCCGGCGCGGACGGAAAAAGCCCGAACACGTCCACGTTGTCCGCAGCGCGCCGGATCTTTCCAAGTTCAACCCGACGACGCCGGACCCGTTGTTTCGACGCGGGCGACAATACCTGGTGGGCTACCTCGGCGTGATGGGGCCGCAGGACGGACTGGATCATCTGTTGCGCGCTGCGCATGAGTTGGTGGTGAACCGCGGGCGGAAGGACATCCAGTTCTGCCTGATCGGCAAGGGGCCGATGTTCGAGCAACTGCAACAGATGGCGCGCGACCTTGGCGTGGCCGACTGCGTCGAGTTCACCGGGCGGATTCCCGACGCTGAAATGATGGCGCGGCTCGCACGCTGCGACCTCTGCGTCAATCCCGACCCGCTCAACCCGCTCAACAACGTCTCCACGATGAACAAAATCATGGAGTACATGGCGTTGGGCCGTCCCATCGTCCAGTATGACCTCAAGGAGGACCGTTTCTCCGCCGGGGAGGCGTCGTGGTATGCGGAGCCGAACAACGTTGTTGACCTCGCGGCAAAGATAGAACAGTTGCTTGCTGATGAAACTGAGCGAACCAAGATGGGCGCGCTCGGACGGAAACGCATGGAAGACTCGCTCGCGTGGCATCATCAAGCGCCGCGCCTGCTGGCCGCCTACCAACAGACCCTTGGCGCGTAGCGCGACTTCGCGCCGCGCCGCCTGCGAACTGCCGAGGCACGGACAGAACACCTTTCCCGCGACCACCGCACCGGTGAATCTATGGAACGATAGTTCCATAGATTCACCGGGTTTTTGTGTCTGTGCGTTACGGGGTCGTTCTCTGGCGATTGCGGACATCCCCCTCAACGTTGAACCCGGCTACGGCGTCGAACATGGCGATGACGTTCTCCACGGGAGTCTCTTCGAGGATGTAATCGTGGCTCGCGCCGGCGATGTAGCCGCCGCCGGGGGCCATGATGGCAAGGACTTCACGCGTACGCTGGCGAACGAGGTCGGGCGTGCCGTTGATGAGGACGTGATGCGAATCAATCGCGCCGTTGAAGAGGATCTTCGCGCCGTAGTTGGTTTTGAGCTTCGCCAAATCCATGCCGCCGCAACACGGCTGGATGGCGTGCAGGCCGTCAAGTCCGGCCGCGATCATCGCGGGAATCAACGGCTCGAAACCGCCGCAACAATGAAGTTGGACTTTCAGCCGGTATTGGTGGCCGATGTCAATGAGGCGCTTGAGATGTGGCAACATGAACCGCTCGAACTGGGCGGGACTGAGCAGCGGACCGGTCTGGCCGCCGAAATCGTTGCCGATGAAAAACACGTCAATCGCATCGGCGGCAGCGTCGAAGATGCGACGGTTGACGGCGGCGTAGTAGTCCACGATGTGTTGGAGGACGGCATCTACAATTTCCGGTTCGTCGTACATCTTGAGGTACATGTTCTCCATGCCGAGCAGGTCAATCGCGTCGTGCCAGAACGGCGACCAATCGCCGCCGAGGATGGCGTATTGACGGTTCCACGCGAGCGCGTTGACGCGAATGCGCGACACGTCCTGCCAGTTCGGATCGGGCCACGGGTAATCGTGGACTTGCTGAAGCGTGGCGTCGGCGAGCGGATGACTCAACGGCTGGCCGTACCCGTGCCCGGCGCGCTCGATGCCGAAGATGGTGCTGTTTGCCGGATGCGCTGGGCCGGCGTACTGCGCAAAGACGCGCCGGAAATCGTCGCCGATGCGGACGAAGAAACTCTCGTCGTCCGTCAGGTGTAATTGCCGGCGCGCCTTGGCGAGAAACTCCGGTGATGCACCACACCAGCGCGGTACGAGGTCGGGTTCGACGTGGTAAAAAGCAGCTAGAACTCGTTCGCGGGATGTCATGGGATTCTCCCTTCAATCCTGATGGAACACTTCTTCCATGTCGGCCCACCATTCCTCCGGTTTGCGGTTGGCAAGCGGGAGCTGGCACGGTTTGCAGACCGCCCACCAACGTTGCGTTTCCGCGTCGGCCGCCATCGTCGCCATGTCGCCGGCGAAATCGCTGCCCACGTATTCGAGGTAGCTGAACAGATAATGGTTGCCGTCGGGCAGTTGGCGCAGATAGATCGAGTAGTTCTGGATATGGCACTGCTTGATCATCCGCAGCACCCCCGGCCAGACGGCGGCGTGCAGGCGTTTGTATTCGTCCAGTTTCTCAGGCCGGACACCGATAACCCAAGCGTATCGTTTCATTGTGGTGATCTCCTAGTGTTTGGCGGTTACATCGCCGAGATGGTTGCCGTAGGTCAAGGCCAACACGGCGGCGACGAGCACGGTCAACGCGATGCGCAGCGCCCAGCGCGTGCGCGGTTTGCAGGTTGTCCATTCCTTCAGCGCGAGGCCGACGACGTTGCTGAACAGCACCAGCATGATCATGTGGATCGCCCAGCTCGTGAACTTGAACGCCCCCATCCGCACGTGGCCGAGGTTGTAGAAGAAGAACTGCCCGTACCAGAACAAACCGGTGAGCACCGCCATCGCAAAGTTCACCGGCAACGACGCCTTCTCCTCACCCGCCGGCAACTCGACGAGTTCGCCAATCGTCTTGTGCTTGGCGTGGAGGTAGAGGCAATAGACCAGCGTCGTCAGGAACGCGCCGGTGTTCGAGAAGATGTAGATGACGTTACCCTGCCACATTCCCGCGCCGTGCTTGACGGCGGTGTCGGCAATCGGCTGCCCGGCTTCGAGCGCGAAGCCGTACACCGCGGAGAGCACGCCCGCCAACAGCGAGAGCGCCAGCCCTTTGCCAAGCGAGAAACTCTTCGACGCATCCTGCCCCTGCAAGTCTGTCTCCTTCGACCGGCCCGCGACACCGCACAACGCGATGCCGAGCGTGCCGACGATGATGCCCATCAACACCCAACCGCCGCCGGGCTTCGAAAGAGTTGAGCCGAGCGTGCCCTTGACCAGCGGCGGAATCAGCGTGCCGAGCACGCTCGACAACCCGACCGCGATGGCATACGTGAGCGAGAACCCGATGTACCGGATCGAGACGCCGAACGCCGTCCCGCCGATGCCGTACGCCGCGCCGAGCAGGAACGATTTCAACATCGCGTCGCGCGGCGCTTCGCGGAGCACCGCGCCAAGTTCTGGAATCGTGAAGTACGCGCCGATGATCGGCAGCAGGAACCAGCAGAACGCGGCCTGCGTCAGCCAATACGTCTGCCACGACCAGCGTTTGACCTGTTTCTGCGGCGTGTAGCAGGTCGCCGCGAAGATCGCGCCCACCGCGTGCAGCGCGACACCAAGGAAGGGATTGGAAACAACGCCGTCTGTCATTGTGAAGTTCCTTTCGTCACGTTTGTGGCACGTTCTCCAGGTAAACACCATCCTTGCGCAACTGCACCTGCAGCTTGCGAACGTCAAACTGCGCCATCTCCGCTCCAGCGTTGAGCGCGAGCACGGCACAGGTGCCGACGCCCTGCCCCATCACCATGCAGTGGGATTGGAGACGGACCGACGCGAGGGCTTCGTGTGTCGCGGAAATGCAGCGACCGACGACGGCGAGATTCGGAATCTGGTTATTCAAACAGATACCAAGCGGAATATGATAGCTATCGCCGACGGCCGGCATCATCTCTGCCTTCTGATCCACCCACGTCGTGTGGCCGGTGCCTTTCGGGTCGTGAATATCAATCATCCAAAAACCGTGGCCTATGGCGTCGGGTTGCTTGACGGCTTTCACCACCATTTGCGCGTCAAGCGTCTTGAGACCGCGAATGCGCCGCGACTCACGGATGCCAAGGGCAAACCCTACTTGCTCGACCTCGGCGTCATGGAAGCCGGGCATCTGTTCCCGCCACAGATTCACGTATTGATAAACCTGCTCGCGAGCCTGCGCGGAGAGCCGTGTCAGTTCTTCCTCGTCGAGCGGATTACCGGCCACCGGACACATGTTGTAGGACACCAGCGGATCGCGCGGGCTGGTCAAGTAGGAACGGGCTGCCGCTTCAAGGAACTGGGGAAACTTGCCCTCATCGCGAAGTTTCTTCATGAGTTCGAACACGCGCTGGGCATCTTTGGAATGAGATTTAATAGTGGCAGCATCCAATCCGCGCAACCGGAACATCATCGTCATGCCTTGCACTGCACCGTCACTTGCGCGCCCAAAGTCGAACGACAGCCCGGCGTTGGCAGCCACATCACCGTCGCCGGTGGCGTCAATGAAGATTTTTCCGGACACGAGTTTGCGGCCAGTTTTGGTGTCCACGAAGACAGCTTTCATCCGTCCATTCTCGACGAGCGACTCGATGGCGGTCAGGTTGCAGAAGACCCGCACACCAGCGTCCTTGAGCATTCGATGAAATACCACGCGCATTCCGGTTGAGTCGAACTCGTGCGTCTCTGGACGCGTTGGGTAATGCGCCATCCGACGCACGAAACGCCCGCCGCGGTCAATTGCCTCTTGTGTGAACCCGAAGATGACCTGTTTCTTGCGGTCACTGGTGTGCCAGATGTTGACGAGCGCGTTGGTGGCCATCCCGCCAAGGCTCGGCCAGCGTTCCAGCAGGATCACTTTCGCCCCGTGTCGCGCCGCGCAACAAGCCGCCGAGATCCCCGCCGTGCCGCCGCCGCAGACGACAATGTCGGCCTCCGCCAACACAGGCAGTTTACGTTGAGGCTTTTCGTTTGCGCTGGTGGTGAGCGCGCCGAGTCCGCCGGCTGCGGCACTCCACAAGAATTTACGTCGTGAGGTTCTCATCGAACTCTCCAAGGTTGAGTGGATATGTACCGTACTCGCGGACCAGTTTCACGATGTAATCGTAGGTCTGGCCGGAGACGTTGCTACTGACGGAGTGGTCGCTTTGGAAGATGACGCCACCGCCTTTGGCGGCGTTGAGTTTGCGGAGCACCTCGCGCTTGATCGCGGCGCGGTCGCCGGTTTCCCAGACCTGCATGTCACTGCCGCCACAAAAACCAATCCGGTGACCGTACTTCTTGCGATACTCGCAGAGATCCATCCCGGCTTTGGTTTCCATCGGGTTGTAGGAGTCGAGGCCGATCTCAATGTAGTCCTCCAAGATTGACTCCACGTTGCCGCAACCGTGGTAGATGACCGGCAGGTTGTTCTTGTGACAGAGCGCGATCATCGCCTTGACGGTCGGCTTGAAATACTCGCGCCAGTAATCGGGCGAGAAGAGCAGCGATTTACGGTAGGCAACGTCACCCCAGACGACAAAGCCGTCGAGCAAACCTTCACCGGCCTTGATGGTGGCCTCGGCGCTCTTGTAGTAGTGCTCGCCGATGCGGAGAATCTGTTTGCCGAAACGCTCCGGGTATTCGCCCATCCACATCAACATGTTCATCTGGCCGAGCAACCGGGTCACGCACTCCGACGCTTCCATCATGCTGCCATAGACGGGGAAGTCGGGTCGCAGCGATTTCACCGTCTCGATCCACGGCGGCGAGTTGCGCGAGAAACCGTCACCGACGCCCGCGATCTGGTTGTCGCCGCCGCTGAAGAACCTTCGTGGGTCGGCGGGGTCATCGAACTCGAACGCTTCGAGTTTCTCGATGGTGTCGGTCTCCCAACTGACCTGTTCCGGCATTGGGAAATCGAACCGTTTCCGCAACGTCGTCTCGAAGCCGGTCTTGATGACGACTTCCTCGGCGTCCTCGCGGATCGTCTCGAAGGGTTTGATGTGCGGGTCCATGTTTGGAATTGTGACAATCCAATCGAGGTCGTAGTGGTAATACGGATTGGCGTCCGCCGGCAGGCCGAGCTCCGTGCGCCAGCGTTTGATGAATCCGCCCCAGAACCAATCGCTGATCGGGACGCGGTCCAGTTCCTGATGGTGCAGTGCCTTGTTCATGCGGTCGAGTTTGCGCAGGGTATTCTCCTTGCGCGCGGTGGTGCCAGCCGCTTTGCCGGTGGTGTCGAACATGCTCATGGTTGTGTTCTCCTTATATGTGTTTTTTTATTTCTAAATTGTGAATGCCAGCGGCCAGCGGCGCCAGCAGTAGGACAGTGAGGAGTGCGAGGGTGTGTTTCATGGTTTTAAGGGGAAGACTTTTAGGTCGTCGTATTCACAACGGACGGTGTGAGCCATCTGGCGCAGGCCGATCCAGCCGGCGTGCGTCCAAACGGGTCCGTGAGTCTTGCCGTCATCATCGAAGGCGACTTCGATCACGTCATCCACCATGAGTCGAATGGTGCCGCCGTGTTTGTAGAGGCGGATGGTTTGAAAGGCCTCGGCGGGTGCGGGCACCACAAGGTCTTTGCCGGTGGCGACCAGATGGAAGCCGCAATTCTTGCGCACGTTGGCGGTGCCGCGGTCGCCCGCCCAATACGAGATGTGGTAGTTGTTCAGGTCGCCGCTGTGATATTGCGCGAAGAGGCCGGAACGCGGCTTGAGCGCCGGGTCGAAGATGCTTTCGCCATGGAGACCCCGGGCATTGAAGAAGATGATGTTGAGACCGTTCTTGCGATCCTGCGGGCGCACCTTGAACTCCAGCAGAAAGTCGGCGGGCATCTCTTTGGTCAGCCAGCAGACGAGGTGGTTGTCTTTCGGCGATGGTTTCTCACCGCCGGGATCGCTTTCGAGGACGAGTCTGCCATTCACGATGCGCATGGTCTTGCCGCCTTCGAGCTTCCAATCGCCAAGCGCCGCGGCGTTGTCGAACGTCGTGGCATAGACGGGATGCGACCAATCGACATCGGTCGGCATGAATCGCTGGCCGACGGCAGGATGCGGCGGCGGTTCCTTTTCTGCCGCTACGACGAATGGCGCGCTAGGCGCAAGAGCGGCGACGATGAACAGGCAAGCGGGGAGATGCATGAGACGTTTCATTCGTTGAAGTTCAGCACGTGTTTGCGGGCACCCTTCTGGATGGTGACCACACCGCTCTTCCAATCCGACTGCACGAACGGACTGTCATAAACCCTCGTCGGAGCCAGGTTGACGGGCTGGTCATTCACGCGCGGCAGTTCCGTTTGGTCGGTGAAGAAAATGAACCGGTCGCCACCGAGGCCAGTGTATGTGAGCCGTCCACCTTCGGTCTTCACCGGCAGGGCGAGGATGGCTTTTCGGAACGCCTCCCGCGTCGGGTAATCCGCCTTGGTCGCTGCCTCGATGATGACGGACGAGAATGCATCGGAGCATTGAAGCACCCATCCGCTCGCGCGGCTGTCCAGCGTGTCTCCGTCATCGCTCGTGGTGGCCTTGGGGAGCACCTTCTTCTTTTTCGCGGGTTTCGCCGGAGGAATGAGTTTGGTGTCGCCGGAGATCACGCGCACTGCTGCCCACGCACCGGCTGCTTCCGTGAAAAACCATCCGCCTTCCTCGCGCGGCGCGGTAAGTCCCGCCTCCGAAATCCAAACGCGCAGGCCGTCGGCGTGCTGGCTGGTCTTGAGTTTCTGAGCGATCAGCGTGCCCTTGTGCTGCACGGCCCACTGCTGGTTGTAGGAGCTGTGATCCGTCTCGCAATAGGGATAGATGCGCGCGTTCATCGCTCCGCGAAAGATGACTCCATACCAGCGGTTCTGAGAGCTTATCGACGTCCAGTCGCTAGCGGGCCGTGCAGCGCAAAGCAGGGAGCCCATGACAAATTCCGGCGTGCAGTAGGTGTAACGGACCAGACCACCACCATCGGGAGCGATTTGACTCATGCCTTTCCGCTTCTCAGCTCCCGGCTGGGCGAGTCCCGGACGGCGCTCGATCACCTCGTAGCTACCCCGGCCTTTCACATCGAGCGCCAGATCCATCACTACGTCGGGGATTTTCCATGACGAGGTGACGAAGGGCAGCATGCTCAAATGCACGAACTGTGACGAACCGACGCCGAGCGCATACCACGCTGCACGACTGACGAAACTCTCCCCGTGTTTTGCTGAATCGGGATAGCACCGCGCCTTTGCCCCGCCCTCGATTCCATCGATCTGCTGTTGTGCCCACAGCGCCCAATAGAGCGTGATGTAGTCGCTGGCGCGATGCTTTAACACGGGATCATCGCTTAGCTCATAGAGCCAATAGACCGCGCTCAAGGTCCCGGACGCATACGAAGGCGACTCGATCTCGACCGTCATGCCTTTGCGACCCCGCTCGCTGAGATACTCGCGCAGGTAAGCGGTCCACGCCGCGCTGTGCTGCCTCGCGGTGTGGCCGTCATCGAACAGGCGGTCGCGATACTCGGGGACACGCGCCAGAAACGTCGTCACCGCCAAGCAGGACGCGAAGTGATTTGCATGATGATTTTCCGAGTCGGTTATCGTCCATGTGTGGGACTCGTCCACCACGCACGCCGCCATCTTCGACTTCACCTTCGCCCACTCCCACATCGTCGTGAGCATGACACGATAAGTCTCCGGGGAGAGCCGTCCTTTGGCTCGCGTGCCCTCGGGTCCGTAGAATTGCGCAAGCTGGGCCAAATAGCGGAGCGCTTCGGGAAAGCTGTGGATTTCCAGCAACGTCTGGGGGCGATCGAGATGATACTGGCACATCTCACTGAGGGCCCTGTTCGCCTCCGCGAGCTGCTCATTCAAGTAGAACGCCCTCGAAGCAAAGAGGAGTACCGATTGCACATAATGGCGGGTGAAGTCACCGCGATGATTCCAGTCCTTAATGATCGGTGCCGGAGCAAACGGCTGCCCCGACTGCTTGCGGAAAAACGCATCGCATCGCTGGGCGCTCTCGGTGCGGAGTTGTTGGATGGCGTCGGCGGAGAGCGAGCCGCCCGCATTGTCGGCAAGGAGTGCTGCTGGCGCAGCGAGCAACATGGTGGTGAGGAGTGTGAGGGCGCGTTTCATGGTTGTTTCTTCGTTGCGGGTTTTGGTTGTAGCCACTCGGCTGGCGGGTGGCCTTTGACGTCGGGCTGGTAGCGGCGTAACGCTTCGCGCTTCTTTTCCGGCACGAGTTCGTCCCATTCCGTCAGCGGCTTCACGGCCGGCACGGCATCGGCGGTCTTGAAGCGCATCGTCACGATCTGTTGGGGGCGAACAGGGAACTTGTAGCTCGGGCCGCCTCGCAACGGCTGACGATTGCCGCCGAGCATGTCAGTCAACGCTGCGCTTTCGTGCGGCAGACGCAGCATGACTTGTGCGTTACCGGCTTTGCCGAGACATTCGACGAGGCGCAATTCGATCTCGCTGCCTTCACGGCGCAGCGCCTCGACGATGACGTTGTCGCTGGTTTGCAGAAACTCCGTCGTCTTCACCGACGGCAAATCTGTCGGCGTGTTGTACTCCCACGCCCGTTGCGCCACCCGCGCGGTGGTGAAATCACCGGTGTGCGGGACGAGCGCGTATCGCAACACGTGCCGGCCTTTGCCACTGAGCCACGAGTTGGTGTGGCCGCGATAGGTGTCGTTGGCGTTGTAGAGGTAGATGATCGGCGTGTTGTCGGTGATCTCGCGGCCGGTGAGGCCCTGATCGAGTAACGCCACGCCGGCGCCAGCCATCTGGTAATGCGACCAACGCACCGCCGGGGTGATGCCTTTGACGAAGCCGGGCAGAGCGGCGTTGGTGATCGCCCACGCGCCGTGGGCGAAGCCGTACGGGATGCCCCGGCGCACTTCGCGCACGGGCGCGGCGAGCGGGAACTCGGCGACGACAACAGTCCGGTCGGGGATGTTGTTCAACTCGGTCTCGAAATCTATCCGCGGATCATCCCGGTGAAACGTCATCGTGCGCCGCAACCGGCCACCGCCGAGGAACGACGACTCCGCTTCCACCACGGTCATCTCAGAACTGGCGCGGACGCTGAGGCGCGGTGCGGAATGGTTGGAATCGGCGAGACGGTCGCGGTCGGGCCGGTCCACCATGTGGTCGGCGGAAAAGGCGATTTTCTTCTTCGGCTGCTCGGCGACGATGACGTTGGCGGGGCCGCCGAGCAGTTCGCGGTTGCCGAGCTTGAGGCTGATGAGCGCGCCGGTCTTTGGATCGAGCCGGGCGGAGTAGAACTTTGTCCGTATGGTCTCGTTCAAGGAGCGGCGGTTTGCAACCGCCGCAGCCTGATTGGCGACAGGCTCGTTCTTCTGTGAACTCGCCACGGCGGCGGTTGCAAACCGCCGCTCCTTGGGAGTAGCACTCAAATCAGAGTTCAATGAGAGTGAGCGGGCGGCGCGCGTGGCGATGGCGCGGGCGGTTTGCTCGACCCACTCGAACCGGTCGCGGGCGTCCCAACTGCGTTCGTGCTCGAACACCATGCCGCCGGCGGCGCCCCAAAGGGTGTTGCGGTCCATGTTCAGGCACATCAACAGCCACGCGTGGTGGAACGCTTGCGCGGGATATTCGAAACCAGAAAGTGGGAGGGGCCTTGGCGCCCCGACCTTCTGTTTATGCCGCGATGAGTCGGGGCGCTGAGGCCCCTCCCACATTCCACCTGCATAGAGGCTGGCGGCGGTGGCGAGCATCTCGGCGGCCTGAAGCTCGTGTTCGCACCGGCGAAACCACGATTTGACGCGCGGGTTCTGGATCCAAAACGCGTTGTAGTTGAACATCGTTCCGCCGCGCATCACCGGCAGTTTGATCGCGCCCGACTTGATGCCCGGCAGAATGGCGTCGAGATATTTGCTCGACGTCGCGAACTGCACGTCGAACTCCGGTGCGACTTTCTTGAACTGTTGCAGGAACTCGGTCGGGTACGGTTTGTAGAGCGGCGCGAGGCTGTAGTCGGCGCTGCCGCCAAACAGGAGCAACGGCGCGCCGACCGGGGCGCGACGCGGTTCGCCGCCCGACGGCTTCGCGTTTTTCACGATCTCCTCCGGCGTCAACGGCCTCGGATCGGCGCGGAACTGGAGGTCGGCCTGCAGTTCGGCGAGTTGTTTTTCTGTCAGTGGCACCGAGGACTTGAAAACGGGCGACCAGTCAGCGTACCGGCCGGGCGCGACCGCAAGCGAGCGCGTGCCGTCGGGCGACTCGGCCCAGTGAATCGCGTAGCCGGTCGGGTTGTGCCGGCAATAGGCAAAGCCGTCGAGGCCGAGGCCGGCGCTGATCTGCGCCATCTGTTCGTGCATACCGGTCACGTCAATCATCCACGCGAGACGGGGACGCACACCGAACATCGCTTGTTGCCAGCGCAGGCCCTCGACGCCCATTTTCACGAGCGCCTCGCCGCCGGAGAGGTTGATGGTCGGTTCGAGGAAGAAGGCGTTGCAGAGTTCGACGCGGCCTTCGCGGAGGCGTTGCTTCAACTCCGCGATGCGGTCCGGGCGGAAATTCAGCATCGCGATGAGATTGTTGCACTCCGAGAGCGCGAAGTTGTAGTTCGCGTCGTCCCGGACCCGGTCGAGGTGGTCGAAGTAGGAATTCGCGCAGTAGTTCCGCTCCGTGGACCAGTCGGTTAGCCATCCGCAACTGGCCGGGTGAAAGTTCGGCACGACGTAAACCGTTCGCGTGTCGGCGGCGTGCAGCGCGGCCAGCGGCGCCAGCAGCAGGGCGGTGAGGAGGGTGAGGGTGGGTTTCATGGTTGGGGAGCATTGGACGGCAAACCGCCGGCGACGTTCAAGCCGGAAATCAGCGCGTCACTTGGAAGCTGTTGATCGGGATTCTGGTTCTTGAAGCACGGGCGTGAAGGGTGAAGCCGGCGGACGGAAGCGCCTTGACGTGCTGTCATAATGCCGCTATAAGGTGTTGCATTATGACAGACTATCTTTCCCGCGAAATCACGCCGCGGCTGGTGGGGGCGCTGCGGCGGCTGCCGGTGGTGGTGCTGTCCGGGCTGCGGCAGACCGGCAAGAGCACGTTGCTCCAGAACGAAGCGGCCCTCGCTCGCGGTCACGCTTACCGGACGCTGGATGATTTCGCCACGCTGGCGGCGGCGCGCGCCAATCCGGAATCGCTGCTGGAAGGCGCGGTGATCCTCGACGAAGTGCAGCGGTGTCCGGAACTGCTCGTGGCGTTGAAACGAAGCGTGGATGAACAGCGGCGGCCGGGGCGGTTCATTTTGTCCGGGTCGGCCAATCTGGCGTTGCTCGGCCATGTGTCGGAGACGTTGGCGGGGCGGGCCGGCTATTTCACGCTGCATCCGATGACGCGCCGGGAACAGCGGGGAACGACGGCCAAACCGCCGTTCCTGGTGAAGTTTCTCGCGGCTCCCGTCCTGTCCGCCGGCAGGGCGAATCCGGTGACGGAGCGCGAGGTGTTGGGGGGCGGGTTGCCGCTGGCGTGTCTCGGCCCGGCCGACGGCGTGGCGGAGTGGTTTCGCGGTTACGTGCAGACGTACGTGGAGCGCGATGTGCGGCAGTTGTCGCAGATCACCGATCTGGTCGCGTTCCGCACGCTGGCGCAACTGGCGGCGTTGCGCACGGGGCAGGTGCTGGTCATCAGCACGATTGGCCGTGACGCCAAGCTCAATGCGGTGACGGCGGGCCGGTATCTCGATCTGCTGGAGACGTCGTTCCTGATTCGCCGGCTGCCGCCGTTTCTGAAGAACCGCAGTTCGCGGTTGATCAAATCGCCCAAGTTGTATTTCACGGACAGCGGGTTGGCGGCGCACTTGGCCGGGGTGGTCTCGCTGGAAGCGGGACGCGAGGAGTTGTTGCGCGGCGCTTTGTTTGAGACGTATGTGGCGCAGAATCTCGCAGCGCTGCTGGAAGCCCACCTGCCCGAAGCCCGGCTGAGTTACTGGCACGAGCAGGGGCGGCATGAAGTGGATTTCGTGATCGAGGCGGGCCGCAAGGTGTTCGCCATCGAGGTGAAAGCGACCACGCGCTGGAACGAGAGTGACCTGTCCGGTCTGCGGGCGTTCTTGGAGCGAACGCCGGCCTGCCAGGCCGCGGTGCTGGCCTATAATGGGAAGGAAGCGGTGAAACTGGACGAGCGATTGTTCGCCATCCCCTTGGGACATCTCCTGGAGTAACCCCTGCCGGAATGGGAACTCGCTGTTGTGCGCAGGTCTCCTGACCGCGTACCTGACTTGAGTTGCTCCTTTTCGTTTCATGGCTGTGTTGTGAGTGGTCAATACTTTTCGATTCTGACGTCCACCTTCACGGTGAAATCCGGGCCGATGGTGGCGGTGACCCGGTAGAGTGGGCTGTTCTCGAAATAGCAGTCCGGCGCGACCGAGTGATGCTTGCCAGCGGCGTCGAACTCGAACCGCAGGCTGGACTCGCCCGAGGGGCTGACGCCGAGACGCCTCTGCTCGCCGGGCGCAAGCGCGCCCAAGCGCGTGGAGAAGCCCGAGCCGGACACCACAAGATCGGTGAGCGTTGTGGACGATTGGTTGACCACGGTGAGTTGCGGCTGGCGCGCGCAGCCCGTAAGGGCGGCAAGACACAGCACAGCGGCAAACATCACGAAGCATCGAATCATGGCTTATTCTCCTCCACAACAGGCCAGCTTGCGCGCAGGTCGTCGCGGTAGCAACCAATCTTCTCGACGGGGATGCGCTTGAAACCAAGCTTGAACGCCGGCGAGGTGAAACGGAGACGGTAGTCGTCCTTGTTCGCGTTCACGAATCGAGGGTCGGCGATGAGTGAGTGACGATCCATGCCAAGCGCCTGCCATGCGGCCCATTCGTCCATCGGCTCGGCGGCGTGCAGTTCCACGTCGTCCACGCAGACCGCGCCGTCGCCGTCGGGCAACCGGATGCGGACGTAACAGCTTTTCATTTCCGGTGGCTGCGCGGGGAAACGCGCAATCAACTCGTGCTGCGACCACGCCGTGCCGACGCTGACGGTCTTCACCGACTGCCAACTGTAGAGCTTGGGTCGGTAGGCTTGCAGGCCGATCTCGACGCGCACCGTGTGGGGCAGGTTTGCAACCTGCCTATTGCCGACAGCGGGCAGGTTGCAAACCTGCCCCACATTGCGGAGCCACACGGTGAGACGATAGACTTGGCCGTGCTGGACGGGAACCTCGGCGCTCTTCACGCTGGGGATGCGCGCCCATGATTCCTTGTCTTTGTTCGCAGGATCGGTTTTGCCAGTGATGCGCAGGCAGCCACGACCGCCGTGCGGTGAGTCGGCGCAAAGCATGACGTGATCGTTCGTGCTCGGACGGATGTGCCACTTCCAAACCTCAGGTGTCTCGAAGTCGGCGTTGGGCGGCGCGATGTTCGGGCCGGTGACGGACTTGAGTTTGAACTGGCCGGTCTTGAGCGGCTGGTTGAAATGCCAGACGAGGTTCGAGTCGGAGAGGTTGTGCTCGAACGAGACGTTGCGGAAACTGAACGGCTGCGGCTGTGGGTCGCGCCAGCAAAGGATGTTCCGGCGGGCGACGTTGCGTTGCATCGTGCGGCCATCGGGCAGCGGCACCGTGCGCGGGTCGCGCAGGCTCGCGACGTTGCGCCACGCCGGCAGGTTGGCGACGGAGTCGTATTGTTTGCTCCAGTTCTCGATCTCCCGTTTCCACCAGCCGTAGCTGGTGTCCCAGCCGTTGAACTCGATCTGGCTGACCGCGCCGTGCTCATGCTGGCCGGAGCCGCACTCGACGAGGATGTTGTTCTCGATCAGGTTGTCGCGCCCGTCGTGGACATGGATGCCGGAGCGCGGCGTGCGCGCGACGATGTTGCCGGTAACCGTGACGCCCATCGCCGTCCAGTCGAGATAGATGCCCCACGCGAAATACGGCGCGAGCCATTTGCCCGCCTTGCCGCTGCGGCCGATGACGTCGTGGATGAAGTTGTGCCGGATGACGCAACCGTGGGCGGAGAGCCAGTTCAACGAGCCGCCGTAGATCGCGCCGGTGTCCATCGTCTCCAGACAGACGTCGTGG